>JANQET010000016.1 GCA_028278265.1 Myxococcota bacterium
CAACGACCGCCGGCCGTACAACCCCAATCCGGAGTCAAACGTCCCCACCGCGTAGAGCCGGTCCCGATAGCTCCCCTGGCGCAATACCGAAGGAAGAAGTTGATCCAATAAATCATCGGACAGCAAACCTCGCAGAGGGACCAGCTTGCCCTGCCAGGCGTAGTTGGACACATAGGGCCCATCGAATTCCACCACATCGGGCAGATCATCGGCCAACGCCGCCGCTTGAACCTGGGCATTGTAACCCTGCTCGGGAAGCACCTCCAACCGCACCCGAATCCGCCGCTGGGACCGATTGAACCGAGCCACCTGATCAATGATCGTCTCCCGCTCTGCCTCCTGGCCGGAGTGGACCCAGACCTCGATGGTCAAAGGAGAAGCGGGATCGTTTTCTGCACCGCCGCAGGACGAGGCAAACCAAACCAGTAAGAGCGATATGCCCCACAAAAAGGAGTGATTTTTCGTTCGTTGTCGGTCCATAACATATCCTGTCGTTACGCTACACCGAGCCATCACGGCTGGCAACAAAGTTGATGGCCGACCGCCTGCTCGCGCTTCTGCTGGTATCGATATTTACATCCAAAGGCAGAAAGGATAGTCTCCGATAAAATATAGAATGAGGGGGGCTATGTGGACAAAGCCAGCAGCACCTACCGAGGCTTAAAAAGAAATCTCAAGAAACCGGGGTTCATTGCATACAATCTGGTGTTCTTGTTTCTCATTTCCTGGTTTGCGTATGCCCATGTCTATTGTAAGCGCGATGATTACGCGACGACAGATGACAGTTTCCAAAAGGAATTTGAGTATTGCCAATCAAAGGACAACGCGCTGTTAATCAGATTGTGTAACTGTGAACAATCGGCGAAATGTGTTCGAGCGTCTCTTACGGAGAATGTTGCGGACTGTCGACAGTCGTACGGTTCAGCCCCGGCAGCAGCGGATCTGGCAGAGATGTCGTTTGCCCGTGTCGACGAGGAACTAAAGGGCTACAACGACGCGCTGAAGGAATTGATTAAGACGGAGAACGAGATCGAAAATGACCGGATGACCTGGTTGCTCACCATTAACGGCGCTCTGCTGGCAATTATGGCACTTTTGGTCGACAAGATAGAGCGGTACAGATTTATCTCCTATGCCACAGGCGGATCAGCAATTCTTGCCAATATTTCTCTTGGATATAGCATCGTCTGTTCGGTCAGCGCTATTGAGCAGATGGAATTTCTTCGCAAGTGTCTGCAAGTCAAATTTGACGAGCACGTCCTCCCCCCTGTCATCGGCTTGGGTCAAGCCGGAATCAGCGCGGTCGAGCATTATTTATGCCCCTGGAACTGCTTGCCGGTGGGGCTCTGTCTCTGTTGGCTAGTTCTTGCAGACTACATCCTCTGCAAAAAAGAGGGTGAAAAGAGCAGTGAAGGAAGACACCTCTAGCCGGTTTCTGAGGAACCGGTCTTCGTCGGTCGCTAAATATCGAGATGCGAATCGACCGACGAGGTGGCACGATGGGAACGAAAATTTTATAACTACTACAATGGATTGATCCGCTACACAGGGAATGGTGTCATGGCCAAGCGAATGGTATTTTTGGGTTTAGTGTTTTGTTTTTCGTGGGCCGCCATCGGTTGTACAGAGGAAGCTGCCGGCGACGACGATGCCGCGTCCGGTGACGCGGACAGCGACAGCGATGGGGATAGTGACGGCGATAGCGACGGGGACGGCGACGGCGATAGCGATGCTGACGGGGATACGGATGAGCTGCCGTGCGGTGGGAATTACCCGCCGGGTCCCTACGATTGGTACCTGGACATGCCCGTTCCGGCGACCCAGTTTCCCGCTGTTTACGGACCGGATGGGGAGCTGGAAGTTTTGGACATGTGCGAGGTCTTCGAGAATCGGGATCAGGTGAAGTCACTGGTCTTTCGCTACGGCTCCCCCGGGTGAGGGGGCTGTGATGCGCAGTTTGCGTTTCTCGCCCAAGCCTACGAAGAAGTGCTCCAATACAACTCGGAGATGGTGGGATTCTATTTTCACGACCTGGCCATCCCCGAGCGCTACACCCCGGCCGAAGCTAGCGCCAAGATGGACGAGATGGGATGGACCGGTGGCTGGCGCATGGAGGATGTGGACAACGTTATCTGGAATGGCGGCTGCCCTGACGATTGCGTCTTCAACCAACAATCGACCTTCATCACCCTGGAGGCGGCCACGATGAAGGTCGTCGGCTACGGCGGTCTTTACCTAGTGCCGGAAGTTCTCGAGGACATCAAAGCGATCGATCAAAACTAGCCAGCTGGTGGGCCGGTACCTGCGACCTGCTGGGGTGGCGTTTCCTTCACAATCACGTGGCCGGTGCGCGGCAGTTTGGCATGCGCCACCGGTGAGACCGCTGATCGACAAAAAGTTTCGGGACGGTGCCGGGTCAATGGGTTAGATAACGGTAGAGCTTGTGATGATTGAACGGAGGAATGTAGCGATGCCGTTGGTTGACCCGTTGGAGTTGAAGCAGGACTCGGCGCTGGCCGAGGTGGTGAAGTTTTATGACGAGACGCTCGGGTTTTGTCCCCGCAGCGTGTTGACGATGCAGCGGATTCCGGGCCTGGCCGAGGCCTTTGTCGCGCTCAATCGCGCCGCCACAGCCGCGCCTCCGGGCAGCCGCGTGACCAGTGATCTGATGCGCCTAATCGGAGCAGTGTGCAGCACGGCGCGGGAGTGCCGCTACTGCCAGGCGCACTTTGTCCGGGCCGGCGAACGCTACAATGCGCAAGAGGACAAGTTGGCCAACATCTGCCGCTTTCGCGTGCACGACGCGTTTACCGAAGCCGAACGCGCGGCGCTGGAGCTGGCCGAGATCTCCGCCCAGGTGCCCAACCCGGGGGCGGATGATGACTTGACCCGTCGCCTGCGCCAGCATTGGACCGACGACGAAATCACCCAACTCACCGCTGTCGCGTCTTTGGTCGCCTTTCTCAACTGCTGGAATGCGACCATGTCCACCGAGCTGGAGGAACCGGCGATTCATTCAGGGGAGAAGTGGCTCGGCAAAGAGGGTTGGGAGATCGGTCAGCACGGTTGAGGTACCGGAGGGGGGCTCAGTCTCGATCGGTACTCCCGGTCCGATCGAGGACCGTGCGGACCGCGGTGAGTAGCGCTTCGACCGAGAACGGTTTTTGTAAAAAGGCCACATCTTCCTCGAGCACCCCCTTGGGAGCGATGACGTCATCGGTGTAGCCGGACATGAACAGCACGGCCAGCCGTTCATGGCGTTGCAGTAGGGTATCGTAGAGCTCCCGTCCGTCCATGTTGGGCATCACCACGTCGGTGAGCAGCAGATCGACTCGCTTGTCCAGCCGGTTCATCATCTCCAGTCCCTCTTCGCCGTCCTGAGCCGTGTGCACCTCGTAGCCGGCGTTGCTCAGCGCCTCACTGGCCATCTCCCGCACCACCTGCTCGTCCTCGACGACCAGCACGATTTCCCGTCCGGAGTTTGCCGTTTGGGGCTGAATCACATCGTCGAGCGGCTCCGGCGGTTGCGCCACCATTGGTAGGTAGACCTCGAATGTTGACCCTTTTTTCAATTCGCTGACCACGTCGATATGGCCCCCGTGTTGCTTGACAATGCCATAGACGGTCGACAGACCGAGCCCGGTTCCGGCCCACTTGTCCTTGGTCGTGAAGAACGGCTCGAACACCTGGCGCGCTGTCTCCGAATCCATGCCGTCGCCCGTGTCACTCACCGCCAGCATCACATAGGGACCGGCTTGGATCTCGGAGTGACGCAGGGCGCGATCGGTTTTTAGCACCACCTTTGACGTACGAATTCCAATCGCTCCTCCTCGGGGTAGAGCATCGCGGGCATTGAGCACCAAGTTAATCAGGATCTGCTGGAGTTGCGTCTCGTCCGCCCGTACGCTTTCCAAGTCGTCGCCAAGGGTCACCGAGATCTGAATGTCCTCCCGAATCAGCGGCCGGATCATCGTCTCCGAGCGCCGGATCACCGCGTTGAGATCGAGCACCTTCATCCGCAGCACCTGCTTGCGACCAAAGGCGAGCAGCTGTCCGGTGAGCTCCTGGGCGTGCTCGGCCACATCCCGGATCCGCTCGAAGTACCGATGCAATTGCTCTGGGCTGCATTCCCGCCGGGCGGCGATATCGGCGTAACCGATGATCGGGGTCAGCATGTTGTTCAGGTCGTGGGCGATTCCCCCGGCCAGTCGTCCCACGGCCTCCATTTTCTGAGCTTGGCGCAGGCGCTCTTCGAGCCGGGATCGCTCTTGACGAACGATCGACGCCTCTACCACCTCATTGGAGAGAGACAGGGAGAACATCAGCACGATGCCCATGTAGGCGTACTCGGTGACGTAGATGAACTGATAGATCCCCATAGTGATGAAGACATCATTGAAAAAGCCGGCGCTGAACAGGCCCATGCCGATGATCAGCGCCCGTGCGCGCCGTCTCTGGCCGGAGCGGGAGTAGCGAATCGCGGCGATGAACAGATAGGCAAATATGACGATGCCCGCCAGGGTATTCGCCCCGACCAGCGGACCGGACGAGCCTTCGTAGTAGGTGATTGAGCCCAGCCAAGGGAGACCGAACCGTTTGATACTGGGTTCCTCGGCGATCCACGACCAGTGGGACGGACCTAAGGCCTCCGCCGCTGCCAGAATGGTCAACAACACGGTCAACACCCACAACCATCGCTTGGAGACCATGCCGGTGTAGTCCGCGACAAAGTGCAACCAGAATATCCCTATTGTCGCCAGTGTTACCAGCTGCCATTGCTGCCAGAACACCCCCTGTTCCACCGAGGTGGCATTGTACAACCCCGCGCAGAACACGTCGTACAGACAGACGCCGAAGCAGGTCAGGGCGAATGACAGATCGGCCCGTTCCGAGTGCCGGCGCAGGTGAATCATCAGCGAGTAGACCCCCATGAAGAAGGTGATACTCGCCATCACCACCACCGGGATCGACAAGGCGCTCATTTGACGGGTGCTTTCACGGGCAAACCTCCGACGGGCAAAAAATCCTCGCCCCACCCATAAGTGTTCGCGCTCCGATTTCGGACGCAACCGCCCCGCGCAAGGGCAGCAATATTGGGCACCTTTCCCCTCATAGCACAATGACGAAACAAGGGCATGCCAGTATTTGCTCCTGGTCTCGCCGAACTCGTTAATTTCGTGTAAAACCCATTGAATGGCCCAATTGTTCGACGACCGGAAAGGGAGGTCACAATGAGCAGACGTTGGGGATGGCTGATTGCGCTGGGGATTGGCCTTTGCAACTGCGGGGGATCCGTCACCCCAGGAGATGATTCGGATCAGGGACCTGATGCGGGATCGGACACCGACTCCAGTGCTGCGGGTGATGCGGACACGGATACGGATTTGGATACTGACACAGATACGGGCTGGGACTCGGATTCGGGTGGGGATTCTGACGCCGATACGGATACGGATGCCGATACTGATACTGATTCAGACACGGATATGGACACGGACATGGACACGGACATGGACACGGATATGGACACGGATATGGACACGGACATGGACACGGATATGGACACGGACACGGATACGGATACAGACACAGACAGCGACACCGACACGGATACAGACACAGACAGCGACACGGACACGGATACAGACACAGACAGCGACACCGACACGGATACAGACACAGACAGCGACACCGACACGGATACAGACACAGACAGCGACACCGACACGGATACGGATATGGACACGGATATGGACACGGACACGGATGGGGACTCCGATACCGATACGGATACGGACAGCGACACCGATACAGACACAGACACGGATTCGGATGCGGATTCCGATGCCGATACAGACTCGGATACTGACACGGATACGGCGACCGATGGTGATACCGATACGGAGACGGATCCGGATACCGGCACTGAGACGGAGACTGATTCAATGATGCTGCCCGAGTCCTGCCCCATTTACGTATCCCCGGAGGGCGATGATTTCAGCTCCGGGGATAGCTGGGACGAGGCGAAAAAGACCGTCAATGCGGGGATCGACGCGGCACAAATCGTCATCGACGGTGACAACGGATTCACCAATTGCGACGTTTGGGTGCAAACCGGGATCTATCGTCCCGGCAAGGACCGAACCGCCACCTTTGCCCTCGCCCCCAACATCCACCTGTACGGAGGATTCGCCGGCGGAGAGACTTTGCTCGACGAGCGAAACATCACCGCGAATCCAACTGTTTTAAGCGGGGACCTGAAACAGAACGACGGGCCCGATTTTACCAACCGAGAGGACAATGCCTACCACGTGGTAACCGGCGCGGATGATGCCACCATCGACGGGTTCACCGTCTCCAGCGGCAATGCCGACGAGATTGGCGATGCCAGCGGTGGTGGGATGATCAACGCCAATGTATCGCCCCTAGTCGCCAACATTACATTCGAGGACAACTACGCGTACTACGGCGGGGGCATGTTCAACACCGATAGCGCACCAACCCTGACCGCCTGTCTCTTTATCGCCAATGGGGCCCGTGAAGGGGGTGGGTTGTACAACCAGAGCGCAACCATCGAAGCGACCGAGACCATCATTCGCGGCAATTTGGTCGAGATGGACGGCGCTGGGATGAAGAACATCCGGACGGAGCTGGTACTGGTGGACTGCTCGGTGGAAGACAATGAGGCCGGGTGGGACGGCGGCGGGATGTTCAACCGCTACACCACGGGATCGATCGCCAATTGTACCTTCAGCGGCAACACCTCCGGTGCGAGGGGGGGTGGCATCTGCAACATGGACTACAACCTCGAGCCGAGGGGCGGGGCGTCGGGACCAGTCAGTTGGCCTACCGGTGGACTCCTCGAACGCGCCGACGACATGGCGATCACCAACTGCATTTTTGCCGACAACGAAGCCGCTGTCGGCGGCGGCATCGACAACCAGCAACTCTCGCCGACCATTGCCAACAGCGTCTTCGTCGGAAACGGGGCAACGACGAATGGGGGCGGCATCACCAATGCGTTCGGCGCATCTCCGGAAGTGGTCAACACCATCATCTGGGGCAACGCCTCGGACGACGGGTCACAGATCAAGAATGAGAGCGCCTGGTCTGAACCGATCATCAGCTACAGCGTCATCTCCGGCGGGTGCTCTGCCATCGAGTACGCCGATTGCAGGGAGGGCAATCTGGCGCAGGATCCGGAGCTCACCGAAACGTATCGGTTGACCGCCGACTCCCCCTGCATCGACCGGGGCAATGACACCGCCGCACCTACCTTGGATAAAGACGGCCAACCCCGCCAGGACGATCCCGACAAAGACAACTGCGACGACCCGGACTCCGGCGATCCGGAGTGCGACTGGATCTCCGACATCGGGGCCTATGAATATTGAGTATGTTGTTCGCTTTTGAAAAGGAGAGATGATGACTTACACACCATTAAATTTACAACAAGCTACTGCCCTTCTAAAAGAACGAGCCCCTCACTTGCTCGACGCTGTCGATTTCGAGATGGAGGAGCTGCTGGACGAAGACGAAGAGCCGGAGCTGTTCTGGCACGACGGCGATCTGACGCTCGAAGGCAATTTCTCTGTGGATCGTCCATGTCTGATTGTCACAGGTGACGTCGATGTGACCGGGGTTTTTTCCGATTGTGAAGAGTTGGATTTTACCCTCACCATTGTCTTGGGCAAAGTAAAGGCCGGTCAACTCCTGACCTTCGGTGAAATGATCCTGGTAGGGGATGTTGCGGTCGACGAGCTCATCTGGGCCAACTCCGGCAATGACTACAGATTTCGCATAATGGGCGATGTGACGGCCCGAGCGATCGTCGAGGCGGGCATGTCCACCACCTTGAGCGGTTCGGTCGATGCGGAGTTCATCGCCTCGCTGACCAACGAGATCACTGACGGCACCAAGGCCATCGTTCCCAGAGGGCATCTTTCGCCCAAGTATATCTTTCCGGATCCCTACCTGGATGATGACCAATATCCCAAAGAACGAGACATCATCGAAGCCGTGATAGAACAAAAAACTGTGCTTAAAGATCTCACCAAACCCGATGGACTGCCGCTGGAGGCTCAGTGGTCTGCCACTGACGGGGAGTGGGTCGTGAAGGCATTTGACGATCCGGCAGTGAAGACCGGGGTGATCTCGTACTATCGACCGGATGGTACTTTGTGCGAACAGACAAACTTTGTCGATGGCATCCCTGACGGACCGTACACGAGATATCACGAAACCGGAGAGATCTCCCGAACCGGATCGTTTGACAAGGGTCGGTTGGTCGGCACCCATGTTTTTACGAGGAGCACAGGCTATACCACTGAAAAATTTGGCGGATTTGCCGATTCCGTGCGCAAAGTCGAGTACGATTACCGCGGCGAGAAAGTCATCGCCTTTCGCTGTTACGATGTTGACGGCAACGAGGTCGACAAGCACGGGAAGCCCAAGTAGACCAAGCCCAACTCAGTCCTATCGCTATTCGAAATCCATGAACTCGAGCATGCCCAGGCCCACGCCGGAGTAGGTCGTTCCGTCGAGATCGAAGTTGAGTGTGGTTTGGACGGCGAAGCGGGTATACCACGGGCTCTTGCCCAGCAGCCGGGCCAGAAATGCTTCGAAGTCGGTGTATTCGCCGGTCTCCAACAGGTCGGTGGAGGCGAGCAGGCCGACCATGTCGAAGCGCACCTCGGCCAGATCCCCGTTGTCCCGTTCGGCCCAGAAGGTGACCGTGTGGGCGATCGGGGCCTCGTGGTTGGGATCCGGGTGGGCCCCGATATTGGATTCCTCGTGGGTCACGTCGACGTCCGCTTCCGTAAGGTCGATCAACACTCCGTTGGCGTCGATCACGGCGAACGCCCCGGCCCAGGCGTCGCTGCCGTACTTGTTTTTCATCCGTTGGGCAGCGGCGATGACCACGTAGTCCTGGACCTTGGCCCGAGCCCACCACCAGAATTTGTTGTGCTCCGCGTAGCCCGTATTGCCCCAGTTGTGGTCGTGATACCCCGAGCCGATCACCGCATGATCTTCACCATTGTAGAACATGTTGCCGACCATCACCCCCTCGGGCACCGGTACCAGCCAGGACATGTAGGTGTCCTCGTTTTCGACGAACAGATAACCGGTGGCCGAGCGCCAGGACGGAATGGTGCGGTGCAGCGTGAGGTCGATCTCCACATCTTCGATGCTGGCGTGAATCTGGTAGCTTTGGAGATTGCCGTTGACATAGTTCGGTCCGATGCGCACATCCGTGTGGTCGGTGCCGTAGTAGGCGTCTTGGGGATCGAATTGGGCCACCTTGGTGATCAACTCCTGTTGCGGGGTGACCAGGTTGATCATCACCAGCGGACGACTTGGTCCGTCGAGATCGGTGATCGGCTTGGTGTAGAACACCACCACCACTGACGACCCATCGCTGAAGTGGGCGTCGTGGTACCACCACTCGAACGAGCGCTCGTTCGGGTTCATTCGCGCGCCGTCCTCCCAGGGCTCAACCTCATCCGGGTTCAAACCGAGACGATCGAAGTCCTCCTGCTCGATGCCGCCCCAGTAAGGTGTCGTCGGGTGCCACGGGGGCAGCTCCGGATCGAACAGATCGGAAAACACCCCCATGATTTGTCGGAGAAAACCACAGGCTTGGGCCGATGGCGCGTATGCCATGCCGGCGAGTAAAAAGACACCCAAAACAACAGACATTAAACCGTGGGATCGAGATCTGTTCGGCTGGCTCATTTCAGAATCTCCTTTGTTAAGGATCCGGTATTTTGTTTAACGCACACCCTTGGTTGACCGATCTATCGGCACTTTCCGACGAGCTCCCGTCGGTTCGAACTGCCGCCAGACGGTAGTTCCTACGACCCGGTCAGTTGGCCCGAGCCCCTGCAAGCAGAAGCCCGGGCGACCCTGATTTTACCTGTGCCAAATTATTTTATGATAGGTGGAATGAGTTTTCAACAGAAAAATTGGAAAAATACTTAATTACTGGAAACAGGCGAGCCGGTAGGCCATCTGTCAGAACGCCGCGATCCGCATATTGCGCTGATCCCCCTTACCCCCACATATAGGAGATTTTGAGCATCAGGATGTGCTGGGCATCGTCCTTCATCAAGTCACCGAACGTCTCGTCGAATTGAAAGTTGGCCCGCTGGTCGTCTTCGGAGCCGAACACGCCGGTGTAGACCAGGTAGCCCACCGAACCGGGGAGATACTCCCAACGCAACACCAGACCCAGGTTCAGATCACCGGTGGTCAGGTCAT
Organism: Myxococcota bacterium; assembly: GCA_028278265.1. Taxonomy (GTDB): domain Bacteria; phylum Myxococcota_A; class Polyangia; order JAAYKL01; family JAAYKL01; genus JANQET01. Next base: position 10,261 of record JANQET010000016.1, read on the forward strand.
CGTCGTCAGCCACCTCGCTGGTACGCACCAAATCATCCAGGTCGAGCCGATTCCCTTCGGCCAGCCCGTGGTATTTCCGGCGGTAGTCCACCGCGGCGAGGAACATTTGGGCATAGGCCTGCAATGTGAGCTCGGTGGTGAAGGTCACGGTCGAGCGGAAAGTCACGTCCAGGTAGTCGTTGCGCTGCTCGGCAAAGATAAACCGTTCGTCCACGGTGCCCTCGTTCTCGGTGTCCATCCAGCGCAGCTCCCCCCGGGCCGTGCGATACCCCGGTATTAGCTCGAATTGCAAATTGGATAAAGGGTTGAACAGCAGGGTGAGTTGCGCCCAGAGACCGTGCTTGAGTTGAGTGGTGAAGTAGCTGCCGTTCAATTTGAGGGTGAACATCTTGCGCGCATCGGTCGAGGCCCAGATGCCGGTCTGCATGGTGGGGTCCTTGCCGCAGAGGACGACCCGTCCGGCGGTGCGGGTTTCCCGGTCATCGCAGCGGGTGGTGTTGAAGCCGAGGTAGAGGCCGGCGTACATGTTGTTGGTGAATTCGGTGTGCCCGTTGATGTTGCCCCCGTCTCCCAACACAACGTTGTCGGTGTTGCGGTAGAGCCAGCCGTTGACATTGAGCATCATCTGGGCGATGGGCCCCCACTTCTTCAGCCGGCGTAACTGACCCCAGAAGAAGGTGGACATGATGTCCGGGCGGTCGAGATAGCCCACGTCGTTGAGGCTCAGTGACGGGCTGCGATAATCTCCACCGACTGCGTAGACGAAGTGCTCGCCGCTCTTTTTCCAGAAGTTGAGCTCGGCCCCGTAACCAAAGGGATTGTCTTCCAGACTAGCGCGGGTGAAGTCGTCCTGATAGTCGAACCGCTCTTCGGTGAGATAGCTCAGGCGGGAGATTAAGGTCAGCTGGTACTTGCCCTCGAACATCGCCCAGTTGAGGTCGGTGCCTCCGGTGAACGCTTCGCCGGATTTCTTAGCTGCCACGGCGGTGGCCATTAGGCCCACGGTGGAGTTTTCGCCGAAGCCCTGACTGAGCCGCAGGATACTATATGAAGTCAGGGGTTGGGCGACCTTGTCGTAGCGGCTCCCGTCCGCCCGCTGGATGCGGGCCGATTCTGCCGAGGTCACCGCCTGCAGCAGCCCCATGGAGAGTCGACTGTCCGTGCGACCGGCCAGCTTGGCGGCGCCCCAGATTCTCGGCGCTCGGGGATCTTCGACGACCTCGTGACTGTCGGGAACCTCCAGTGCCGTGCGCAGTTGGCCGATGCGGCGGGTGTAGAACAGATCGGCCCTGGAATCGCTGTCACCGAATTTGGTCATGCGAAAGAGCGACTTGTCCTCGAGGAAGAACGGCCTTTTCTCCGGCAGGTAGGTCTCGATGGTGCTCAGGTTCAGCACCACTTGGTCGGCCTCCACCTGGCCGAAGTCGGGGTTGGCGGTGAGGGTCAGCATGAAATCGGAGCCCAGGTTCACCTTGCCGTCCAAGCCCAGGTCGAAGGGGCGAACGTCCTCCCCGTCCCCAAAGGCGAGCCGACCCGCGACGTAGGGGGACAGTTCCAGCTGCAACGGTTTGGAATCAAGGGAGAGGTTGTTGAGCTCGCCGAATTGGGAGACCCATTGGCTCGAATCCGGAGCGATGTATTGCCAGAGGGTGGTTTCGTTCAGCCGACTGCTGCGGCGGGTGAAGTTGATGCCAAAACGCACGTTCTCACCTGATTGGAACCGCAACAGCTTGAGCGGCAGGCGCATCTCCACCGCCCAGCCGCTTTCGACAATCTTGGCTTCCGATTCCCACACCCCGTCCCAATCGGAATCCCGGTGGTTCTCGTCGTAGATCACCCCGTCCTGTTGGACCCCGGCCGCGTTGACCTTGAAAAAGAAGCCGGTGCGCTTGTCCATTCGACTGTCGATGTCAATTTGAAACCAGTCGGACTCGATATCCCTGTCCCGCCGGGAGAGCCGGGCCACAATTTCCTCCGGGCGGGGGTCGTGGCAAAATGCGGACACGTACAACGCCTCTTCATCGTAGATGACCTTGATATCCGTTTTGAGGCTGGCCGGTTGACCCGGTTCGGGAAAGCTCTGACGCATACCGTTTTGAACCGGAACCCCTTGCCACGCGGGATCAGACAGATCCCCATCGATCACCGGTGGCACACTGGCCCGCTGGGCCGGCATTTGCCGACGATCAGCTGTTTGTGCGACTGCCGTAATTTGAAAAACAAATAGACCGAGAAAAAAGAAAACTAAATGAACTCTCATGAACTCCACTTCCGCCTGCTGTTATTTACACTATCGCTGGTCATTGCATTCTATTAAGCTATAAGACGCCACGAACCGGAAAAGGGTTGCCTCTTTTTTTATAAGCGATGCATCGGTGTAATTTCCTGCAGGTGGAAACAATATAGTGAAGGGAAACGATGGTAAATGAACCTATCCCTCTTGAAATGATATTGGCATGGTCTGTAGGGATTGTCGGCGGATTGGCCGTCCCCCAAGCATTCGGGTTTCTCTACTTTCACCTTGTCGGTAGGAGATATCGTCCGCTCACGATCCTGGCGCCATTGATCGCCCCAACCGTCTATTTTGGCCTTTCCTTTTTTGCCGTCTCTGTTATGGCCCAAGGAATTCTAGAAGCCGGTGGGCGCGTTTGTGGTGGATTTGGTGGTGTCCTTTCTTTTCATTGTCGGCGGAACCGGAATGAACCTGATACTCGCACTGGTCTTGTTCTTTACGATGATGCTCCCCGGGCTGCCCACGGATCGAGCCCCTTGATCCCTTTTGATCCATCCCGGAGATGAAGAACCCCCTTTGTCCAGCCCCTTTGTCCAGCTCAAAGATGACGAAAATCAAGACGAAGATCCAGCTTGGATTATTGTGATTTTTTCTAGGCGTTTGGTTGGTACTGGCAGGATGGATGCGTTCGATATTGACAGCTGCGGTTTCATTGTCTTTCACGGTCGGATTGACTCGCTGATCCAGTCGATTTTTCGCACAATTGGCGGACGGGTCCGTATGAAGGCAAATGCGGAGGGTTTTCGTTTACGACTCATCATATCGGGCGCTGGACTTTACCAATCATCCTCCACACACACCTTGAGCAATGGCGGACGACATGAGCCGAGTGGAAATTCCCGGTAGTAGTTTTTTCCGCTTCTGAATTCTGCTGATGCCTGGATGTAGTCATTGCGAAACTCTAGGTATCGCTTTTCGTAGGCTTTCTTTCCCTCTGCTGTCGATGCGTGACACAGCGGCTGTCTGGTTCGGTCTCGGGGGTTTTGGGGTCTGCTGCGTGGACTAATCGAGCTCAACTTTCTAGGTCCAAGTGGTTTCTCACCTTCTTGTTTCATCGTTTCAGCGATCTTCTCAATTCTCTTTTTGGTCTGCTGCCGGATACGCGTTTGTCTCTGTGGTTCGGTCAATTTGAGCAGGGGCGCGATCCACGCATAGTCCAGCTCACACCATTCAATGTAGTCTTTGGGCCGATGTTTTTTGACCCGGGGGCCACCCTTTTTGTAGTATTGCCGCCAGTTGATTTTCCAGAATTTGAGTTTCTTGCCGGTGGCCAAGGTCGGATAGGAAGAGAGAAACATCTTTCCATTTTGTGTATCGAGCAATCCGTCTTTTACGATATTAGTGATCGAATAGTAGAGTTTTTCTTCGGCGGCTTCATCATCTTCACAGCAGGTGGCTCGGTATCTGCCAGAAAATACATGGCCCTCGCGTTCGTAGGCTTTGTTGATTTGTCGGGCAATACTGCTGTGCACATTGCGGTAGAAAGACGGGATATTGGCGATCGTCTTCTCGTCGCCTGAGACTTCTGTATGCAGATGACTGATATTCTGCTCGGCACAATGAAGGTTCACTGGTGACAATTCGAGTGCTCTGGCAAAGGCGTACCCGACAATATTGAAGGTGCTGGGTTGGGGCTGGATGTCGTTTTTGGGATCGAGTGCGTCAAGTGGGCAGTCGAATCGGAGCAAGGGGTCGTCGGGATGACTGTTAGGGAGAAAAAGGAATTCGCGATCGACCGTGCCGGCAACGACCTCAAAAACTTTGTTCGGTTCAAACATTCTCAAACGGCTGCCCATGGAGGGAAGTGTTAAACAACAAACATGCCAGTTCGGATATCGATCCCACAATGCAACAATATCGGATAGATACCCAGTGCCAGTTCAATTTACCAGCGGCGAAAAAGCGACGAAGGCGGCGAACAGAAGTGGTTTCGCCACCACGTCAACGGGTCTCGTCATCTCTGAGTTGGATCAACCCAGTTGGATCAACCCAGGTTTCGTCATCTCTGAGTTGAATCAACCCAGTTGGCTCAACCCGGTCGGAACAGCGTGTCGGACAACAGGTCGTTTTCCAGAACATGCCGACGTACGATCGCCGCTTTGAGCGAAAAAGCGCGCTTTGGGTAATGGCGAGTCTATCGTATGGTTGAATATCGAAAGGAACCAAGATGCCCCACCTGATGATCTCTTTGTTTGTGTGCTGTTTTTTTGCGTTGGTCTGCGGTTGCGACGAGGATGCTCCAGAGCCGCTACCCTGCGAGCCGAATGTCCCGGCCGGCATCGACCCTGCTGTCGGAGCTTCGTTCGATCCCGTCCACATGCTCTGCGTGCGGGTGACGATGGTCCCGGACGACTATGCTGCGCTTGCGGCTGACAACCGCTTCACCACCGGCGACGAGGACCCCTGGCGCGTGTTTGAGGCGCTCTTCGCGCAATGCGGCGTGCCCTGGCCCAATGAATATGATTGGTTTCGGGCCGATGTGGACGTGGACGGTGCGGTGATCGCCGGGGCCGGAATCCGTCAGAAGGGTTTCGTCGGCGCGATGTTCCGCCCGAATCCTTCGCTTAAGGTCAAGACGGACAAGTTCGTCCAGGATCAGCTGCTCGGGGACACCGAGCGCGTGACACTCAACGCCGCCTGGGAAGGGGGGGTAATGCCCTGCCTAGTCTACGAGATTTTCAATGCGGCGGGCATGCCGGCCCCGCTGTGTAACCTGGCCAACGTGATGGTCAATGACCAGCCGCTCGGTCCCTATGTCCACGTGGAGGCGATTAAAAAGCGGTTCCTCCGGCGGGCGTTCGGCGACGACGCCGGCTCGCTGTACGAGGGCACCCACACCGACTTCGTCGTAGAGTGGCTGCCGCGCTGGGACATCAAGACCGACGATACCGATCCGGCGTTCGCCCCATTACTCGCCGTGGCTCGAGCGCTGGAGGTACCTGACGACCAGCTGGTGGCGGCGCTCGAGCCGGTGTTGAACATCGATCGCTTCATTACCTTCTGGGCCCTCGAGGTGCTGGTGAAGCACGCTGACGGCTACGGCTACGACCGCAATAACTTCTATGTCTATTTCGATCCCACCGATGGCGGCCGCGCCGTCTTCATCCCCTGGGGAGCGGACAAGGAGCCCAGCTCGGAGTGGGAGAGCAGCTTGGACGGCTTCCTCACCGCCCATCTGCCGCGGCGCTTCTCCCGCATTCCGGCGCTCGCGACGCGAATGGATGACGAGCTCGTGCGGCTGCTAGTCGAGGTATGGGACGAGGCCGCGATTCTGGCCAGCATCGACCGCTACCAAGTGCAGGTCGAGACAGCGCTTAGCGACAGTAGATTGGGCAGCCGGTACGATGAGCTGCGAGAGTGGGTCCGCGGCCGTCCGGCCCGGGTGCGCGAGCTGCTTGCCGCCGGGCTGCCCCAGGGCTCGACCACATCACTCGACTGCACCAATTCCCCTCCCAAATAGCATAAGCACGAGTCTCGTTTCGCCATACTTAATGGGCTCCCCCGCCACCATTGCTTGATCCCTCCATCCCCAACAGGACAGTGCAGATGTCGACGGAGCACTCTGCTGGCCAAAATAATTTTGGCGGGGGGTGCCATTTTTTTTCCGGCCCGGTCTCCTATAATGAGAGGCCTCTCACATAACCTGTTGTTGCACGAGGGAGAGTGTTCAAATGTTGAGAAAACTCTATTTGGGTTCAATCGCGGTCCTGGCCTTGGGACTGGGGCAAATCGGGATGGGCTGTGATGGGTTGTTCGACGAGACGTACTTGGGAGAGCCGATTCAGGTGATTGAGGGGGCTCTCTTGGGGGAGACCGCCCCTGACGGACCTGTATCGATCACCGTGTTGTGGATGCCCGTTCTAGCGGCCGAGCAAGGGTTCGGTGGTACGGTTAACAATGGAGAATCGAGTGACTATGATTGTCTGCCCGAGGGTTTTTCAGAGGGAGGCTTCTATGTCGAAACCCCGGGTGGAAACAACTGGGTGAGCCAGTCGGTAACCCTCGAGGATAAGTGGCCTGCCTCTGCCTGGCGTCTGTCCCTCTACTCGCCGCCGCCGGCTGACGTGCTGGCCGATATGTCTATTGTCGGAGGGGCCGGACGGGCGTCTTTCGGCGTGGTGACCGCGTACCGGGATGAAAATGAAAACGGCACATTCGATCACGGTACGCCGATTGATCCCCCCGAGCCGATCCAGGCGATGAGTTGGGCATCGCGGAAACCGCTGCAGATGCTGGTTTTCTCGGAGAACGCCCGAATCCCGATGTCTTGGTTCGGCTCTGCGCGGGCCGGGATGATCGAGCCACCCCAGGGATTCAGCATGGTGCGTTGGATTCCCGCTGACGACGTTGTGCAGGTGCTGCCGGTGAGCGCCCCGGTTGAGCTGTCGCTGGATCGACCCCCTGAGGCGCAATTCGGTTTTGATGTAGCAGTGCAGGTGGTTGCCTGTGAGTCGATTTCATTGCGAAGCGAGCTGGTGCAACCGGTTCCCCAGGGCGCAGAAATCACCTGTGAGACCAACGAAGAAACCGGCCGGGTGACCTGGACGTGGGTCGATATTCAGGCTGTTGTAGGGTGTGTGTATCGCTTTCGCGGCAACACGGGGTGTCTCGATCTCGGTCAGCCGGCGCCGGAGGATTGGCCCTGCCCCTGAGGCGCTTCACTACCGATGGACGCGGCATTGGCAAAGGAAATGTATCAACGGTATGGCTACGCGGTGCATCGCCGTTGCCTACGCCTGCTCAGGGAATCCGCTGCGGCCGACGATGCCCTACACGACGTGTTCATCAAAGTCTTGCGCTACAGATCCGCGGCTCCCGTCGAACATCCCCTGGCCTGGCTCTACACCATCGCCGATCGCTGTTGTTTCGATGCCTTGAAAAAGGGGCGCCGCTTGACCCTGGTCGATCGTACGGAGCAACTCGAATGTGGTGAGTCCAATGGCCAAAGTTCGACCCCTGCTGCTGATCGCGTTCACCTGGTGGCCCAGCTGCTGGCTCGGTGTAGTGACCGCATCCGTCGGGTCGCTGTGCTGTACTACATCGACGGTATGACCCAGCAGGAGGTGGCAGAAGCAGTGGGTTGCTCGCGCAAAACCGTGAAGAAGAGACTGGCCGCTTTTCGCGACAAGGCGGCAGCAAATTTGGGAGAATCCCGGGTCGAGGAGCTGAACCATGAAAGTCATTGACAGGGAAGAGGTCGCTAGGCAGCGCCGCCACCCCTCCCCACGGTCGATTGAGTCATTTGCCTTCGACCCTCCCGAGAACCATCGGCAGACGCAGCTGAGTGATCACATCGATGAGTGCGAGCGATGTCAACAGCGGGTAGAGCAACTGCGATCGGAGCGGGACGGGTTTCTGACAGACCGCCCGGCCGCCCCTTTTATCGCCGCATTGTCGAGGGGAACCGCCTCTGAACCATCTCGTAGGTTCCGTTGGCTCGCGTTGGCCGCCGCAGTGCTGCTGGCCGTCGGCACCGGGGTCTATCTCGGGATCCCTCGAACACCTGATCCCTCTTCGGTCGTGCAATTCAAGGGAGGCAAACACATCAATTTTACGATCTTTGTCGGACGGGACGGCGCCCCTGCCCGGCCCCGTCGAGAGGCCGAACCGTTGTACCCCGGTGATGTCATTCGCTTCGGTGTGGCCGGGGCGCAATCCGGGTATCTCTATATCGCCAATCTGGATGGAGAGAATCGATTCACCCGGTACTATCCGGCAGACAAACCCGCCAGCGCCCCGGTGTTGAAAAGTGAACGGCAAATCCTCGAAGGGAGTATCGTCTTGGACGAATACTTGGGTCCGGAGCTGATCATAATCTTTTGGTCAAAACAGCCGTTGGACGACGCTACAGTGCGCCGGGCGGTGACCCGGGCGTTCGATCGTGCGGGCGGCGAATTGGAGCGGGTCGAAGTCGCAGGGATCGATGCGGTGGTGATCGTCAAGCGGATTCGAAAGGTGGCCCGCCGATGAAGCGAAGGCTGCTCGCGTTCATTGGAATGTGCTGCATGGAGCTACTCGCAACCGGGCTGGCATCTGCTGCGAACACCGCATTGCCCCAGGACCATCGAGTGGCGATCGTCGTGGGAAACAATGTCGGCGTTACCGGTGACGAACCCCTGCATTACGCCGAAGCCGATGCCCGGCGCATGCGACAACTGTTGATCGATGCGGGTGGCGTGTCCCCCGAACGGGCCTACTTGCTGCTGGGCCGAGATGCAGCGGCCCTGCGTCGCGCGATCAGTGAGGCCACGGGTCGCATTGCCGAGCTCGCAGCCCATGGCCCGACAACGCTGATTGTCTACGTCTCCTGCCATGCGGACGAGAAGTCGCTTCATCTGGCGGGAACAAAACTGACCATCGAGGAGCTGCGCGCGCTGCTCAACGCAATTGAAGTGGACCTCTGCCTGACGATCGTTGACGCGTGTCGCACCAGGGTTCAGACGCGACACAAGGGCGGACGACCGGGGCCGGAGATTGCGGTTGTGTTGGACAAGGGGACACAGGTCAGCGGGAAGGTCTTCTTGAATGCCACCGGCCCCGGCGAGCCGGCCCAGGAGTGGACCTATCTCCGCGGCGCCCTGTTCACCCACCATCTGATGACAGCGCTGCGAGGGGTCGCGGATGTGGATCGAGACGGACGGGTTACCCTGGCCGAGGCCTACAGCTACGCGTTTCGAACCACCGTGGCGCAGACCGCGACGACCACCCATCCCCAGCATCCCAGCTTTGATTTCAATCTGCAGGGATTCGGTGATTGGGCGTTCACGCGGCCGGGGGAGCTGGGATCCCGCTTGATTCTAGGGCAGGGACTGGCGGGTACGATCTGGATCGCCGATCAAAAAAACCAGCTGGTGGCCGAAGTCGCCAAGACAGCCGATGAGGTGGTGGCCGTGGCCGTCGACCCGGGCTGGTACCGGGTGGTGCTCCCGGACGGGGTCAATGCGCTGGTCGCAGATGTCAACTTGGGCTGGCGCAATGAGCGCACCCTGATCCCGGATGAATTTATCGCTGTCCCGCTCAATGAGACCACGTTGAAGAGTCCCGAGCCGATTGTGCTGCGACCTTGGAGAGTGGAACTCGGATACACCCTGGCCTCCGGCTCACTGGCCGGTTTGGTCCGACGGCATTTTGTTGCCCTGAATGCGCGATACGCCAAGCGGCGGTGGTTTGCCGGTGTCGGGCTGGGCGCTGCCCCCGGTCAGTTTCGCGGCAATGCGTTGACGGTTCACCAGTGGGAGTGGCGACTCGAAATCGAAGGCGGAATGGGGTTTCCCATCCACATCTTCTGGTTGGGAGGGGGCATTGCGGGCTCGGTCGCGCTGGTACGGCAGAAGGTCGAGTACGACAATGCAGAGCGGATGAACCAACTCGCGGGAGGACCGGCGCCACTGCACTACGGCGCGGTCTACGGGATTTCCGCACTGGGGCTCGCCTCCGTCTCGTTCACCAGCCGCCTGTGGCTGACCCTGCGCCTCCACCTCGGCACCGAGCGACTCAAAATGGACGACCAACGGATCGAGCACCCCCTGGTCGGCCGGGTCGGCCTTCAGCTGGGGGTCTCCTTTTAGCCCGCTTCATGCGCGAAGCCCCCGGCTGCAATTCAAAAGGGCGCGCCATCTCTAGACGGGCTCTCTCTTCGCTCGACAACGCACCGCCGGTGCGCCTTTCTCGCTTATCGCTCCGCGCGTCTAGATTTGACGCACCCTTCAGAATTTCGCTTCGGGATTTCGCGCATAAAGCGGGTTTCTAGGGAGACCCTGCGATCCCCGACAGATTCCAGTAGACCTCAAAGTGGCGCTTGTGACCTCGTTTGGTGGTATAGTGCGGGTCGAAAGGAGGGCGTTATGCCACGCGTCATCTACTATTTTACCGGCACTGGAAATTCTCTCGATTTCGCCACCAAACTGGCCCGAGTGCTCGATGCCACAATGATACCGATGACTGACGACACGGTACCTCAGACCACATCAGACGATTGCGTGGGACTGATCTATCCGACTTATATGTATCGACCGCCGCGATTGGTGGTGCGTTTTATTTCGAAGCTGACGGCGGCAAAGTATCTGTATGTCGTGGCGATCAATGGCGGTGAGCCGGGCGACGTGCTCGAACGATCCGCTAAAATCCTCAAACAACAAGGCCTCGAGATGAACGCGGGATTCAAAGTGGCCCTGCCTGACAATTACACGCCGTTTGGCGGACCGCCCGAGCAGGACAAACAACAGGAGATGTTTTCAGCTGCCGATGTCCGCGTCAAAGAAATAGCTGCGGTTATTTCCGGTTCAGCCGCTCATCGCGATCCGAAACCGGGTTGGTTCAAGACAACCATCCATCCGGCATTGTGGTACAGCCTCGGCTATTGGGCTATTCCCACATCGGATCGGAACTTTTGGCTGAACGGAAACTGTGTCGGTTGCGAGAGTTGCTCTAAAATTTGTCCGGTGCGCAACATTGCTATCGTGGATAATCGTCCCCAATGGAATGGTCATTGCGAGCAGTGTTTTGCCTGTCTGCAGTGGTGCAACAAGCAAGCCATCGAGCTGGGTAAGAAAACCGCCGGTGTTGCGCGCTATCGGAATCCCAATATCAAGCGCAAGCAGTTGATTCAGCGGCCGAGGAGCTCTGCCCGGTAGCACCCCAAAACCACTTTGTCAACCAATCACCCGCCGCTTCCCCATTGTTGACGTTGAGCGCGGAGAGGGCGAGGTCGGCAAAGATAAAATAGTTGAAACCGGGATCTTGGACTGCTTCGAGGGTTGCTTCGAGGACAGCGCGAGTCAAAAGGTAGTTTTTTTGAAAGGTGTAGATATTGGACAGAGCTTGGCTCAGCCAGAAACAACGGTGCTCCAAGTCATCTCGAGCGGTCTTGTCTCCCGCGTTGGATTGGAGACGGGGGAGCAACCGATCATACTCCGCTCTTATGCGATTGAGGACTGCCGGCTTCTCATAATCGGACAGGGCGACATGAACCAGCGGCTTCAGATCTTTCGGTACACTAATCATACTGTACCGACTGGATTTGCCGTGGATGAAGTAGGTGTCTGCCTGCCGTTTGAGCAGGCGACGTCGCTCTCTTTCTTTGTCTGCCGCTGAATCGTCGGCCGTCACTTTCGCGGACCCAGCAGTGGGAGTCTCGCCCTCGACGTTCGATTTCGGGATAATTTCATTGGTCGTGCCGCAGTACTCGCAGTCGAAGTAGCCGCCTTCCATGGAGACCTTGAGCGGGCCGTGGCAGTTTTGACAAAGTAGAACGCGAATGTTGACGGAGAATGAATTGTCCACTTCCTCTCCTGTACCGGTGGAATGAATTGGAAGGAATCAATTATCACGATACGCCAGCACCGTCAAAATGGCCACCGGCGTCTGCAGAACCATCTCAGCCGACTTCAGTCGCTGTCGTCGTCACGGCCGTGAACACCGCTCTATGATCGAGTGTGGCTCGGCATTGTGTTGCGGTGCCGGGGCTGGTACAACCCTACCAGGAGCTACCGCGATGAAAAAATTTACCCATTTGCTTGTGTTGATATTGACGATGGTTTTGACGTCGGGTTGCACGGATGATGCGTCGAAGTCGGACAAACGTACCAAACGAGACCAGGAGAAAAAGAGCAAGAGTGCATCCAACAACCCCGTGGTCCAACCGATGCGGTATCGAACCAAAGAGAAACCGGCCACTCCCGTATCCCAAAAAGGGGTCAACGTGGTCTGGTTCCTCATCGATGCGTTGCGCGCCGACCATCTTGGGTGCTACGGCTACGAGAAGGATACGAGTCCGTTCATCGACCGGTTTGCCCGGGAGAGTGTGCTGTTCAAGAACGCCATGTCTCAGGAGTCGTACACCCAGGCGTCGGTGCCGTCGTACTTCACCTCGACCTACCCCACGGTTCACCAGGTACTGTACGACAATCCCGAGATCGACACGCTGGCGGACGAGTTCACCACGATTGCGGAGGTGCTGAGCGCCGAAGGGTACACCACGGCGGCGTTTGTCTTCAATCCCCACTTGAAGGCCAAATACGGATTCGGTCAGGGGTTCGATATCTACGATGACAACGCCCCCGGCTGGCCCGAGAACGTACCCCTGTACGAACGGTTCGAAACCGCCCGTAAATTACACGAAAAAACGGCTCAGTTTCTCACTGAAAACAAGAGGCGTCCGTTGTTTCTCTACCTTCACTACCGGGATGTCCATACACCCTACGTCCCGCCGCCCCCGTTTCACAGCACCTTTCTGCCCACAGGCGAGAAAGCCCGTATCGATCTGCTCTATCCCAAGGGGAACAAGCACAAACCGATTTCGATGCGCAAAAATCTGGCCTTGCACATCTCCCAATACGACGGCGAGATCCGCTACACTGACGCTTACATCGAACAGACGGTGGCACTCCTTTCCCAAAACGGTGTGAATCGGGAAAACACGATATTCATTATCACCTCTGATCACGGTGAGGAGTTCTACGACGAGCATCCCGGCGACAAGGGCGGAAAATCCCACGGGCGAACGCTCTATCGAGAGCAGATTCACGTGCCGCTGATCATCGCTGTGCCCGGACTGGAGCCGGCAAAGCGGATCATCGAATCCCCGGTGGAGTTGGTCGACATCGTTCCGACGATTTTGGATCACGTAGGTGTCGATTGGAGAGTATTTGAGCAATTCAGCGGCACGAGCCTGCGCGAGATGATGACAACCGGAGCCGAAACAAGGCGGCGGGTGTACAGTGGCGGTTCCCATCGACGGGGGATGGTGATTGAATCGGGCTGGAAGTTCTACCGCAATGACAAGAAGTTGAAGAAGAGGCGATCGCGGAACTTCAGGCAGCCCAAAGAAAACCAACGCTACAACATGGTCGAGGAACTCTACCACATCGAGCAAGATCCCCTCGAAAAGAACAACCTGTTGGACAAAGCGCCGGATCGTGCCAATGAGTTGCGTCAGAAACTCGATGCGCTCGAAAAAGAATTGAACGAGAAGAGAACCTCCGGGCAAAAACAGATCCTCTCCGAAGAGACCAAGCAGAAGCTGAAGGCCCTGGGCTACATCGAATAGGGCAGGTTACCGTGCCTGCCCTCCTTCGTGCAGGTCCTAAAACTACTGATCGTCCGCATAGCCGGCCAACTCCACATATCCCTTACCGCCAATCGTGCCGCTGAGGCGAACCATCCCCTCCCAATAGTCCCCCTCTTCGGCGAGGATCATCTCCTGGTCGGGAAAGGCCGCTTCGACGGTTGTGTCGAGGCCGTATGCGGGGATGGCGACGGACCATTTGATCGGATAGGTCGTGCCGGTTTGCGGGCTGGTCCACCGTTGGCGCGGGATTACGGTGAATTCGCCGCTCTTGAGATGACTCGCCCGGCCCTGACGATCGACCCAGGTGGCAAACGACTGGGGTTGCCAGCGCCCCGCGTCATCGCGAAAGTTGAAGATCATCGCTTCGCATCCATTCTCCAGTTGCAGGGCGAACCAGTCCCAACCGGTATATCCCTGTTTGGGGTTCCAGCTACCCCACTGATGATCCATCCAGACCCGGGCGTTGACCGGCCGGGAAGAGCCGTCGTGTTGCAGGGTGCCGGTGCCCCGCAGGTCGGTGTAAGAGTAGTAATAGGAGGTCCCGGCCTGACCCATCGGAATGACGCCGTCACCACGCTCTCCGTGAAGCACCGGTGGCTTGACCGCTGTCAAATCGAGCGCCAGTTCGTAGGGGTGGTGGTGCACCTGCAGCCGGTGCCGCCCCTCCCGCTGTTCGACGCACCAATCGCCGACGGAGATATGCCGCAGGGACTCGGTGCTGCCAAGGGGCCCGAAGCGCGCCAATTCGGCCCGCTCGAAGTGCTCGTGTCGGCGCTGCTCGGGGTCGCTGAACGCGAGCTGGGCAAAGGTGTGGGGATTGCTCACCCAATGCAGAGGAATGACCCCGAAGAGGCGCTTGGCCGGGGGCATGTACACTTTGAAAAACACGAGCTCGAAACCCATTTCCCGAGATAGCGGGCCGGATAAAAAACCGGTATAGTACCACCACTCCGTGTGGGTATCGAAATGCGCGGCAGCGTCCCGGGGCAATCGCACCGGTAGATCGCTGGTCGCATGACGGAACACGGATGGGGTGGGACGGCGAACGAACATCAGCACCGCCGCGGTGATCGAAGCGAGCAGGAGCAGGACAGCCGACGCGATGGAGAAGACCGGACGAAGTTGCACGATTCTCTGTTGGCGGGTGATCATCTGCCGCCAAATCTACAACGACTCGCCGTGGAGTGTATAGTGCCGATTGACCCCGCCTCATTTTGGAAATCACTGCGCCGAAAACTCACCGACCATTGGGGCGTCACGGTGCTCGTGCTCTTTGTGCTGGGCCTGCACTGGGACATGGTGCTGGGGGCCTCGCCGGCCACCGGCGATCACATGATCCATCTCTTTCGCGGATGGTTGATGGCCGAGCACCTGATCCCCTCGGGGCGAGTGACCGGCTGGAGTCACCTGGCCTTTGCCGGCTACCCGGCCGGCGTCTACTATCCCATTCTGGGGGATTTACTGGTCACCCTGACCCGCTGGCTCACGCTGGGGCTGCTCTCTTGGGAGCGGGCCTACACCCTGGTCATCTTCATCGTGGTCCTCGCCATGCCCCTGGCGGTCTATTGTCTGGCCCGGCGGGTGGCCGGACAGCCCGGCAGTCTGGTGGCGGCAATCCTGTCGGTGGGGGATGTGGGCCGGTGGCCCCAAGGGGGGCATCTCTCCACGCTGATTCGGGGGGTGTGGCCCTTCATGCTCGGGTTGTCCCTCGCCGTGTTCGCCCTTCTGATGCTCGAGCCTGTACTGCGGCAACCGCTTCGCGCCGCGCCCAAGCGGTTCATCGCCGGGGTGGTGCTGATCGCCCTCTCGGTGTTGGGCCATCCGATGAGCGTCTTCTTTCTCGCCGTGGGCGGCCTGGTCTTTACCGTGATATTCGCCATCGACCAGCGCCGACGCCTCGGCCTGGGACCGATCGTCCAACGAACCGCCCTGTTGGCCTCGGCCGCTTTGGTGCTGGTCGCGTTTTGGGTGGTGCCCTGGCTGACCAGCGAGTCCAAGTGGACCTTCGGCTGGCCCGCGGTCGGATTTGGCGGCCATTGGTTTTCGCTGGTCGATTTGGTCAAATCGGCTTTTCGCAACGAGCTGTTTGCCAATTTCAGCTGGGTGGCTTGGATCTTGGGGACGATTGGCTTTGTGCTCAGCTTTGTGGAGCGGAGGCCGTGGCCCCTGTCCTTGAGCGTGGTCGTCATCGCCTGCCTGCTCCTGGTGAGCGCCAGCTACGGGGTGGGGGACAGCGTTTTGTTGCGCAAGGTCCAGATCGTGCGCTTTGCTGCGTTCATGAAGTTCTGTTGGTTTGCCCTGGCCGGCTTGGCCGTTCACTCCCTCGGCCAGTGGGCGATGGTCGGTATCTCGGCGATGGCGAAAAAACGGCGGTGGCCTCTACCCGAACCCTTGCCGCGGTTGGTCGGTCCGGTGGCCGCGGTGCTGTGCGGGGCGCTGCTCGTGGCGACCCACTGGGCCGACAGTTACCGTAAGGTGGCCCAGATCGGGCGACTCGGGGGGACCCTGTGGGCGCAGATCGTCGAGAGCGAACAGTGGCTCGCCGAACAACCCCGCGGACCCCTCGACCGGGTGCTCTACCAACCCGGCCCCCTTTGCCGGGATGAAATCACCCGCACTACTGCCCCCTGCGAGGAGACCTATCACCGGCATATCTTTGCCTCAGGGCCTCTGCGTACCGGCCTGCCCAAGGTCAAATTCGGCTACGAGGCGACGGCGATTTTCAGCCACCTGCCGATGACCCAGCTGTGGCCCGGCGACACCGAGCTGCGCACCGCCTACCTGGCTTCGAAAGAGGTGTTCGACAATTTGAGCATTCGCTGGATTGTGTCGATCGTCCCCTGGCCCGAGGTGGACTGGATGACCGAAGTCAAACAGTTCGGTTCGGTCACCATTTACGAAGTGGGGCGTGGCCCGCGGCAACCGGTAACGTTGCGCGGAACCGGAGGGGTCGAGGTGCTGGCCTTCGAGGACGAGCGCATCGCCGTTCGGGTCAGCGGTGCGTCGGGAGAGGTGCAGCTGCGCCTGCCGGTCGCCCACTACTACCCCTGGCAGGCGTACCACAACGGCCGCCCGGTTCCGATCGACACGCACGGTGTGATCGAGGACCGGCGTCGGATTTTGATGTCCGTTCGGGTGGGCAACGGTCTCACTGAGCTGCGATACGAGCGACCCTGGTACGAGCGAGCCGCCGGCTGGGTGAGTCTTGTCGGCTGGATCGGCGTGCTGCTCGGCCTGGGCCTGCTGCTTGGGCGGAGGCGTACCCATGCCTGACGAAGCACCCCACAGGGAAACACCCCGCGCGGTTCGCTGGAAGAGGTGGCGATTCCCCCTCGGTGTGATCGGATTCGCGGCACTGCACATCGCGCTGGTGTTCCACTTTCTTCCCCTGTCGTTGATGATTGACGATGTGGCCGTCAGCGGGCGGGAGTTCGACCGACACGCTGTCGGTGTACGGCAGACTGTAGAAACACTTCTGGAGCAGGGGAAGACCTGGTCGGTCGAGTCCACCCCATGGGGCGCACGGCTCATTGGTGTGGCCGGCAATGCGCCGATCAGGGGGTGGGCCTGGTGGACCGTCGCGCTGGCCGGACTGGGGCTCTCCTGGGGATTGGCCTTCAATTTGTTTGTCCTGCTCGTGCACCTCACCCTGCCGCTGGTGCTCTTTGCCTCGGCCCGGCTGTTCGGCAACGATCGTCACACCTCTCTGGTGGCGATGGGGTTGGGGGTGATGGTGTGGTTTTTCGACGGATTCATCCACGATGCCTGGCTGGCCGGCCGGCTGCCGCTCCTCGCGGTGGCGTGTTGGGCACCTGTTCCGGTCGGGTTGCTCCTGCGGTTTATCGACGGTCGGCGGTGGTACCAGATGGTGGCCTGCGGGGGTGCCCTGGTGGTCGCCTTTGTCCTGCATCCGGCGGCCCTGCTCGTCGTCGGAGCACCGTTGCTCGTGGTGTATCTGCGGCAGCTCAAGAAGATGCGCCCGATCCACCACGTCTGGGTGGCTCTCGGCGGGGTCGGCCTGCTGCTGCTCCACGGGGATCTGATCGCCGCCTGGTGGTCGCTGGAAGCCCCCACTGACGATCCGACCCCATCGGGGGCGCTGCCCTTGGTGCTCACCGACTATTTGGGATTGGCCTATGATCGCACCATTTCCGGAGCCAGGGGGGTGCGCTCGGGCTTTCGATATGTCGTCTTTACCGCCGCAATGGCCACCGTCGTGATCAAGCGGCGCGAGTTGAACACCGAGCACATAGTACTGCTCGCCGGGACCGGAACGGCTCTTGTTCCCGCTTACCTCGGGGGATACTTTTTTTCTCTAGGGCCGACGTCGTCGATGTACCTCTTGCTCGCCCCGGCGATCTTCTGGGCCCTGCCGTTGGCCGCGCCGTTTCTCGCCTCTGTGCCTGCCCTCTGGACCCGCGCCGTCCGTACCCCCGGGGCGCTGGTGCTGTGTCTCGGCTTGTCAGCGCTCGTCGTGCCCAAACTGGTCCGAGATGTGCTGTACTTCATTCCCTACTGGATACCGGTGCCCCAGACCATTCCCGACGAAAAACCGTACCTGAGCGACACCATCGGATTTGGCGGTCTCGGCTTTCTCGACCACCCGGAACACCAGTTGATGCCGACAAGGTCTGATTTCATCGAGGTGGCCCATCGCCTGACCCAATCGCCAACAGAGGGGTTGATCATTGTCGAGTCCCCCGCTTTGGGCGCCTATCTCGAGCGGGAGCGATCTCTCGAAGCGCGCCTGGTCCCCCGCACCAGCGAGCTTCAGCTGCGGGTTCGCCGACTGGTGACCGACAAGCAACGCACACCGAAATCGACCATCCGGAAGTTGGGCGAGATGGGGATCAGCTGGCTTCTGGCCAACGGCAACGTGTCACGCTTTGACGAATGCCCCGCCGAGTCGCGAAACATTCACCGCGCCGGTCCCTACCATCTGTACGAATTCAACGGATCCAACTCAGCGCAGCCCAGGTCTGTTCCCGGTCGATCCCGCTGAGCAGGCCGGAGCTGGTTCCGGTCCAGAACAACCAGCCGACGAGGGCCAGCCAACAGAGGCCGAAGACCAATCGGACGCGGGTCCAGTAGGTGCTGACCTGCCGCCGGGGAACCGGTAGTAAAAGCGCCACGAAGGCGATCAATCCCAACCACTGATGGAGAAACAACACCGCGTAGAGAGCAGCGAGCACGATGAACAAGCGCAACAGAAAGATGGTTTTGCCGACCCCCAGGCTCACAGCGGTGGTGCGCACCCCCAGCCGGAGATCGTCCGGGTGATCGCGGATGATTTGAATCGACTGGAAGCAGGCCGAGAACAGACCGAGTTGGGCCACCAGGCACCACCCCAAGGTCCGGTCGAGGGGAAAGGCGACCAGGGGCATCAGCATGCCGGCGAGGAGCATCGCGATGACGTCCAGATAGGCGACGCGCTTGAGCCGACTGGAATAGAGCCAGCAAATGCCGCCTGCCGCAACCAAGGTGACCACTAGGCCCCAGCTGATCGACCGGCCGATCAGCGCCAGGGCGATCGCAAGCCCCCATTGGGTATACTTGGCCACGGGTTTGTGGCGACTGAGCAGTTCGTTCTTTTGCGCGTCCCTTCCCTGGGAGCGCAGATCGTGAGTCAAATCGTAATAGTCGTTGTTCAGATAGACCAGCAGGTTGAGCAGCACCGCAAAGAGCAACCGAACGGCCGCCTCTGGCAGGGGCAGCGAGAGGGCCAGCATGATCGACACGGTGGCGAACAGGTTGGCCATCTCCAATCGGCGCAACCGGTAGATGGCGACATCTGCGAGTATTTTGAATGCGATCCCCAACATGCTCCGCCGCCGGATCCCCCCCTTTGTGTATGAATTTTAGTGGCCCCTGCCGATGGTTTAGGCTACACCGAATTCATCTGCCGGAAAACCGGCAACTGCGGCCCGGAGGTCCGCTTCCAGCGCAACTATCCACTATTGAACGGCATTTGCCGTCGGGTGGGGTTGTTTGTTCTTGAAATGATCAATACGGAGCGACTACAGTTATTCACACCAACGACGTGAGGAGCAACTATGTGTGGCATCGTCTGCTATGTGGGGCCAAAGCCCTGCTCAAACATCATTCTCGATTCACTGAAGAAGCTGGAGTATCGCGGCTACGACTCCGCCGGCATTGCGGTTTACCATAACGGCGAGATAAACGTCACCCGCACCGAAGGCAAACTGAATCGCCTGGGGGAGGCCCTGACCCAAGCGCCGCTCGACGGTTCTGTCGGCATCGGTCATACCCGCTGGGCCACCCACGGCAAACCGTCCGAAGCGAACGCCCACCCCCACCTGGTGGATCACATCGCCGTGGTTCACAACGGCATTTTGGAAAACCATCTCGAGCTCAAGCGGGAGTTGGCTCAGGAGGGCGCGGTGTTCTCGTCCGAGACCGACACGGAGATCCTGGCCCATCTGATCGCCCGTGCCCGGGCCGAGACCGGTGATCTCAAATCGGCGGTGCGGCAATCCCTGTACCAGGTGCAGGGCTCTTATGCCATCGCCGTGTTGTCGACCCACGAGCCCGAGCGAATCGTGGTGGCCAAGAACGCCTCTCCGCTGGTGCTCGGCCGGGGAGAGGGAGAGACCTTTGCCGCCTCGGATATTCCGGCGATTTTGGAGTATACGCGGGAGATGATTTTTCTCGACGAAGGGGAAATCGCCACCATCGACGCCGAGGGATTCGCGATTGAAAAGCTCAACGGCGACCCGGTGCGGCGGGAGCCCAAGACGATCAACTGGAGTCCGGTTCAGGCGGAGAAGGGCGGGTTCAAGCACTTCATGCTCAAGGAGATCCACGAGCAGCCCCTGGCCGTGGAAAACACCGTGCGCAGCCGCATCTCGGTGGAGACCGGGGATGTGGCCTCGGAACGCATCGGTCTCGACGACGCCTCGGCCCTGCGGGTACGCCGGGTGGTGCTCATTGCCTGCGGCACCTCCCATCACGCAGCACTGGTGGGCAAGTACTGGATCGAGGCGCTGGCCCAAGTGCCCGCAGAAGTGGAGCTGGCCAGTGAATACCGCGCCCGCGGCCCCCTGGTCGACCCCAACGATTTGATCGTCGCCGTCTCCCAATCCGGCGAGACCCTGGACACCCTCGAGGCGGTCAAAGTGGCCAAGAGCGGTTCAGCCCGGTCACTGGCCATTGCCAATGTGCTCGATTCGGCCATTCCGCGCACCACCGACGGGGCGCTGTACACCCACGCCGGCCCGGAGATCGGCGTGGCCTCGACCAAGTGTTTCACCACCCAGCTGGCCGCCTTGTTCATGCTGGCCGTATTTTTGGGCCGTCGACGGAACACCCTCAGCCAGGATCGGGCCCAGAAACTGCTGCGGGGATTGATGGAGATCCCCAATTTGATGCGCGAGGTGCTCACCGTCGAAAAGCGCATCGCCGGTATCGCGCGGCAACACGCCCAGTTCAGTGACTTTCTCTTTTTGGGCCGCAGCTACTCCTTTCCCATCGCCCTGGAGGGGGCGCTCAAATTAAAGGAGATATCGTACATTCACGCCGAGGGGTATGCCGCCGGGGAGATGAAACACGGGCCGATCGCCCTGATCGATAAGAATTTGCCGGTGGTGGTGATCATGCCCCATGACGGGTCGTTCGATCGCATCGTCGGCAATCTGCAGGAGGTGCTGGCCCGGGGCGGCAAGGCGATTGTGATTACCACGAGCGGGGACAAGGTACTCGACGGGCTCGACATCGAACGGATCGAGATTCCACCCTGTCCGGTGGAGCTGACGCCCCTGCTCACCGTGCTGCCGCTGCAACTGCTCTCGTACTACGTGGCGGATTTCAAGGGCACCGATGTGGACCAGCCGCGAAACCTGGCCAAAACCGTGACAGTGGAATAGGGACCTGACTTGGATTATATACAGATGGATAGCGACGAGACGGACGATTGGACGGCGTTGGTTTAGGCGGGGCTAGGACAGCACCAAAACGCGGATTATCAAAATGTGTGGAATAACGGGGATACTCAACACTGGTGACCACCCACCGCCCACCGAGAGGGAACTGCGCTCGATGACGTCGATGCTGCGCCATCGCGGTCCCGACGGGGAGGGGTTCTATTGCGACGAGCAGTTGGGATTGGGCCACGCCCGGCTGAGCATCATCGATCTCAACACCGGCGATCAGCCGATCCACAACGAGGATCGCACCGTGTGGGTGGTGCTCAATGGGGAGGTGTTCAACTACATCGAGCTGCGCGAGGAGCTCGTCAAACGGGGCCACACCTTTTACACCCAATCCGATACCGAGGTCATCGTCCATCTCTACGAGGACTTCGGCGCCGAGTTCATCGACCGGCTGAACGGTCAATTCGCCATCGCCCTGTGGGACACGCGGGAGCGTGAGCTGCTGCTGTTTCGCGACCGGCCCGGCATCGCTCCCTTGTACTACACCGAGCGGGGCGGGCGGTTCTATTTTGCCTCGGAGATCAAGGCCATCCTGCCGGTGCTGGGCACGAGCGCACAGCTCAGCGCCACTGCCCTGGATCAGCTGATGACCTTTTGGGCGCCGGTCAGCCCGACCACTATCTTCGAGGATATTTACGAGGTGCAACCCGGTGAGCGCATTCGGATCAAGAACGGCCGGCTCAGCCGGGCCAAGTACTGGGACTGGCGCTTTCCCCCTCACGGGGAGTACCGCACCGAGCCCGAGGCGAGCCTGGCCGAAGAGCTGCACGATCTGCTCGTCGACGCGACGCAAATCCGCCTGCGCTCCGATGTGCCGGTGGGGGCCTACCTCTCCGGCGGTCTCGATTCTTCGGTGCTCACCTCGCTGATCCACCATCACGGCGGGGTTCCCCTGCGCACATTTTCGATCGGATTCGACGACAAACACCTCGATGAGTCGTCATTTCAGCAGCAGTTGATCGATCACTTGGAGACCGAGCACAGCAACATCCATTGTACGGTCGAAGACGTGGGGGACAACTTTCTTACAACCATCTGGCACACCGAGTTCCCCATCCTGCGCACCGCGCCGGTACCGATGCGCCTGCTCTCCGGCCTGGTCAACCAGCAGCAATACAAGGTGGTGCTGACCGGCGAAGGGGCGGACGAGGTGCTCGGCGGGTACGATATTTTCAAAGAGACCAAGATCCGCCAGTTCTGGGCCCGGCAGCCGGATTCGTCGATGCGGCCCCTGCTGTTGAAACGGCTCTATCCCTATCTGGAGATCTCTCCGGGGCGGGCCACGGCCTATTTGCAGAACTTTTTCGGCGAGGGGCTCGATCGACCCGATCTGTCGTACTTTTCGCACTTGCCCAGGTTTTCCACGACCGCCAAGTGCAAGGCCTTTTTCTCGGACACGCTCAAACAATCCCTCGTCGACCAGCCCCTCGAGGCGCTGGTGGGGCTCTTTCCCCAGGCACAGGAGGGTTGGCACTACTTCAACCGGGCCCAATACCTCGAGGTCAAATCCCTGATGTCGGGCTATCTGCTATCCTCCCAGGGGGATCGGATGCTGCTCGCCAATTCGGTGGAAGGCCGCTTTCCCTTTCTCGATCATCGGGTGATCGAATTTGCCAACCAGCTGCACCCGGCGCTCAAGATGAAAGTGTTGAACGAGAAGTACCTGCTCAAACGGGCCGCCGGAAAATACCTTCCCGACGAGATTACCAAGCGCCACAAGCAGCCCTACCGCGCGCCGGACATTCCCGCCTTTTTCCACGACCGCACCCCGTCGTTTGTCGACGAGCTGTTGGCAGCGGAGAAGATCAAGGAGTACGGGTATTTCGATCCGGGGCGGGTTTCTCTGCTGGTCAAGAAGATTCGCGCCGGGCGGGCTATCGGCTACAAGGACAACATGGCCCTGGTGGGTATCTTGTCCACGCAGATTTGGCACTATCATTTTGTCGAGCGGTTCAACGATACCATTGCGCCCCATTCAACCCATAAATAGGAGATCATTCATGTCGGTCGAAACAAAAATTCGCGATTACATCCTGGAGAACTACCTGTTCACCGATGACCAATCGGCACTTGAGAACGATACATCCTTCCTGGACAAAGGCATTATCGATTCCACGGGCATCATGGAGGTGATCGCATTTCTACAGGAGGAGTTCGAGATTGAAGTCGAAGACGAGGAGATGATCCCCGAAAACCTCGATTCAGTGAACAACATCGTCGCATATGTGACCAAAAAGCAAAAGGCGGATCAATGACCAAAACACTTGTTCATCTGCTCCACGAATCGGTGAGCCGCTGTCCCGATACCGAGGCGATCGTCCTTCAGGAGCGCCGGGTGACTTATCGTCAACTGTGGCGGGAGGTCAGTTCGGTCGCCGGTTTTCTGCGCACCAACGGTTTGGCCAAGGAGGCGCGGGTGGGGATTCTCCACGGCAACTCCCCCGAGTACGCGGCGATCTACTACGGCACCCTGGCCGCCGGCGGCACGGCTATTGGTCTGAACACCTCGGCCAAGGCCAAGGACCTGCTCAACTGGCTCAATCACTCCGAATCATCCTTTGTCTTTGCCAGTGCCAAGAACAACGAGCTTCACGAGCTCGCCGCAAAGCTCGACTCCGAGGTCGGCCTGGTGATCATCGGCGAGCTGCCCAAAAATCAAGCGATCGATCGGCCCTTCCAGACGTGGGAACAGGTCGTGGCCGACGAGAACCCACCGGAAATAGACCTCGACGGAATCGCTGAGAGCGAAACCCAGCTGGCCGCGTTTATCTACACTTCCGGGACCACGGGCAATCCCAAGGGGGTGACCCTGAGTCACAAAAATCTGTTGGCCAACACCCGTTCCATTCTCGAATACCTGGAGCTCAAATCGGACGAGCGAATCGTCAATGTGCTGCCGTTCTACTACTCCTACGGCAACTCCATTCTGCACACCCACTTGGCGGTCGGCGGAACGATCATCCTCGAGAACAGCTTGATGTATCCCCACAAGGTGGTGGCCAAGATGGCCGAGGAGAAGGCCACCGGGTTCTCCGGCGTGCCGTCCACCTTTGCCCTGCTGCTCAGTCGTACCAAGCTACAGGAGTACGATCTCCGTTCGGTGCGCTACCTCTCCCAAGCCGGCGGACCGATGCCCCCGGCCAATGTGGAGCGGCTGAAAAAGGCGCTGCCCCATGTGCGCATCTTCATCATGTACGGTCAGACCGAGGCCACGGCCCGCCTGACCTATCTACCGCCGGAGCGGCTCGAAGAGAAACTGGGCTCGTGCGGTATCCCGATCCCCGGGGTGCGCATCGAGATTCGCGATGCCGAGGGGAATCCCTGTCCCCCGGGCACCACCGGTGAGATCTGTGCCACTGGCGACAACATCATGCTCGGGTACTGGAAAAATCCCGAGGACACGGCCAAAGTGGTGGTCGACGGCTGGTTGAAGACCGGGGATCTGGCCCACTTCGACGATGATCGGTACATCTTCATCGACGGCCGGAGCTCTGAGATGATCAAGAGCGGGGGCCAGCGCATCAGCCCCAAGGAGATCGAAGAGGTGATATCCGAGCTGGACGGGGTGGCCGAGGTGGGGGTGGTCGGGATCGACGACGAGATGCTCGGTCAGATTATCAAGGCGTTCATCGTGCGCAAGCCCGACATCCCCCTCGAGGCAAAGACAATTCAGGCCCACTGTTTGAAAAATTTGGCGTCCTACAAGATTCCGAAGCATATCGAGTTCACCAATGATTTGCCCAAGACCGCGTCGGGCAAGCTCAGGCGCCACCTGCTCTTGGAAAGGTAGGGTAAGATGGGAGTGACCAACACATTGCACGACGTGCTCAAATTCGACGAAGCAAAAGAGGCCGAGAAGATCACGCAGAAGATCCGCGCCACCCTGCGGGATCACCTGCGCCGCCGCGGACTGGTGGTGGCGATTTCCGGGGGCATCGACAGTTCGGTCTGTGCGGCCCTGAGTGTCAAGGCGCTGGGGCCCAAGAAGGTCTTCGGTCTGTTGCTGCCCGAACAGGATTCATCGGCGGCGAGCAAGGATCGGGGCACAGTTTTGGCCGAGCATCTGGGCATCGAACACCTGCTGGTGGACATCAAACCCACCCTGGAGGCGATCGGCTGCTACCACTGGCGGGACGAGGCGATTAAGGAGACCTTTCCCGAGTACGGTGAGGGCTGGAAAAACAAGATCGCCATCGGCGGCGGGACCCAGGGCAAGATCAATCACTTCCAGTTGATCGTCCAATCCCCGGACGGGGAGCTGAAGCAGAAGCGGCTGGCCCTGAAACAGTACCTGCAGATCGTCGCCGCGACCAATTTCAAGCAGCGCATCCGCAAGACGATGGAATTTTTCCACGCGGATCGATTGAACTACGCGGTGGTGGGAACCCCCAATCGGGTGGAGTACGATCAGGGGTTCTTCGTCAAAAACGGGGACGGGTCAGCGGACATCAAGCCGATTGCCCATCTCTACAAGACACAGGTCTATGCCATGGCCCGTCACCTGGGCCTGCCCGAGGAGATCTGCAACGCCACCCCCACCACCGATACCTACAGCCTGCCCCAGGGACAAGACGAGTTCTACTACGCCCTGCCGTTCGACAAAATGGATCTGGCGCTTTACGCCCACAACCACAACCTCCCCGCGGCCACGCTGGCCGAGATGATCGATGTCCCGGTGGCGCAGGCCCAGTACGTTTACGACGACATCGAGACCAAGCGAAAAACCACAGCGATGCTCCACTGGCCGGCCCTGCTCGTCGAAAAAGTCGAAGGCCCCCTGCCCAAACCGGAATAACGGGCGGAACCACCACAATCATCGATTTGTCAATTTACCAAAATGGAGTATACTCCGAATTAGTTTAACTAAAATGGAGTACATTCCGAAATGGAATTGATCAAACGATTGCTGGAGATAGATCTCCCAAAGCGGCAGTCTGCCTTTCTGTGGGGGGCACGAAAAACGGGGAAGTCCACATTTTTAGGGCAGAACTTTCCCCATAGCGTCGTTTTCGATTTTCTAAAATCCGATCTGTTCCTGGAGATGACCAAACGACCGGCGCTCTTGCGTGAGCGACTTTCGTCCATGGACAGAGCTTCACTGAGTGAACCGATTATCTTGGACGAGGCGCAGAAAATTCCGCGCATTTTGGACGAAGTTCATTGGTTGATTGAGAACGAGGGACTTCGGTTCATTTTGTGTGGTTCCAGTGCGAGGAAACTGAAACGCGGTCGAGCGAATCTGCTCGGCGGCAGAGCTTGGCGATTCGAGATGTTTCCGTTGGTCACGGCCGAACTGGGTGAATGGGAACTCCTGGAGGTGTTGAACCGGGGGTTGATTCCGAGTCACTACCTTCAACAGAACTATCGCCGCTCCTTGCGGGCGTACACTCGAGACTACCTGAAAGAGGAGGTCTTTGATGAAGGGCTCGTTCGCAATCTCCCCGCCTTTTCACGGTTTTTCGATGCGATGGCGTACTCACATGGGGAGTTGATCAATTATTCCAATATTGCGAGGGAGTGCGGCGTTGATTCCAAGACAGTAAAAGAATATTTTCAAATCCTGGTGGATACCCTGCTGTGCACGTTGGTGGAACCCTTTAAGAAACGTCAGGATCGCAACGTCATCTCCAAAGCACCTAAATTCTATCTTTTCGATGTGGGAGTGGCCGGTGCGATTACGGGGAGGAGCATCAAAGGGGAGCGCGGCGAGCTGTTTGGCAGGGCCTTTGAGCATTTTATCTTTATGGAGCTCGTCGCCCACCGGGCATACACCGAGCTCGACTACCCCATCAATTTCTGGCGAACCAAAAATGGAATGGAAGTGGATTTCATTCTCGCCCGCGGAGAAATTGCCATTGAAGTGAAAGGGAGTCCACGCGTGGACAATCGCGATCTCTCATCGATTGTCTCTTTTAGGGAGAACAACTCCGTGCGACGCGCGATTGTCGTTTGCAACGAACAATCATCGAGAACATATCAAGGAATTGAGGTGCTGCCGTATCGGCTATTCTTGGATCAACTGTGGAGCGGACAGGTGATGGCCTAACAGGATTTTGGACCCATCAAGATAGTTACGGATTTGAGATATTGTCGGAGAGCTCTCGATCGTCAGCGCCCAAAAAGACCAGGCCGGCGACGATGACGGCTCCCAGGAGGACGGCCAGGGCGATGGCGATCCACATTTGGAACTTTTCCCGTTCCTTGGGGCGCTCGGTTGCACCGAGGCGAAACGCCGCTTCATGGGCCGGTGCCGGTGAGAGACGTTGCTCGTCCGGAACCTCGAACCCGGGGTGTTGCACCGGTGGATCGGCGGTGTCTTCCATCGAGAGGCTCCCTGTCGCCGGCTCGGTTTCGCGAATCAACTCTTCGAGATTTTCGTCTTTTCCCGTTCCGGGAACATGAAAATTTTCCCGCCGGCGAGCGGCCACCTTCTCCGGTTTTACCTCTGAAACGAGATAGGCCCCTTTGGCCGTACCGTTGCGCGGATAGGTGCGCTGCTGCGGCGGGGGCTGGGCGGTTCTCGGGGCCGGCGGAATAGTCACCGCCTTGGGGTTAAATTGTTCGATAGTGCGTCGGGCGGTCTCTTCTAAGAGCAGGGCCACCGTGTTGGTCGCGTCGATCTCTGACGGATCCCGATTGCCGGTCTGGGCCTTGGTCAGCGGTCGAATCGCGCCGCAGCGAATGAGTGAGAGGATGGTTCGCTCCACGTTGAGCAAGCCGTTTTTCCGATCGAATTGGGCCGGGATTTGTTCGGCTTTGGCCCCGGCAAAAATCAGATCGGCGATGGGTTTGGCGTCCAGTGTCAGGGTCGAGGCCACATCGGCCAATACATCGAGCCTGAGGGACAGGCGGTTCACCGCTCGTGCCTCGGTCACCGGCTCCGGGCCGATCAACGCGCTCAGATGGTCATTGACCTGGTCCAGGTTTTGGTCCAGATCCCCGTCGATGTTCTTGCGCACCGCCGCGGCCTCGAGGGCGCGGAATGACCAGCGTCCCACGTCACAGAGCACCAGCTGCATGAAGGCCTCCGGGCCCTGATCCATGCCCCCTTCGACCCCCCGGCGAACGACCGAGACGATCTGCCCCTGCTGCAACCCCTGACGAATGTGAACTTCGAACACGCTCCAGGTGTCGTTGACCGTGAACAACCCGGTCAGCTTGCGGCGGGTGAAGAAGCGCAGCAGCATCGGTACGCCGTTCATCTCGACCCGATCACTCAGGGATTTGCCCGCGGCGACCCGCTCCTCGATCACCAAGAAGGGCGCAAACAGCTCCTCGAGACGCTCCAACACCCGATCGAGGCGAATACCCGCCTGGGTGTCCCACCACCGCAGAAGCAAAATAGGGGTCCAGCGCAACAGGGGATGGCGGCGCAATCGTTCGACCAACCACCACCCCCGTTCTCCCGGAGAGGTGAGGTCGGAGATCACGACGTCCGGTTTGGTGCGGATCGCCTGTTCGTATCCCCCGAGGGTCTGATCCCCCACATACACCTCGGCGCCGCAGTTGCGCAGGGCATCGGCCAGGGCGTCCCGCTGGTTCGGATCGTCGTCGACGATCAGAATTCGCATCTCCTTGATGTGGGTGGCGTACTCCAACGAACGGGCCACAGGGGTGTTTCGCGGTCGGGGAAAGCGGCTCTCTCTGACCGAATGCAACGGCGGAATCTTGGAGATATCGCCCCAGGAGTCCTGTTCGATCATCTCCTGGGCCTTGGGTTTATTCTTTCCGTTGTCTTTTTCCATATAAGTTTTGATAATATAGCACACCTATTGGTAAACGAAGATCACCAATCGAGCTTTTTGCCAGTCGATTTTTAGCAAGTCGTCTTACTGTTTTGAAATATTTTAGTGGGAGTGTTCTTCAGCGTCTGGGGATCGGTTACCCGTTCTGTCGTTTGAACTCTTTCATGAATTCGGCCAGGGTCTCGGCGCCCTTGATCGGCATGGCGTTGTACATCGAGGCGCGGCAGCCACCGACGGACCGGTGGCCCTTGAGCCCGGACATGCCCCGCTCCAATGCCTCGGCGATGAACTTCTTCTCCAACTCTTCACTGGGCAATCTGAAGCAGACGTTCATCCGCGAGCGGGACTCCCGCTCCACCGGGCAGCGATACCAGCCGTCTGATTCGCCGATCATGCCGTAGACCAGGTTCGACCGCCGGATGGCCCGTTTCTCCATATCGGCCAGACCACCGACCGACTTGACCCAGTCCAGGGTGAGCTTGAGCATGTAAATCGCAAACACCGGCGGGGTGTTGTAAAGCGATTCCTTGGGCGCGTGGGTTTTGTACGACAGATAGGCGGGCAAGCCATCGGCGCATTTCTCGAGCAGGGGTTTGCGGGCGATGACCACGGCCACGCCGGCCGGGCCGAGGTTTTTCTGGGCACCGGCGTAAATCAGGTCGAATTTGTCGAAATTGATCCGGCGGGACATGATGTGCGAGGACATGTCCGCGACCAGGGGAACATCTCCGGTTTTGGGATATTCCTGAAACTCGATCCCGCCGATGGTCTCGTTGCTGGTGATGTGCAGATAGGCCGCGTCATCGCCGATGTTGAGCTCGTCCGGCTTGGGCATGCGGGCGAAGTTGTTGGCCTCGTCGTTCCAGATGACCCGGGTGGGGGCGATTTTTTTCGCATCGGCAATCGCCTTTTTGGCCCAGGCGCCGGTGTGCACGTACTCGGCGGTTTTGCCCTCGGCCTTGAGGTTCATCGCCACCATGGCGAACTGCAGCGTCGCTCCGCCCTGCAGCAGCATGATTTCGAACTCATCGGGAATGCGCAACAGGGACCTGAGGTTGGCCAGGGCCTGGTGGTGTACTTCGTCGTACTGTTTACCCCGATGGCTCATTTCGATCAGGGACATCCCGGTGTTGTCGTAGTCGACGAATTCGTCGCGGGCTTTTTCCAGTGCCTCTACCGGCAGGGTGCACGGTCCGGCGGAAAAATTGTAGATACGGTTGGTCATGGTCGCTCCTCACTTGTTGGGAAACGCTTCGACGATCTCGACAATGATGTCGCCGATGCGCAGCAGGTTCTCTTTGCTCGATGCGCCGATATGGGGCAGCAGCACCACATTGGGGGCCTTGACCAGCGGCGACGCCTCCGGGGGATCGGAGTACCACACGTCATTGCCGTAGCCGCCCAGTTTGCCGGAGGTCAACGCCTCGGCCACGGCCTCCTCGTCGACGCACTTGCCCCGACCGGTGTTGATGATGAACGCTCCGTCCTTCATCTTGGCGATGGTCTCTTTGTTGATCATTTTGGCGGTTTCGTCGGTCAACGGGGTGTGCAGGGAGAGGTAGTCCGACTCGGCCAGCACCTCATCGAGGGACTTCATCTGGGCGTGGTCCGATTTCTCGACATATTTGTCGTAGGCGATCACGTTCATTTCAAACGCCTTGGCCCGCTTGGCCACCTCGGTGGCGATGCGGCCGATACCGACCAGGCCCAGGGTCTTCTTGAACAGCTCGACCCGTTTGATCTTCTTCTTGCGCCAGTCTCCGCTGACCATTCCCTCGTGACCAAAGGGCACCTTGTTGATCAGGCTGAGCATCAGGGTCATCGCCAGCTCGGCCACGGCGACCGAAGAAGCGGCCGGGGTGTTGTTGACGGTGATGCCCTTTGACTCGGCATAGGCCACGTCGATGTTGTCGATCCCCACCCCACCCCGGATGATCAGCTTGAGGTTGGGGGCACTGTCGAGGAACTCCTTGGTGCACTTCGTCTTGGAACGAACGAGCAACACGTTCGCTTCGGCCAGACGATCCCTATCATCAAAAACCTCGCCAAAACGCGAGAGGCGCTCGGGCAATGACGCATCAAAAGCATCAGCAATGAGTATTTTCACTTGGCTCCTCCTTTCCAGTGTCAGCC
>JANQET010000227.1 GCA_028278265.1 Myxococcota bacterium
CAGATGTCTGCCCCCGCCATCGCTGACTAGATGCTCCCATTTGTTTCCACTGCGAATGACGAAATTTGGACTGATAATGGCGAAACTCTAGCTTAGGACTCGCCGAGAGAATAAATACCGAATTTTAAGAGTAGAGGCGTAATTGTGCCAAAAAAGAGCGAGAAGCCTGAATACTTGGGGTATTTGGGCGCCGAGCGATGCCGGCAGAATTGATGGATCTGCGAGTCATCTTATTAGATTTTTCACTTCATCAACAACCTCTGCGGACAATATTGCATAACGAGATATGGAATCGCGGAGAGGATCGGCTAGGGGTTGATCATCATATACAGTTGATCGAGATACGGTCCTCGATCGTTGTTGATGCCGCTGGTATCGAACCGAAATCTCACGCGGAAGTCCGAGGTGGTGTAGTCTGAGATGTCAAACGAGAAGAGCTGCCAGAATTTGTCTTCATCGTCGTATTCGGCTTCCTCTTCGTTCCAGGCGCCATCCGAGTAGATCTCGAGATAGAGATTGTCCAATCCATTGGCGATGCCCAGCCACATGTACCATTGGAGCTCCACTTTCTCTCCATCGCACGGGGAGAGGTCGATAGCCGGTGATGTGGCATCACTTACCGTGTCATCAGAATAGTTTCCGCCAAGGTTGATGCCCAACTCGCAGCTTCCGGCGTAGGGCACCGGGGGATCATCCGTGCCGACTTGCCACTCCCCTTCGAGTGTCCACCCCTCATTGCTGCACGGCACTCCTTCAAACCCGATTGGTGCTGCCATCGTGCCGAACAGAGCAAGTGCGTCGGCACAAGTGGGTGGAGTTGTGTCCGTATCGGTATCAGTGTCGGTGTCCGTATCAGTGTCCGTATCGGCATCAGTGTCCGTGTCGGCATCGGTATCGGCGTCCATGTCGGCATCAGTGTCGAGATCCGCGTCGGCGTCGGTATCGGTGTCGGCATCCATGTCGGCATCAGTGTCGAGATCCGCGTCGGCGTCGGCATCGGTGTCGGCGTCGGTATCAGCGTCCGAATCCGAATCGGCATCGACGTCTGCGTCGATATCCCCATCTGAATTAGAATAGGTGTCCGTATCAAGATCCGCACCCGAATCGTGGGTTGAATCAGAATCCGGATCTTCCCCGGTGTGAATAACCACGGTTGCGCACCTCGGCGCGATCAGCAAAACCAGGCCTACTCCGAGTGTCGAGAAAACCCGAACCCAAATGAAATTTAAAGTGCCCACAGTAACTATTATCGGCAAATTCTCATAATCTTGAACACCTCGGTTCTACTCTTGCGCCGATCGAGAATCGAGGCGGCGCAAAAAGGAGCGGTTTCTGGCCGTCTTGCACTGGCGTTTCATCCCACCTTGCTAAATTGACCGGTACCAAAAACTGACGAAGGGCTGAAGTAGCGGATTGCGATTTTATTGCAGGAAACAATTTGAATCTACGACGTCGAGAGACCTGAGACTTTTTGTCACTGTATCGCCTGATCGATAATCTTCCTCGCCAATCCCATTAACCGATAGAATTCCGATCACGCCCTAACAACTGAATCGAATCTACGACTACCTGGAGTGCTGGGTCACCTTCCACAAGTTTCACATCGCTTGTTAGCCAACAATTATCGGCTATACTCTATAAACGAAAACGAGGCTGGGAATGGGGATTTTTCTCTCGCATGGTCACATCGGGAAACAACTGAACAAAAGGGAAATGTCCCGTATGACTTTCCTTCGACTTTTGACACCCGCCGCGGCTGGCACACTATCAGTAAGCGCCTGTAACGTAGAACATAGCGACAGTGATCGATGCGGAGATGGTTGTGCCTTTCATGACAATGCGTGTTGGCCCATCGATATCAATATTTGCATGCGACCGGAAGACTACGCGGCGCAATGGGAGGCGGCATATGCGTAGACTGAGAGCCATACGGGTCGACTTTGTAGGGAGCGCCGCACTGAGCGTGTCCGTTTCGTTTGTTTTGACCTTCGCCGTGCCAATTTCGAGCCAGGAGGTGTCTGGCAAAACTGTAAAACCTGACTTTTCATCCGAAGAGGATGCAAACGGGCAGGAAGAGCGCCGGACAGATCTCGAGGAACTGCAAATTCGTCTGGAGCGAGCAGAACAAAAGCTGGTCGAAGCAGACACCAGATCGAGGCAAAAAGAAGAGGAACTTCAAACTCAAATCGATGACCTCGTAACCAAGATGGAAGCG
The DNA here is from genome assembly GCA_028278265.1 of Myxococcota bacterium. Taxonomy (GTDB): domain Bacteria; phylum Myxococcota_A; class Polyangia; order JAAYKL01; family JAAYKL01; genus JANQET01. Next base: position 2,216 of record JANQET010000227.1, read on the forward strand.
GAAGAGCTAGAGGAGTTGCTGGAGCAGTCGATGGTGGAAGATGACCAAGACAGACTGTTGCAGATTTACGGCTTTTTCGACGTTAATCTGTACTATTACCAAATTGACGATGACACGCCAGCCAATTCCTTGTTTCCCGAGTATCTGTCCTTTGCCCTGGGGCGACTTCACCTCTATCTGCGCTCGCAGATGACCGAGACGCTTTCTACACTGGCCGAATTTCGATACACTGCCCTTCCCCATGGACATGAAGAATCGTACAATTTTGAATTGTTGGGTACGGAATACCAGAGAGAGAATACAACAGTTCTCGATCCCTTTACCGCCGAGGAGTACCCTCTGGGAGGTTTGGGCATCGAACGGGCCCATTTGACTTACTCGCCGCGAGATTGGTTCAATGTCATCGCAGGCAAATATCTAACACCGTTTGGGATATGGAATGTGGATCACGGTTCTCCGGTTCTTATCCCGGTCAGACCGCCATATTTTATGAATAGGCACCTGGTTCCTCTGTCTCAGACTGGAATACAAATATTCGGCAGGTTCTTCCTGAATCAGAAAACGTTTGTTGATTACGCGATAACCCTCTCCAATGGTCGAGGGTCGACCGAGACTCTCTACGACCTGGATGCAAATAAAGCAGTTGGATTGCGACTGAGGGGAGTTTACGAAGGCGACGATTTCAATCTGTCCACAGGCGGGTATTTGTATTACGGAGATACTACAGATATTGTAAAAAACATCACATTGGAAAACAACAGAATCACAATGGTAACCGATGTTGTAGAGAACTATACGGAATTCAACGGTACTCTCGATATTCTCCTGGAGATATTCAATCTACGCATTCAGGCCGAATATCTGCGTGGAATAGTCAGGTATGACGAACGACCTCCAAAACTGTACCCCGTGCTCAATATTCCGACCATCAATGGGGAGCTTCAATCAGACCATATCAAATGGGCGATATACGGACTTGTTGCCTATGACTTTCTTTTTCAAATGTGGGAAGCGGAGATGCGTATCACTCCGTTTGCAATGTATGAATACTGCGTCTTTGATGATTCCAAACCGGATTACATCACAGCATTTTATCGCGGCGGCCTGAACTTTTCTCCCGCTCCCTATCTCTCAATCAAATACGAGTCAGGATTAATCCAAGTGCCCAAATTTGATATAATTGACGATCTATGGCTTCATAGCTTTCAATTAGCCGTGTCCTTTTAGGAGGCTGTCCAAACTTGTGAAAACGTTTTGAAAAGAACGCAGCAGGAAACCGGAGGGGATAGCATTGTGAAACCAAGCGGAGAAATAAAACATCTTCTGATGTTGTCTGTGTTGGGCATGCTGATTGTTCTTCCTAGTAGCACGGCGCATGCCGAGGGGCCGCAGGACATTCTCATTATAGCCAACAACTCCATCCCTCTCAAATCCATTTCTGTAGGTGAGTTAAGAAATATCTTTCTCAAAAAAAGAACCAAGTGGAATGGCGGCTTAAATGCCGTTCCAATCCATCATCCTAGAAGCGCCAAGCTGCGCCAGGAATTCAACCGCATTGTTCTCAAAATGAGTTTACAAGAGGAAAAAAAGTACTGGGAGAATCAAAAGATTAAAAAAGGAATAACTCCTCCACCGGCGTTTGGCAAACCGCTTAGAGCGGTGTTTGGTCTAAAAGGTTCCGTAGGTTATATCTACAGATCCGATTATCTTGAAGGGGTTTCCAAAATCATATTGGTTATTCCCTCAGACAAGCAGTTAGAAAAAAAATGATCCCGTCGTACGTCCCAGATTGAGTCGGCTTAGGGACAGTCGGGTTAGGGACGGTCCTGTTATGTTGATATCTTGGGGACGGATCTGACATTTTGCTCTCTCCCCATTAGTTCTCGTGCTGCCGCATTCCGGACTGGGGCTTTGAGCGGTCTCTGATCGGATTGACCCCCGTGATTCTCCTGTTACGGACGATCTGTCAGGGCGGTCTTCCGATGGGTTCGCTTGTTTGAGAACTAGCGGAACAGCAGCTCGACCAAGTCGGATTCCACGCAGCTGTCGACTGGGGCATAGCGGTGATCCTCTGTCCATCCACCGGCACGAATGAGCTGCCGCGCAGCTGGAATGATGTCGACCACGCCGTGCTCCTGCACGCCATCGCGTGTGCTTTTTTTGACCACGTATTGTACCTCGCAAGCGAGTTGGAGCAGCCGGCTCGGGCTATCGTCATCTATCCCCTCGTCGAACAGGCCACATTCAAATCGCGTCAGCGACGCATCGATGGCGTTCCCCTGAGATGAGGACAGGTGAGAAGCCCGCTCGAAAATCTCTTCACGGGTTACCGGGGTCTGGCTCAGATTTGCCGGTCGATAGGTGGGCCAATCGTAATAAAAACCGATAACATGGCCATCATTGGCAAAGGTCACGCTGATTTTTGATCCCGGTCCGACGATATCCCGTCCGTCGACGCGCCGCGAAAAGACGACAGTGCTTTCGCGCACCTCGGACTCGAATGCCTCGGTCGCGGTTCCGCCGTCGACGACCAAGTAAATCGTTTTATAGTTGACCAGCCGGTCCCGCTCTCCCCGCTCGATCACCTCCGGGAGCATTTGATCCACGAACTGTCTCCCCCACTCGTACAAGGTGTGCTCCTCCGGTCGTTGGTCGATTGATCGCTGCCCGGCAGCGGTGTCGTACCCCCTGCGGTATCGCACAACGGTGCCGTCCCCGTACGCCTCCAGATGGACATCGGCGGCCAAATCGATCATCGCGAAATGACCCGGCTCGTTGACAAAACGCAGCGTTCCGCTCTCCCGCAGGTCGTCGGCCATCAGTTTTTGGCTGAGGCGCTCTACCACCTGCCGTCCGCCTGGCCCGGGTTGACGAATCAGCAGCGGTGTTTCAGTGGCGGCGAGCCCCTGACGGAGCGACGTTTCGGTCAAGCGGAGGCGTTCTGCCGAGTCAGCAGCCTCAGCTCGTGCCGTCTGAAGTGAGACGAGCACCGCCATCACCAGACCAAATGTGTGCTTTAGTGACATAGTTGTATTTGTAAACATGATCCTCTCCTCTCCTAAATGTTTCTCCAGCGGTAGCGGAGCCAATGGTTGACATCGCCATCTCGGCGCCGGGGATAGTCCGTATAATTCTGCCACTTGATGCCTTCCATGCGGTCGTAACAGTCGTCCTCCCCGTCTCCCATGACCACCACGGCGGCGTCATTGTCGATGTTGAGACTTTTGTGGAGACCGTCGTACCAGGCGTCGTGCGCATCTTTGGAGGACTGCAGACTGTCGGCGAATTTCTCACCGACTTTTCGCGTGTTGTATCCAAAATAGATCAACCCATGACTGCCCAACAACATCCTCATCCCTCCTTTGAAGGCCCGGCTCCACCGATCCCAGAGGTGGTCCGTATCGGCGAGCAGGTTGCAGGAGTAGGCGCTGAAAAACGACAACCCGTAACCCTCATTTCCCAGGTACAGATCGTCCGAGTATGCCCGCAAGTCCTCATCCCACATGAACATGCGGGCGGCGCTATTGGAAATGCCTCCGTGGGTGCTGATCCAGATCAGGTTGACATCCTCCAGATACACCTGGTCATTGGCGTCGGTGAAGTACTTGGCTTCATCGTGCAGGTTTTTATAGAAGACCTTTTGGTCAGTAGCATCCAGTTCGTCATTGAATTTCGATGCAATGGTCCAATTGTAGGTGAGCTCGGTCTGCCAGTTGTCTTCAAAATCCTGTTGGGCCCACGTGCCGAATCTGGCACCTGAACCGCGCGTCTCGCGGGGACCGTCAGCCGATGCGCGCAGCAGGCTTCCCCCGGGTTGCTCCTGTTGGGTGATCGAAACCCGTCCCTCTTCGATCCCGACGATGGCAGACGCTTCACTGTTTTCTCTCTCTTCGATCTCAATCGCGGGTGTTTCCTCTGGAGACTCACCCTCGATACAGCCTGTCAGCGACAGGGCGAAAAGGCCCAGGCACAGAGGCGTCAAGGCATCGCGCGCCGATAGCGATCCATGGTTGTTGGATGCGGCGCACGATTGAAATGCGCTAGATGGTCGTTTCATCGGATTCTCCTCTTCTTCGGGCGAACACCTTCTGCGGCGCCGCCGGTCAGTAGCCCAATTTTTTCTATCGATACGGCCGTTCGATTTCAGCTCTGCGCCTTGAAAGTTCCGTGCCACAGTTGGGGATCCTCCCGCCAAACGATCAAAGACCTTCAATTTGCTGGTTGTTTCGCTTCGGTCATCCGGTGAAGCGTGGCCTGGGCGAGGTCTCTCGTTGGGTCTTCAGGTCTCGATATTCGAGACCCGGTGGTGGGCCCGCGAGTCCCACCGGTGCGGTGTTTCAAACACGCGCTGATTTTCTCCCGTCAGCTGACAAAACGGGTCGAAAATTATAGAACAACCCTGTTGGGCGTCGTTGGTAAACGGTGTCACTGTGTGACGCGGTCTATGCCGAACGGCAACGATCGTCTAGCAGGTTAGGATCATCCGGATGAGACAAGCGGACACACAAACCACCTCGTTTTCAACCCGCACGACAGAAGTGGAGCCGGGAGGATCAGCACTTGTGCCGGTGTTGTTGATCGCCCACGCACCGGAGGGTGAGCCCACGATGGATCGAATCCCCCTGACGGCCCGACTGTCAGTGGGCAGAGACCGCTCGGCTGATCTAACGGTGCGGGACAGCAAATTGTCCCGCCAGCACTTCGCCATATCCTGCGCCGAAAACGGGATGTGGATCGAGGACCAGGGAAGTACGAATGGGACCTATCTGAACGGATCTCCGCTCAAGCAGCTCAACGAGATATCCACCGGAGACGTGATCCGCGCCGGGCGCTGCTTGTTTGTGATTGAAGAGGACGGCGCCGCGCTATTGGATGCGCTGGTCCCATCACAATTTGGCTTGGTCGGTCCCTTCCACGCCGCCCCGTTGTTGAATCAGCTCAAAGAGGCGGCGCTCTCTCGGCGACATCTGCTGTTGACCGGCGCTTCGGGAACCGGCAAGGAGCTGGCCGCCCGTGCGGTGGCCCAGATTTTGGCAGGCACCCACGGAACAGCTGAGCTGGTGGTGCACAACGCGGCGCGGTTCTCCTCTGAAGAGGAGGCAACATCGACCCTCTTCGGCGTGGCACCGCGGGTGTTTTCAACGGTCGATCCTCGCCCCGGCTTAATCGAGCAAGCGGGCTCCGGGGTGCTGTTCTTGGATGAAGTGCACAACCTTCCCGAACGGGTACAGCGCAGCCTGCTGCGAGTGATCGAGGATGGACAAATTGCCCGCATCGGCGAGATCAACACACGGCGCAGCGAGGTACGATTTGTGCTGGCCTCCAATGCCGAAGGGCCGACCTTTTCGCTGGCGCCGGATCTGTTGGCTCGATTGCGGGTGATCGAGTTGCCGCCATTGGCGACCCGGCGGGCCGATATTCCCGCCATTTTCACAGCGCTGCTCAGCGCACAGGCGAGACAATTCGACGTCGATGGTGGCGCGATTCTCCAGACCTTGCGCCCCAAACAATACGAACAATTGATGGTGGACGGTTTTCCTGTCGACAATGTACGGGGACTGCTCGATGTGGCTGACCGGATAGCTTCCAGATTCGCCAACACGGGCGACGCGGTCAAGGCTGTGACAACGGTCTTTGCCGAGCGCTATGGACAATCTGTTTCGTCCTCTGGGGGTGAATCGACTGATCCGTCAACACAGCGATCAGCTCCGCCCCGTGCCGATGTAGACGCTCAACCCGTCACCCCGGTGGTGAGCAAGTCGAGTTATGAATGGCACAAAGAGGTGATCATCTCCACCTATCGCCATCGCGAGCAGAATATCTCAGCCACCGAACGGGCAATGCGCAAACAGGGAATCAGCTGCTCGCGCAAGTGGCTCGCCAGATACTTGACAAAGTGGGGTGAACGCTAGTCCTTTCTCGCTCAATAAGTGATTACCCCAGCGCGGGATCAGCCGTGCGGTCTGGCTCTGTAGGCGCATCGGTCGGGTCACGGTGGGACGCGGTCGATTCCCCGGTGTCGGCTCCCTTAGGCTCATAGGCGACCAATTGATCGCGAATCATCGTCGTGCTCGGACGCTGGGCCGGATAACGCGACAACATCGCCATCACCAGATCGTTGAGCTCAGCCGGCGTATCGCTCCGCAGCTCGTTGATCGGTCTTATCCGATTGTTTAAAATCTGTCGCTGAATGGTGACCCAATCGACACCGGTCACTACCGCCTCGCCGGTGAGCATCTCGTAAAACACGGCGCCGAGAGAATAGATGTCCGTCGCGGTATCGACCTTCTTGTTCAGCGTTTGTTCGGGAGACATGTAGCGCGCCGTACCGACGATTTTATCCGCCTGGGTCAACGTGGTGTGGTAGGTTGTTTTGGCGATGCCGAAATCGAGCAGCTTGACCGTAAGTCCCTGAGCGCCGTCTTCGACGATCATGATATTTTCCGGCTTGAGATCCCGATGAAAAATCCTCTTGGAGTGAATTAAAACCAACGCATCGGCAATTTGAGCGGTTGCCTGAACGGCTGTGACCAGAGGCAACCTGTTGACCTCATTCAATCTGCTGCGCAGGGTTTTGCCGCCGACCCATTCCATCGCGATGAACAGCCGCCGCTTGTGCTCTCCTCGCTCGATGACCCTGACGATATGAGGATGAACCAGCCGGTCGATGATCGATGCCTCATGGCGAAATCGCTTCTCGGTGAGCTCCGCGTTGTTCAGGTCCTCGCGCATCACCTTGATCGCCACGGTGGTGTTTTTGTCGGCCAGACTGCGGGCGCGATATACATTGCTCGTGCCGCCGGTGCCGATCTTCTCGAGCAGGCGGTACTGGGCGATGGTTTTCTCTTTTTTCCAAAACGCAAACAGGAATAAGTAGCGCTTGAACAACAAGGCGAGAATGGCGACCAGCAGGATGACCCCGATGATCAACGCGTTGCGGGTGAGCTCAGCGAGCTCCCCGGTCGTGGCGAGCAGCTGCTTTTCTTTGCTCAACAGCGCAATTTGTTGCTCCTTTTTGTGTGCTTCGAACCGTTCCTGCAGCTCGGCGATTTGTTTGGCGTTGGTTTCGTTGAACGTTTCGCGAAAAAGCGCGAAATACTTTTCGAAATGGTCCAGGCCGCGGGCGAATCTATTGCTCGCCTTGTAGGTCTCTGACAACTGCTTGTGTGCCTCCATTGCGATATAGTCGCTGTCGATTTTTTCTGCCAGCTCCAGCGATTCCTGCAAGTGCCGCTCGGCCTGGTCGATGTTGCCCATTTTCAAAAAGCAATGGCCGATGTTGTTCAGGTTGGTCGCTATTCCCAGTTGGTCTTTTAGCTCTTTGGCCAATGCCAGCGCGCGGTTGCGGTATTCAAGCGATCGGCGATAGTCACCTCGCAGCTGATAGATGCCCCCGATATTGCCCAGTGATCGGCCGACCCCCACTCTATCGCCGATTTTCTCTTTGACCGCCAACGACCGTTCATAGTGGCTCAGCGCGTCGTCGTATTGCTTCAGTTTTTCATAGATGATGCCCAGAGCGTTGAGCTCGTTACCGATGATCGGGAGGTTGTCGATCTCTTCGGCGAGGCGCAGCGACCGTTGGTGGTATTCCAGGGCCTGGGGAAAATTTTCCAGACCGTCGTAGAGCAAGCCGATATTTCCCAGCGTTCCGGCAATGCCTCTCTTGTCCCCCAGTTTTTCTTTGGCCTCGAGCGATTTCAGGCTGTACTTCAACGCCGGTTCGAACTCGCTCAAGGTTCGATACAAACTACCGACATTGTTCAGCGAGTCAGCGACACCCTGTTCGTCACCAATCGCTTCTCGGATCGCCAGCGAGGCGTGGGCACTCTTCAGTGCGAGGCGATGGTCGCCAAGCGACGTTTGGGCCCAACTGGCGTTGAAGAGCGCTGCCGCCTCACCCTTGGCATAGTCGCTCGCCTTTGCTTCGGCCATTGCTTGTTGTGCATAGTCGAGGCTCTTTTGCGGTGAGCGGCCGTAGTATTCGTAAGCCAGTTGGTTGAGCAGATCGACGCGGGCCGTGCCGGACGCTTGCTCGACCCTGTTCTCCAACTGTTCCAGATTTAATACAGTCTGGGCGATGTTCCTCATGGGAAGGGAGCCGGCGAGTACCAGGGCCCAAATCAATAGGTAATGCTTCACGACGCCTCCTCCATTTGGTACTCTTCTGCTGATATGTAACCAATTGCTGATCAAGCTGCCATTGGATTCGACAACGACAGTGTGCCCGTTTTCGCTCTTTGTACCGTCGAGCAGGTGGTGTTTTCGTCCAAAGCGGACCCTTTGACCGTTCTTGATAATGGATAAACGATCGGCTTGTTCCCTTTCACTGATCCCGGGGACAGGCATTGATTTACCAATCGCTTCGCTTGATGAACAGAAATTGTTGATTTAAAGGGAAGAACAATCGAACTGAAACGTGACTAAACGAAAGGATACTTTTCAATGAGAACTGTTGGCGCCAGAACACTCGGATTCGTTCACCTCATCGTTTTTCTTTGCCTGTGTAGTGCGTGTGGTGGTGGAGACGATTCCATCGACGCAGGAGGAGACTCGGACACGGACACGGACACAGACAGTGACACCGACACCGACTCCGACTCCGACTCCGACTCGGACACGGATACGGACACTGACACCGACTCCGACTCGGATGCGGACACCGACACCGACACCGACTCCGACACGGACACGGACACCGACTCGGATACGGACACCGACTCGGATACGGACACCGACTCGGATACGGATACCGACTCGGATACGGACACGGACACCGACACCGACACGGACACCGATACGGATACCGACACAGACACGGACACCGATACGGATACCGACACAGACACGGACACCGATACCGATACGGCTGAAGAAATTCCTGCCTTTCGATTTTTAGCGGTAGGGAGTGATGGGTATCTCATTCGCTCTCTCGACGGTCATTCATGGGTGGAGGCCAATAGCCCACCCGAGCACTCGTTGGAGAGCGTGGTGTTTGTCCCTGATAGCGGACGTTGGGTGGCAGTGGGAAATCACCGGATGTACTACTCTGATAATGGGGATTTGTGGGTTGAGGCGACCAGTTCGAATAATCCCGATCCAAGATTTCTTTTTGATGTTGCCCATAACGGTAAGGATCGTTTCGTGGCCGTAGGTGGCTGGTGGGGTGAAAACAGCATTTTATACTCGAGCGACGGGGATAACTGGACAGAGGCTGAAGATTCTGGAACGGTGTTTGCGCAATGGGCTCGCGGCATACACTATGCGGACGATATGTGGGTGACCGCCGCTGTCGGCAACAAAATGGCCTATTCGAAAAATGGGGATCAGTGGACCGGCATAGACTCAATTGGATTTACCTACAATGAAAGTGTCGATTACGATCCGGTGAACGATCGTTGGGTATGCGTCGGTACCGGTGGCGGCATCATGCACTCTTCCGATGGCGTCGCTTGGACCAAGGCCACAGATACCGGGTTGACGACGGAGAGATTGATAGAAGTACAGCGGGCCAATGGGGTATGGATCGCCGTTGGAGACGGTGGTGTCATCCTCCTCTCAAAAGATGGGGACGATTGGTCGTTGAGCAAAAGTTCAGGAAAATGGCCGTTTACCCTGCAGTCTTGTGCGTATGATGCACTCGCCAATCGGTGGGTGATCGTCGGTGATGTGCCGGCGGGCGACGAAAACGTCATCCTCTGGTCATCAGACAACGGGGAGAATTGGACTGAAGCAGAGACCTCCGGAGATGTTCCCCAGGCGCTCAACGGCGTCGCTTCAAAAGATGGGGAACCGTCTTCGGCGAAAACTTCTGCCGCTGAATAGGTAATCGATTCCCGACAACAGCGGGCTAAACCTGCTGTTTCAGGCTGTTCTCGCCGGTTTTCTTTGTCCTTTTGCACAGCCTTTTTCGTTAAGTATACGGATGACATTCGTAGTGGATCCAAACAAAGGAGAGCTTAAATTATGCGAGTGAACATTAAATTTGAACTGGTTTTCAGTCTGGGGCTTGCTGTCGGGCTGCTCCCGGCTCGATCTGCCACGGCCCAACACACGATCGAGGTCGAGGCCCCGGCCCAAGATGGGCATTTGGAGCACATTGAGGTACCGGCCCCGGCGCCGATGACCGAATCTCTATTAATGGACGCGTTGGCCGATGTAGAGGTGATTCAAGAGACGGGTAGCAGTGACAACAGAATTGATTTTGTGTTTGTCGGAGATGGGTACACCGCCGATGATCTCGACGACTACCACGCCGACGTGATCAACAGATGGGAGGAGTTGATGACGGTTGAGCCGTTTTCGACCTACCGCTCCTATTTCAACGCGTACAAGGTCAACGTGATCTCCAATGAATCCGGTGTGGACAACGATCCGACGCTTGGGGTGGTGAAGGACACGGCGTTGAACATGTATTTCTGGTGCGGCAATCTCGATCGCTTGCTGTGTGCAGATGTCAATGCAGCCCTTGCCTATGCCAACAATGCCCCTGCAGCGGAACACGTGATCGCCTTGGCCAACTCATCCAAGTACGGCGGCGCCGGCTACAAGGCCAGCAACCTCGCCACCTCGGCGGGATCAAATCTCGACTCCGGCCGAATCGTGATGCACGAGCTGGGGCATTCCCTGGGCGATCTCGGTGACGAGTACATCCGCAACGACGGCCACTACACCGGCCCGGAGCCGATCGATGCCAACCTCTCGATCTACGAGAGCGCCCAGATGGCCGACCTCGAGGCCAAGTGGTACCGCTGGCTGGGCGACCCGACCCCTGATGGCGGATATATCGGCACATACGAGGGCGGAGAGATGGGAACGACCGGTATCTATCGACCGTCTCAAAATTCGATGATGAAGGACTTGGACTTTCCGTTCAATTTGCCCGGCCGCGAGCAGCTGGTGGTGATGATATACGCTGATGTCAGCCCCATCGATGACAACACCCCGACCGATGTCGTTTTACAGGGAACGGAGACGGTGTTTGTACACCCCATGGCGCCCGACGGTCATTCGCTTACCATCACTTGGCGTCTGGATGGCGCAGCCCTTTCACTGCCGCCTGACCAGACTACCGTCGATTTGAGCGGACTGTCCTTGAGCGGCAATCACACCCTGACCGCCACCGTGGTGGACAACACCCCCTTTGTGCGAAATCCCGTGGATCGCGTCGATCTGATGACCGACACCAGAACCTGGACGATTGATGCTGATCAAGGCGGCCCGGGAACAGGCTGCGGGGACTTTGGCATCGCCTATGTGGACGACAGCACTTTGGCCGTTTTCCATCGCGACGAGGGATGGTCTGCCAACTGGCATTATTTGTGTCTGGAAGGATATTGTGTGCCGGGTGAGCTGCGCGATGGGTACTATGTCAAGGAGTTTTCCGGCACGCTGGATACGGGCTACGGTTTTGAATTCAAAGTTCAGGACGATGGTCAAGGACAGTTCACCACCAGTGGGCGAGATACCTTCTCCCGTCAGAGTTGTCGGTTGGATGCCCCCTCGGGCTGCACGAGCTCGGCGGATTGCGATGACGGCCTGTACTGCAATGGGGAGGAAGCATGTGTTGATGGCGGTTGTGTAGCGGGCAGCCCGATCGTTTGCGATGACGGGATCGCCTGTACAGCGGACAGTTGCGACGAACAGAGTGACACCTGCATTGTCTCACCGGATCACGGCGTGTGCGACAACGGATTGTTCTGTGATGGGGAGGAAGTTTGTGATCCCACGGGTGGAGGGTGTTCGGCGGGGGTTGCGCCTTGTGGCAGCGACCCATGCGACGAAATCAACGACATCTGCGACGGCGGTTCGGCTGATTGTCAGGAGTTCGGCATTGCCTACGAGAACAACAATACCCTGGTGGTCTACCACGAGGATCGCGGCTGGACAGGCCAGTGGCACTATCTCTGCCTCAATGGATACTGTGTGCCGGGAACCCTCAGCAACGGCTACTATCGCAAGTCCTTCAGCGGCTCGATCGGCACCACCTATAGTATTGAGTTCAAAGTTCAGGACAACACCACAGGACAGTATATCGTCCGCGGCCAGGAAACGTTCACCTCAGAGAGTTGCGTTCTTCCCTAGGACGATATCAAGTGAACCCCGGAATCATCGACGTGGGCTAGTGGGGCGAGCAGCCGAGCTCGAGCGTCGAGGTGGCGGTGTCGGTTTTCCCCGTGCCGTCGGTGACGGTCAGCTCGATGGTGTACACGCCGGGGCGGCGATATCGATGTAGCGGGTGCTGTTCGCTCGACTCCGCTCCGTCGCCGAACGACCAATCCCAAGCGACGATCCCGGTGTCGGGGAAGTCGACGGCCTGGATTTTCTCACGGCACTGTTGCCAATTGCCCGTGTGTTCGGTGACGATGGTGCCCAGGTGTTCTCCCTGAACGGTGTCGAGTCGCAACGCCATTCTGGCGCCCGGGTTCATCGAGGTGTAACTCACTGTGATACCGGTCACCCCCGACAGATCCAATGCCGGGAAACGCACGATTTCACCCAGCTCGAGTCCCTGTCGGACCGACCCGGAGCAACTGCCTCCCTGCACGTCGACCGAGCCGTTCTCGACCACAGCCGCTTCAGCTTCGATCCGTCGGACCCCGTTGCCGCTTGACAACTCGATCCAGTCGAGTCCCGCGATCCAATTGTATCCCGCCGTGCCGACCAGCAACAGATCGCGAACATCGGTGGCTAAGAAAACGTCGGTCTTTTGGCAGCTCTGCCAACTGCCCGTGTGTTCGGTGGCCACCGCGCCGACCCGAGGCCCGTGGATCGTGTCTAGCCGCACTTCGATTTCGCCACCGGGGTTCATCGATGCGTACCCCACGGAGATGTGGGTCACACGGGTGAGATCCACCTGGGGAAAGACAATCGCCTCACCCGTCTCCAGTCCCTCGCGCACGGCGCCGGAGCAGTTGCCGTAGCGGATCGGGACCGAGCCCGCGCCGACCATTGCGTACTCTGCTTCGAGTCGTTCAAACTCGCCGTCCCGGTGAATATCGATCCAGTCGATGCCCGCGATCCAGTGCTGACCCGAGGCACCGAAGAGCACCAGGTCGTGTACACCGGTGATCCCATTGCCTCCGCAGCCATCACTTTGGTCTTCGAATTGACAGGTCAGGCCTTCGCAGGCGACGGTGAAATCGGCATCCAGTTTACAGGGGGGATCAGCTGCAAACGAATGATGGGAATCGTGGCCGACCATGGGCCAGGGCGTCACATTGTCCGCGTCGGCGTCGAGCTGCCAGCTGTAGATTCGAGAGAGCCCTTCGATCCAAACCATCTCCAGTTTTCCATCGGCGTCCAGATCGGCGATGGCCGGGGTATTCCAGCCCACTTGACCACGCCAGGCCGGACGGGAGAATCCCTCTATTCGTTCGCCCGTGTAACGATACGCTTCGACCACATTCTCATACTCGCGATAGCCATGGCTGGAGATGATATCTGCGACACCGTCTCCGTCCACATCCGCCAATGCCGGTCCGCTGTAACCAAAGTAGTGGGTCCAACCGTAGCTGTCGGTTTGGGGCCAGCCCGAGAGCAGCTTGCCGTCTCCTCGCCAAACGTAGAGGCCATCGGTGAAGCTGTTGACGGTGTGGTCGTAGTAGAGACCAAACCCGATGACGACTTCCAAGTGGCCGTCGCCGGTCACATCGCCGATGGCGATCGGATTGGCGCGAGTGGGAAACGATTCAGACGGCACCTCAACCGGCCAGCCGACGACGCTGGATCCGTCGTGGTGGTAGGCGAAGACCTGCACCTCTTCAGCGGCGAAAACGAGCTCCCGATCACCGTCCCGATCCAAATCGCCGGCAGCCAATTGGCCCATGCTCGATCCGTGATCCAGGGTTTGGTGGACAGGCCAACCGGGCAGGGTTTTACCATCGCGGTCGAGCACGGTCACGGTGTATTCGGCGCTATAGGTGGACACGGCGAGCGCGACTTCAGCTTGATCATCACCGTCCAGATCGGCGACCACCGGCGGGGAGGCAAATCCGGTCTCCGCAATTTCCACCGGCCAACCGGGGAGCAGCACCCCGTTTCCACGGAACGCATAGGCCATCCCCTGAGAGGCGAGGACGACGAGTTCCAATCCTTCTACGCCGTCCAATTCGCCGAGGACCATTTGGTGATTGTATCGATCATCCGGTTTGATCGGCCAACCCGGCACTATCGTACCGTCAACGCGCCAAACGTAAATCGTGCCGCTTTGGTTGACGACGATGATTTCCACATTTCCGTCACCGGTCACATCGCCGGCTACGGGAGCCAGTTCGACCCGTCCCGGGGTGCCGTCGGCGTTGGGGGTTACTCGGGGCCAACCGGGAAGCAATTTTCCCTGGTAGTCAAACAGATACACTTTATCGCTGAACGCGGCGAGGACCTCTTTGAAACCGTCGCCGGTCACATCGGCGATGGTGGGCGCGTACGAAAGAGCGCCATAGGCGCCGGGATCGAGATTGCGGAAAGTGACCGGCCAACCCGCTTCGATTTGTGGATCGACGAGAATCGTCGCACTCTGGGAACGAACGGTGCCGGCTGAGTTTTGTGCTTCGAGAACGATCCGGTAAAACCCGGCCTTCACCTCAGCCGAATTCCAAACGGCCAACACGCCGTTGATGACCGGTGCCTCGCCACCGTTGGTCAGCGTGATATCCGCCTCCACCGGTGCGCCGGTGATGGGATCTTCAACTCGAACGTCGAATCGTACCTGGTTGCCCACCGCTGCGGTGCCGGGAATGACGATCATGCCCCCTCCCGGGTGGACCGATCTGTCGACGAGTCTCAACTCAAACCGATCGAACGTCAGCAAATGATGGTCGATGTATTGCCGTCCGTCGGTCGCGGTGGCGATCAGGCGCACGGTGTGGAGGCCGTCACTGACCTCCTCGGCGTTCCACATGGCCAACTCACCCTGGGTCACCGGCTCCGGACTGGTGGCAATCGGTGTCCATTCGGTGGGGAAGGGGCCGTAGCCGTAATCCAATTCGTATTGAGCGAAGTCTTTCCCTGCGGCCGTACCGATGAGGGGGACCAGGGAGGTCTCGATCGGCTCTCCGTGAGGAGCGGCAATCAGCGTCTCGAGCGGCTCCGAATCTGCCATGGCCCCGGCAGCGTCGATGCGGCCGTAGCCGTAGCGGGTGTCAAACCCATCGGCGTTCACATCCGCCGCAGAATGGCGAAGGAGCTGACGCACTTGCTCGTTGGAGTAGGCGGGGTATTCGGACAAAATGACAGCGGCCAGTCCGACCACGTGGGGAGCTGCCATCGATGTCCCGGCTTGTCGAAGGTAATCCTCGTCGACGATTAACTGCTCGGGACACGTGTCGCATTGGGCGGCCTTGAGGGAGAGAATTCCCCGTTCGGGCTCATACTCCGGTGGCGGATCCTGAAGTCCCGCTCCCGGTGCACCCACGTCGATCAACCCGTAGTTGGTGAATGTGGCCAATCCATCGTCCGGATTGGTCGCCGATACGACCACGGACAAGGGATGATTCTGGGGCGAGTAGTGCATGGTATCGTCCCGGCTGTTGCCCGCCGAAAAAACCACCACACTGCCCAGGCCATGGGCCAGCTCAACGGCATCTTCGTACACCGGCACCAACGGACAGCGGAAGATGCATCCCCAGCTGTTGTTGATCACCTGGGCGCCGTTCTGTGCGGCGTAGATGATCCCCTGGGCCAAATTGAAAGCAGTGCCGCGACCGTTGGCATCGAGGCATTTGACCCCCATGACTTGCGCGTCAGGCGCCACACCGACAATGCCCAAATTGTTGTTGTCCTGGGCGGCGATGGTGCCCGACACGTGGGTGCCGTGACCGTGGTCATCCATCGGATCACCGTCGCCGTTTGCCATGTCCCAGCCATACAGATCGTCCACATATCCGTTGCCGTCGTCATCGATGCCGTTGTCGATTTCCCCGGTGTTGCGCCAGACGTTGTCGGCCAAGTCCGGATGAAGGCGGTCTACCCCGGTATCCACGACGGCGACCAGCACACCATCGCCGCGGGCGCTGTCCCATGCGGTTTCGGCACCGATAGTCTCCAGGCCCCACAGGTCCCGGTAGGACTGTTCGAAGCTACCGCTGGTGGTCAGGTAGGGATCGTTGGGCGTGTAGTGTGCCTCTACCAGGTAGTTGGGGTGGGCGTATTCCACGTGGGGATCCCGATTGAACGCGGCGAGCGCGGTCGTCAGATCGTGGGCGGTCGAAAAACCGACGAGATAGGTGTTTACCGAGGCGACCGAGAGGGGCGATGAATTGGCCGCGGCCTGTCGAAGGCGGCTGTTTTTGAAGCGTTGCGTCGCCTTTGCCGTGGTCAGGCCCACTCGGCCGGGCACCATGGCGGTCACCCGATCCACGTCGAATCGCCGGAGCAACCCATCAACCGATGGGGAAGCACCGGCAGTGGCTCTGCTGAATTGGCGCCCCTTGGCAAACCAGGTTTGAGCGCATTGGTTCACCGCAAATTCACCTGATGATTTGAATTTGACGATCAGTTGTCCTGGTACGACACCCCGTTCGTCGAATTCTGTTGGTGTTGCCGCCGAAACGGCAGTAGGGGGCGGGTTGTTGGCGACCGCCTGGACCAGTGGGATCGCTTGCTGGTCGGGATCCGGGGGAGTGCCGTCGACGCCACAACCGCCGACGAGTCCCCCCGAAACCATGACCATCAGCAGTGCTGCTAACCCTCGTGATAGATACATGGAAAATAGGGTATTTGTTCTGAAATGTCTTGTACGTCGCACTTTCACCTTAATCCTCCTTTGACCTACGTAAATTGTAGGCAATACGTGAATGCGCCAGAGGGGGAAAGGTTCAAAAAATAATTGCGACGAATAATTTTGCGATATTGCCGTATCAACCCATTCCGAAATACTTCGGGCTCGCCCGGGTGAGCGCGGTGACGATTAGCTCGTCCCCATCCCTAAATGGCTACTTTGTGACCGGCCGTGATGCACGCCATCTGCACCCTACAAGATTTGGTTGCACTCGTCGCCGTCCAAGCAGCACCAAAAATTAACCTCAATAATCTCCCACTCCCCATTTTCCACTGATTCACAGGCGCCACCACAAAGCTCTATCGCCTCGTCTCCGTCGATCGGCTCTATCCCAATCCAGGTCCATCCCGAGCCGGTCGCGCACTCATCGACGTGGGCTATCCTCTCCTCGTCGCCAAATACGCTGATGAATCGATGATCGGTCCAATCGCTGTCGCAGACGTCAAAACTCTCTTCCATGATTTGAAAAACGCAGGAGGTCTCTTCGGTGTCTTCAACATTTCCAATGTTGATTTCAATGGTCAGTCAGGACTCTAAGACCCCGCCATCACAGTCGATGGCCGTATCGGTGTCCGGCTGCGCATCGGTATCCGAGTGTGTATTGGTATCGGTATCAGTGTTGGAATTGATGCCGCTGCCATCGTCTTCGCTGCATCCAGCAGTTGCGATTATCAGACAAGATATCATGAAAACCGTTCTTTGGTTCAGCATCACACTCCCTCCCTAGCCGTGGCTCAATCATTCACGCGGATGAACCTAGTACCACTAGCACTAGCTGCCCCATCCTCTATTCAACGTGGGGTGTCCCTAGCTGATTGGATGGTCCAGCGACCTCGATATTACGAAAATACAGTGTTGTCTATAGCGCGTCGACACCGAGACCCGGAAAGAGCTGACCTTTGGCAGGCACGGGTCTCGCTGCCTGTTCCATATCTGATTGCCAACCGCGCTGCACAGGCTGGGAAATGTGGACTTTTTTTG
>JANQET010000234.1 GCA_028278265.1 Myxococcota bacterium
GTCTATCTCGACGGTGGCTTTTCGGCAGCTCGCGATGTGGTGATGAAATGGCTGGGGCCGACCTTTGAGACAGTGGCCAGTGGGACGGCACAGAGCGACGCCAAAACCGTTTTGCAGGAGAAATTACAGGCCAAAAGTGTGGAAATTCCCCACTATCGAGTGATCAGCGAGGAGGGGCCGGACCACGCCAAAGTGTTTGAAGTGGAGATTGTCGTCGGCGATGCCGTGCTCGCCCGTGGCCGGGGTCGCAGCAAAAAAGAGGCGGAAAAGGACGCGGCGCGGCTGGCTCTGAATGCCGTGGAGGAGGAACCATGCGACGATTGAGCGTTCTCGTTGCCGTCGTGATGTTGTCGCTGATGAGCGCGACGGCGGGCGGGCAATCCAAACGGGAGTACCAGAATCGATTTCGGCTGATGCTCGATTTCGCGGTACGCACAAACGAATACGTCCGCCGGCAACTGGGAGATCGCAGCCTCTCCCTCTATTCACACGCGATGGCCGAAAAGAATGCCACCGAAGCCGAGAAAATGACCCCGCCCAAACCCTACGCCCTGCTCCACCCCCATTTCTTGCTCGTGCTCGAAAATATCGAGCGATCGTTCTTCTTTGCCGCCCGAGGTGAAATGGGGCGCTATCGCCACCACCAACGCATCGTTCGCAAAGAGCTCCAGCTGCTCGAAGCGATGGCCGAACGGGAAAATCTCGAATTGTACTTCTGGATGCGATGTCTCTAGAAAGATGCTTGAGAAGCAACGCCGATGCTCGATTTCACGGGTAGCCGCGAGGGCTACCCCTATGCGTAATCAGAAAGGGCACGACATGAGACGAAGTTGGACGGGCTATCTTGCACTGACGGTGGTGCTTGTCGGCATCGCTTGCGATGAAGAATTCGATCGAGGGGATTTGTGTCCGTTGGACTATTTGGTGGATCAAGCGGTGCTCGATGCCGAGTTTCGCGTCGACATTTCCACTATTGCGACTGAATTCAATGTCTATCCCGAAGAGGGGTTCGTAGAGGCGGACGCCACGGTGACGTTTCGGATGCGACCGGGGCAGCACCGTGCGCGAATCCATTTCGACCCGGCGTTCAACCACAACTGGTTGGAGGGGACCTTCGGAGAGATGAACACCACCGTCACCGGGACGTTGCTCAATGGGGAGGCACTCGACATCCAGAATCCGGCGGACGTGTCGCGCATTGAGAGCGAGACCTCCCTTCAGCCCGCACTGGAATTCCAGCGGGAACTGATCGCCGATGGGGCACACACCCTGGAGCTGACCTATCGCATCGATTTTCCGCTGGGTTTGGACGTGTTGGCCAGCTGGGTCAACGACATCGCCGGCGAGGGCAACGAGGTGTGGTTTCCGACGATCAATTCGCCCCAGGAGCTGGCACGCCATCGGCTGACCTTCAATATTCACAGCGACCGGGAGTACGCATTCATCGGATCGGGCCTGGTGGAGCAATCGGCTACCGTCGACCACCAACAATTCACCCTCGACACCGAACGGGAAATCGCTTCGTACACCGTGATGTGGGTGCTGATACCCCGGGCAGAGGTCCAGCACGAGGAGCGGGTGGTGCAGGGCGTCGACGTGCGTATCATGGCGTTCAAAGAGAATCCGGATGTGGAAGAGGCATACGCCGCCGCCTCGACCGCGCTTGAAATGCTGCAACGGGATCTCGGACCGTTCCCCATGCCCCGAGGGCTGAGCATCTTCCTGATGATCTCCCCCGACGACACCAACCAACAGGGATTCGGCGTCGGCGGGTGGGGAATGGAGTACTTCGGCGCCACAAACTCAGGTGTCGGGGTGCTGATTCACGAAATCGTGCACATGTATTTCGGCTGTAGTCTAATTGCCAAGACCTACCGGGACTCCTGGTGGGACGAGGCGGCCACCGTGTGGTACCTGGGTCATGTCACCACGCCGATCGACGACAACTACTACTCTGACATGGTGGGGGGGCAGCATCCGACCGATGTGGGATTCAATACGGATGCCTACACGGAGGGGGCGATGATCATCGCCGCTATGGCCGAAGCGGTGGGGAGTCGGGAGCAGCTGGTCGCCTTTTTCGCCGATCTCCATCAAACGCGCGCCTTCGAGCCGTTTGACACGATGGAACTGCTCGACTACTTTTATGCTTTTTCCGGCATTGATCTGAAACCGGACTTCATCTGGTGGCTGTACAGCGAACCGTGTTCGTAGGCACGACCCTGGAGGAGTGGGATGACACGAGGGCTAATCGTCGGACTGATTGCGTGTTTCTCGGTGCCCGCCTGGTCCACACCGAGGGATACGGGGGAGAATACCGCAAAAGCCGAACCTCAGGTGCTGCTCGAGGAAGGTACTGTTTATCTGATTCAAGGGCAGGCCAAGACGGCCCTGCAACTGCCGGGAGCCGCCTCCGCCGTTCACCTGCGCGATCAGACGGTGTACGTGGCCCTGCTCGAAAAAGGGGCAGCTGTGGTCGATCTGCGGTTGTCCGATTCAGGGGTGAAGATACATCACATCCCCGTGTCCCACGGTCGGGTGACTGGTTTTTTCGAACTCGACGGACAGCTGTGGATGCACGTCGACTCGACCACCGCTGTGCTGCTCGAGGAGGGCGTTGGAACCCCGCGTAGCGTTATTCCGTTAACCGCGCCCCTACCTGAAGCGGCCCAACCGACAGCAACCGCCGGGGGGGAACTCCCGACGAAAAAAGCGCTGACGTCTCAGAGCACGGATTCCATCCGGATTTTGGCCCGGTACCCCGGAGAGCTGCTGCTCGACGGGGGGGCCGACCAAGGGGTGAAAATCGGCGACCGGTTCGCCGCGTTGCGCCAAACACCGATCGAGTCGCCCCATGAGGCCGAATTCAAAGGGGACGAATTGGTGGCGGTGATCGAGGTCATCGCGGTTAACAAAACCCGTTCGCTGGCCATACTCTGGCGGGGGGATCGGGTTGCCGAGGGGGATCGGCTAGTCCCGGCCCAACCGATCCATACCCAGAGCAAGGTCTACCCTCGACGACTCGACAAGCTCGGTGAGCTCACCGCGGTGATTCGCCCGCTGCTCAACGTGGGGACGCCCCGGGGGTTCGGCGCTTTGTGCGAGGTGAAGGGAGCTTACTACGGAGAGTTCTTTTTTGCCGATCTGAAGATGCAGCCCCTCGGCTTCGGCTGGACCAAGGACGGGAATGTTCTTTCGGCGAGCTTTCTGGCCGAAGGGGGATACGACAGCCGAGCCTTTGCCATCGGCCTCGGTGCGGGCGTGGGATCGGTCAACGGGGATCTCAATCGCATGCTCGAGGCATCGGGTGATTCGTCGGACAATGGCAGTGAGCCGGCGTGGCACCAGCGCACCAAGGCCGCCTTTGCCCTGTCCCAAATCGTCCGCCTCGGTGCACGGGACGGGTTGAACCTGGTGGTGACCAACCTGCTCCTCTACCACCGGGACGACGACAGGGACGAGGAGGGATTCATCTACGGCGGAACCAGTGGACGATTCGCCTTTCCCCTCGCCAAAAAGACCGAGATGTATATCGAAGGGGGCGGGGGACTGATGGGTTACTGGTTCGGCGCGGTGGGGGTGTTCACCTGGATGCGGGGCAACGGGGATGCCGGGTCACTGGGCTTGTCCGTCTCAGCCGGGGCCGCCGGTGTCTGGGGCAACCGGGAGAGGGATCGGGGCGACTTCAAAGAGGTGGAGCGCGTGGCCATCGGCGGTCCGATGATCGCCTTGGGTCTGAGCTACCGCTTTGGATTTTCAACAGAGCACAAAAAGGAGTAATGCCATGGTTTCATTGACCTATTTGTCTCATTCCAGTTGGCAGATCACCACTGAGAACCACTCCATTGTTATCGACCCGTTCATCGAGGGCAATCCGAACGCCCCGGTTCAAGTGGGTGATATCAAGGCCGACTACATCATCGTGACCCACGCCCATGGGGATCACTTGGGCAGCTCCCTGCAGATCGCCGAGAACTGCGGGTCGACGATTATCGCCAATTTCGAGATTGCGACCTGGTGTGCCGGCCAGGGGTACAAGGCCCACTCGATGCACATCGGCGGTTCGTTCGCCTTTCCCTTCGGCCGGGTCAAATTGACCCCAGCCTTTCACGGCTCGTCGTTTCCCGACGGGCGATACGGGGGAATGCCGACAGGAGCATTGGTGTTTGTCGATGGCAAAATTATCTACCACACCGGCGACACCGGGTTGTTCGGCGATATGAAGCTGATTGGTGAGATGAACCCGATCGACGTGGCACTGGTTCCTATTGGGGACAACTTCACCATGGGAATCGAGGACGCGCTCAAGGCGGTAGAACTCATCGGCCCCAAACGGGTAATCCCGATGCACTACAACACCTTTGACGTGATCGCCGCCGATCCGGTGGAGTTCGTCGCCCGTGCCGAAAAACAGGGAACACAAGGACAGGTGCTCGCTTTTGGCGAGTCGATCGACCTGTAATCGCGGGGGCAGGCCCCCCATACCTGCCCCTCACCAAGCCCGATTAAGTGGATACCAATAAGAAGGGCACCCACAGAGGGGTGCCCCTACCATTAAGGAATAAGATGTAGGGGCAGGCCCCCGTGCCTGCCCTTCTTAAGATCAAGCAATAATTAAGACTAAGCGAAATTAAAAAAAATAATGAATTAAGATCCGTTTAAACTAAATAACGAGATCATGGCAAACCGGGTATTTCAAAGAGGATCTAAGAACTTAAGAACTGTAAGGGGGCACCAACCGCCTTTATTACCCGGTTTGCCATGATGGCGAGATATTAAAGCAACACCCGTGCCAATCTCCCTCATAGAATCTCGAAGACACCTTAAAACGGACAATCTCGATGACAACTTGCCGTAATTATAAACTGTTTCAGCAAAGGGGTGCTGACAGTACGTCATACTGTCAGTTTAACAAATACTGTATTATTAATGTGTCAGAAGTGTCACTTGAACTGTTCAATGTGTCGGTACTGTCAGAAAGTGTCGGTTACGAGGGCTAGCCTGGACTGAATAGTTCAGGCTAACTCCAGACCGTTCCAACGGCAATCGGGGTGCCCGCCAGAAACTGGGCCGCGGGAAGCCGCTTCTTCCCCGGGGCCTGCAACTCCAACAGTCTCAGTGCCCCCTGACCACAGGCCACATCGATGCCACTCTTGCCCGCGGTGATCACGGTGCCCGGTTCACCCCTCCGGCCAGAGATTTCGAGAACCCTCGTCGAGTGAATCTTGATCGTCCGCTCCCCGAAATTCGCTGTGGCACAAGGCCAGGGATGCAGCCCGCGGGCGCGATTGTGCAGCACCGTCGCGCGCTCGGTCCAATCGAGCATCCCATCGCTCTTTTTCAGCACGGGCGCCCAGCTAACCAACCGGTCATCCTGTGCGGTGGCGCTCAATGAATCGAATCGCGCCAGGGTCTGGGCCAGGGCCTGGGCACCCAATCGAGCCAGGCGGTCGGTCAACTCACCGGCGGTCTCATTTGCCCCGATCGGTGTGGTCTCGGTGAGATAGACCGGACCACAATCCAGGCCCACCTCAGTGCCCATGATCGAGATCCCAGTATGGGACTCGCCGTCGAGAATGGCCCAGTTGATCGGTGCCGCCCCCCGATAGCGGGGAAGTAGAGAGGCGTGGACATTCAGGCACGCCTTTCGAGGCACCCCGAGCAGGCTCGGTCCCAACAATCGACCGAACGCCGCGGTAATCAGAAAATCCGGCGCGAGGGCCGCGACCCGCGCGGCGAATCGACGACCTTTGACCACTGCCGGCTGCCACACGTCTACCCCCAGCTCCAACGCCCTCACTTTGACCGGGGTGGGCTCGAGGCGGCGGCCCCGTCCGACGGGTCGATCCGGTTGGGTGATCGCGAGCACCAGCTCGGTCTCCTGGGCCAGAGTTTCCAAAATCGGAACAGCGAATCCGGGTGTACCGAGGAATATTGTTCTGAATTGATGCGGCACAGGACTAATCGGAGGTCTTGGGTTTGACCAGTTGGCGATGAATCATGCGTCGTTTCAAGAAGCTCACCCGGTCGATCAAGGTCACCCCGTCCAGGTGATCGAGCTCGTGTTGAATCGCCACCGACTTCAGGTCTTCGGCCTCCAGCTCGTACGGCTCTCCATCCCGGTTGAGTGCGCGAACCTTTATTCGCGCTGCTCGATCGATATCCTCGAGGATTTCCGGAAAGCTGAGGCAACCCTCCTCCCAGGTGATTTTTCCGTCCCGCTCAATTATTTCCGGGTTGATCAGCACGATGAGATTGGGATCGGCATCGGCATAATCCGTGTCGACCACGGCGACCCGTTTGAGTATGCCCACCTGGTTGGCGGCCAATCCCACCCCGGGAGCGGTGTACATGGTCTCGGCCATGTCGTCGACCAGGCGGCGAATCTCATCGTCTACTTCCTCGACCGGTAGGGCCCGTTTTTTCAACCGCTCATCCGGATAGGTCACAATATCGAGTAATGGCATCTTCTGTTCCACTCGGTGCGCTGCGCGCCACCTTAATCAGGTTATAACGTCTCTTGCAAGGCCTGACGATAGGATTCCCGCAAGACCGGATTTCTGAGCACCTCGTAAGCCTCGTCGATGATGCGGCGGATCACCCCAGCTTCGTCCCTCAAGTCCGCCAGCTGGGGGACCGCAAACCGCTCCGGGGCGAACTGTCCTCGCAGAGAGCGATAGACTTTGCGGATTTCATAGCCCGAGGCATCCATCGAGATTTCGAGAATCGTGAAGTAGGTGCCCTCTTCCACCTGGGCCAGCTTGTCAGCCACGCGAGCCCGTTCGAGTTGGTACTCCCCGCGCGGCTGAATCCGCTCCTGGGGTAAAGCGCCGGGATCAACGCTGTCGTGGGGATCCCCCACCGCGAGCAGCCCGAGCACCTTGAGGCCGGCAAACATTCGGCACAGCTCCTGATCCCAGAGATCGAACTTTTCGGCCAGCTTGGCCACGGTAATCGAGCCGTCGCACACCTGAAAGACCGAGATCTCCTCGGGCAGCAGGCCGACGTCCTCCAGCTCGCAAATCCCACGGGGCAGCTTGTAGGGCGTCGAATTGAGGGGCACACGGGTCAGCACATCCTCAATCCTGGCCCGCGAGCGGATGCCTTCGACGATGGTCATCGGCGCCGACACATCCAGTAGGATGCGCTCCCCGGCGGGCGGTGTGCCCTCTTCGAAGCTCCAATATCCCTCGCGCCAGGAGAACGAATCGAAGATGATGCTCTCGTAGTGATGGCGCACCAAGGGAAAGAGTTCCCGAGAGGCGATCAGCCCGTTCTCGACCAGAATCGCTCCCACCCGCCGACCGCTCGATCCCACGGTAAAGGCCGCGTGGTTGTGCTGTTCGTCGTTGAGGCGACCTTCCCGGTAGAGCAGCTCGACCAATCGATCCTCCCGCGCGGTGGAAGTGGCCATCACCGGATCGCCGTCGAGGATGTAGATGCGTCGCTCGACCGCCTTGCGTCCGGTGAGCACCAGGATGCCGGTGCGCCGATCCACAAAGGCGCTGGCCAACAACGACCACACCGGCGCCGTCGTCAGATCGCCCGACTCCTCACCGGCGAGATCGACCCGGCCGTCCTCGGTCACGCCGCTGTGATCCTTCGTCTCTTCCGGGGGGATCGATTCTGCGGCGGCTCGGTCGGAATTGTCTTCCCCGACCGGCGTCTCGGCCGAGACGGTCTCCTCTTCAATATCGTCCTGAATCTCCTCAATCGAGACAAAAACCCCATCGTCACTGCTGTGGTCTTCCTCGATTGGGACCAATTCCTCTTCAAACTCATCATCGACCGGCAACGGCGAATCCACCAGATCGCTTTTGGGTCGATCCGCACTTTCGCTTTCGCGCAATTCACCGAATGGCCGGGTTTCCTCCCCGTTTTGTGCGGTGACCCCGTCGAGCGGATCCGCCGGATCATCGCTCTCATAGGCCAGAATCGCCTGGCCCAACCCCTCGACCGTTCCCCCGGAATCGACAAGCGGGGATTCCGAACGGTCGCCAAAACCGGGATCCAACTGCAATGGATCACTCGATACGGGCGTAACCACTCTGGCCTTGGGAATCAGCGTTTCGGTCTTGAGATTCGAATCCCGCATCGGTTCTGCGGCCTGCGGAGTCCTATCCGGCCGACCGAGCTCGGCCTCGAAATCCAGCGCATCCAGCTCCTCGGTCAGATCGTGCCAGCTCGTCTCGTTGGAGCGAGGAGTAGAGGGGAGCTCGGAGTCCACCTGATCGATCAGCTGCTGCAAGGTGCTCTCGTGGCCGGCCAACCATTGGTCCGCGCTCTCGGCCGGCTCAGAGGATGACTTGGCACCACTGCCCATCGCCTGGGCCGCGTCGAGCGCTTTTTCAATCGCATCGTGGGAAGTCACTTCAGGCGCCACACCGCCGATGAAGGTCTCCTCACGGAAATAATCCTTGGTGTCCAAGTTGTCCGACTGGCTGTCCAACTCCGCGTTCTGATTGGTGAATCCCCATCCCCGCGGTCCATTGGAGAGGGCGCGGCCCATCAACATCTCGAGCTTTGCCGTTACCGCGGTCGGACCCTCGGCGATATCCACGAAGGCGTCCACATCCAGGCCCTCGGCGGTGACCGACCACGCGTCCTCGGCGACCATCAAGATGGGCAGCACCGCCCCCCGGGCCAACCCGCGAATCCGTTTACAGAGATCCAAATCCGCCGCGCTCAGCGCGAGAATGACGCAAAACTCGACGCGCCGCTTCAGCACTGTTTCGATCGCCCGCTCGGGGTCTTCGACGCAAACCACTTCGAATCCCGGTTTCAAACTGAGGGTCGCCGTGATCCGATGGTCGATCGGTTCGACAACTAACACGAGCGTTGCGTCCTTATTTGTCATTTAATCAGGATGATAGGGTGTCGGGGTGCAATAGGTCAAATTCAAAGGGACAATCCACCGCGCCCGGTCGGTTTAATCCAATGCGGGCGGGTACAGCGGATCACTGCCCTTCCTCGGCATCGCGATAGACCTCCGGATTGACGCAGTGGGGGAGCCGCCTGCCCCTGAGCCCGGCCAGCAGGTTTTCGGCAGCCATCGAGGCCATTTTGTCCCGCGTGGCCACGCTGGCGCTGCCGATGTGGGGGACGATGAGACAATTGGTCGCGTCGAACAGGGGGTGGTCATCGGGCAACGGTTCGGGCTCGGTGACGTCGAGCGCCGCGTAGCCGATCTCCCCTTGGGCCAACGCTTCGG
Source organism: Myxococcota bacterium (assembly GCA_028278265.1). Lineage (GTDB taxonomy): Bacteria > Myxococcota_A > Polyangia > JAAYKL01 > JAAYKL01 > JANQET01. The sequence goes on from JANQET010000234.1 coordinate 9,212, forward strand.
TCAGAGCGTCGTGGTCCACGACCGGGCCTCTCGAGGTGTTGATCAGGGTAGCCGTCGGTTTCATCTGCTGGAGAGCGGCGCGATCGATCAAATGGCGGGTCTGTGGGGTCAAGGGCACGTGAACACTGAGAAAATCCGCCCGAGACAACACTTCATCAAAACCCAACCGGTTGCCCAGTTTGGGATCGACGGCAGTGGTGTCGTTGGGGTCGTGAAAAACGACCTCCATTTCGAACCCCTGCGCGCGACGGGCCATCGCTTGCCCGATGCGTCCCATGCCCAGTATCCCGAGGGTAGCGCGAAAGGCGTCCCGACCGAGGAAGGCCGTGGGCGACCAGGTTTGCCACCGACCCTGTTGGGCAAACCGCGCACTTTCGTAGATCCGACGCCCGGCCGAGAGCAGCAGAGCAAAGGCCAGGTCAGCGGTCGTCTCAGTGAGCACACCGGGGGTGTGGCCCACCGGAATGCCCCGTTCCGTTGCCGCGGGAATGTCCACGTTGTCATAGCCCACGGCAAAACCACTCAAGACTTTGAGCCCGGGGCCGGCCGCGTCGAGCAAGCGACTGTCGATCTGCTCGGTCAACAAATAGAGGACGCCCTCCTTGTCGCGCACCTTGGTGAGCAAGGTGTCGTAGCTGGGGGGCAGCTCGGCGGTCCAGAGATCGACGGAGCAGTGTTGCTCGAGCAGCTCGAGTCCGGCAGCGGGGATTTTCCGACTGACAAAAACGCTTGGTTTCATGGGCCTGGACCTCCTTTTCCAGCCGTGTTCGATCTGGGAAAATTTCAAGACATCTTACGACAAGTCAGCTAGTCTATATAAAAATAGTTGGCGCGGTACCGATTATTTGAAATCGGCACGCGGGCGCGAGGAGGAACTATGAGGGGTTACTTGATTACCTTTTCCACTGTTGTAGCGATCATGGCCAGCGGCTGTGACCCGGAGTTGGGGACGGCGCTGGCTGACGTCGAAGAAGCGGCGCCCGGGGTGTGCAGAACGTTTTGTGCGTCGTGGGTCGATTGCCGTTGGACGGTCACCAGCGAGGCCCAAGAGGAGATTATCACCGGCGATCTGAAAGAGGAGATGCTCAAAGATGCCCGGCGGGTGTGCACCAACCAATGCGCCAATCGCGCGGCTCACGGGATATTCATTTTTGAATGGAACCATCAGACCCGCGTTTACACGGTGGCCGAACAGGTCTCGGGCGAAGCCTGGAAGCGGTACTTCAAATGTCTATGGGACTTGGGATTGTGGGAATGTGAACAGGAGCCGGAACGCATGGGCAGTTACTTCGTGCAGGACGGCACCCAGCCCCAATGCGAGGCGAGGAGTGATTGCTACGACCACCTGGACATTCACATGCGATTCAATTGGCACGTGCAAGATGAATACTGCAGCAGAGACGGGGCCGAACATTTTTGGGACGGGTGGAGCGGTACCCTGTCTTATCGTTGAACTTCGCAGGGGCACTTGCCTGCACTCGCCCAATTGAACGAAGACAGGCAGGCTTTCGCGTTATTTCTCACTGATCTCAATAGGACCGGACCTTCACCGGATATTTAATCGTAAAAGACGCCCCACTGAACCGGGCAAATTTGGACCGCTTGGCAATGCTGGCCACACATCGGCCGACCTGCGTTCCCGAGTGACGGGCCGCGGGCTGCGCCGTAGTCACTTGGCCCCGATTGTTGACGACCAACCGCACCTGGACCGTCCCAGTATCGAATCTCGAACAGGTCTTCGACGCCTGCTGGGCCACACCTCGCATCACCCGCTGCACCTCTGCCCGACTGGGTCGGCTGGGTAGAATCTCCGGTTCCGGCTCATCGGCAGCGTACCGTTTGATCGAAGGGTTCAACAGGTCTTCGAGATCATCGTCCGTTGCAGTGGCTTTGACGCTGGGCACAAAGGAATCCGCCGTTTTGTCGAGCATCGACGCCAGGGATTCGTCGCGCGGGGCGGGTTCAGCTGGGGGCTCCTGCCGCCGGGTGGGAACGACCGGTGGATCTGCCGGTGCAGGGAGAGCCTGTGCAATCGCCGGTACCTCGACCTGTTCTTCCCGGCGCTCCTGCCGTCGGCGCCGGCGTTCCGCGCGCCTCTTTCGCCGTTCCCTGCGGGATAATCGGCTCTCGGCGCGATCCCCGCGCTCGGAGCGTCGATAGGCGGTCTCTTCCTCATCGGGTTCCTCGGCGGGTTCCTCGGCGGGTTCCTCGGCGGCTCTGGTGTCCTCTTCAGGCTGTGGTACGTCCTCCTCGACTCTCACAGCCGGTGGAGGCGGTTCGGTCGGGGCACTCTCCTCTGCCGGTTTGTCAAACACCATCACCTTCGCGGTCGGCGTCTCGACCGGGGATTCCGGGACAGGGGTGTTCTCCTGTTGCGCCGCGTTCACCGGCGCCTGGGGCTGGGCGCTGACCAATTCCGCCATTAGGGGTTGGGCCGCGTGCGTGATCCGCAATACCTTCTCGAAAGTAGGGGTCAACAGAGTGATCGCCCGCTGGGAGGGGGAAACGGGAGCCATGCCGGCCTGGACGCTCGCAGCCCGAACCGGCTGGGGCGCATCATTTCGCTGTTGCAGATAGAGATAGAACAACCCCCAAAAACTACAAAAAGCCACGCCGGCCACAGCGCTGAATGCAATGAGCAGCATCCGTCCGGCACGTCGCTTGGGTCGGCACTGAAGCGGGATCTCATCGTCCAGATAGGAAAATTCGGTCTTATGGGTCGCCGGCGCCCACGGGGAGGCCGATCGGTTAACTTGGGCGGGTCGCGCGCTCACCTGCAACCGCGGCTGCTCAATCACGATTTGCTCCCGCCTCGGTGGACGGGACACCGGCTCGTCGTCAATCATGACGGGAACGTCGGTATATTCATCGTAACCCGTCGGAGCAACATCGTACGCCATCTGCTGTACCGCAATTTCGTCTTGTTGCCGGCAGGCGACGTCATAGAGATACTGGGCGTAATCGTAGTATTCTTGGGCAGTCTGTTCCTGACCATCTGCATAAAGCGCCTGTGCATAATTATAATATTCTTCCCAGGACGGATTCGGATCGAGGGGGGGGTCTTCACAGTAAGTTGTCGATCGGTGGGTCGGCACAGATCGGACGCTCGGTGCATGGGATCGATGGGCTGTTCGGGAACGTGGCCGATGTCCGGTAGGGCGGCGGGGGTGCCTCCGACCGGTGCTCACCATATCGAAGAGAGGAGCTTCCTCCTGGTTCCGGTACTGGACCGTACCGAGGGGTTGGTTTACGTTTCTCATTAATTCACACTCCTCTGCTGACGCCCCAATATTAAGATTTGAATGCTATTATTTGTATCATAACAGTCTAGGTGTAACTTTGTATACATATTCGATAAACCTGCTAAATATAAGCATACCACGGCCAACTCTCGGAATTCAATCGACAAAAGGGGGGCACCCTGGGATTGGAGATTAAGATTCTACGATTACGATATTTTTATGTTATTTACACAAAACAGTTGGTGTTCAAAACAATGAATCGTGATTGAAAGGGGTGCATCGGCGACGTCGCCGGCATTATTCCAGTCTGATCACCTGGTAGCTGAACCTTCCGGCGCGAAAGACCAACAGCAGGACATCATCACCAGCCTTGAGGTTCTTGGTGTGCTTGGCAAACTCCTCGATGGTTCTGGTTTTCTGATGGTTTACTTCCGCGACAATATCGCCGGCTCTGATTTTTTTCGCCGCCGGGGAGTCTGAATCGAGGTCGGTGACCACCACCCCTTTGACTTTCTCCGCGCCCAACTGGCGCCGCATCCTCGAATCGAGCGGCGACACCTCGATGCCGAGGGTAGTTTTTCGCGCCTGTCCCTGGGATTGGGCCGCACTCGGATCGAATTCATCGGGCGCTTGGCCCACCTTGATCTTCAGGCTGATCGGTTTTCTATTTCGAATCACCTTCACCGGAACCGTGGAACCGGGTTTCACCTTGGCCACCAACATGGGCAATTGTCTGAATTTGGTCAGTTTTTTTCCATTGAAAGCGGTAATGACATCCCCCCGGATCATCCCGCCCTTCTCCGCAGGGGAGTCTTCGGTCACCTCGAGGATGACCACTGCCCCCTTGCCCTTGACACCGAATTTCTTGGCCAGGTCTTCATCGAGGGATTGCAGGCTGATGCCCAGCCACCCGCGGACCACCTTGCCCCCGTGGCGCAGTGAATCGATGATTTGGGCCGCCATGCTGGAGGGGATGGCAAAGCCGATGCCCTGCCCTTGTGGGGCAATCGCCGTGTTGATCCCCACCACGTCTCCGCGAAGGTTGAACAGGGGACCGCCCGAGTTCCCCGGATTGATCGAGGCGTCGGTCTGGATGAAATCGTCGTAACTGCCCGCTTGGATATCCCGACCCTTGGCCGAAACGATGCCCGAGGTGACCGTATGGTCGAGGCCGAACGGATTACCAATCGCCACCACGTGGTCACCCACACTGAGCACATCCGAATCGCCGAACGAGACGGACGGCAGGTTCTTGGCCTTTTTGAGCTTCAGCAGGGCCACGTCGGTGCGCTCGTCCGAACCGACCAGCTCTGCCTCGTAAATCTTTTCATTGGCGAGCTGAATCTCGATCTCGGTCGCTCCGTCGACCACGTGGTGGTTGGTCACCACCAGGCCATTCTTGTCGATGATGAAGCCCGAACCCACGCTTCGACGCTCCTGGCTGGGTGCCCTTCGGTGCGGTCGTTGTCCGCGTCCCTGAGGGCCGAAAAACCATTCGAAGAGATCATTGGGGCCGAACATGCCCCGCCTTTGCACCTTGACGGTGGTGCGAATGTTGACCACGGCAGGGGACACTTTCTTGATCAGGGGGGCGAGAGACACCCGCGGATCGTAGGTTACCGGGTTGAGTGGTGATGAGGGGGATTTTTCCTGTTTGGTGCCCTTGGCACCGGTAGCGCCACAGGCGACAGCAGCGATAAAGGTCACGACAAGCAGCGCCAGGCCTGTCCTACCTCTTCTTCCAGCGAACAACTTACTCATTTCTTCCTCCTGATAACTTTTCTTCTCGGTCGCCTTGATTTAACACACCAATGATCAAAGCTATTTCACAGATGGGTCTCAAGAGGGTGTTTTTTTCGCAATGTGAGGCCAGGCACCATGATTCGCAACCGCAAACTGTTTTATCTGGGTCTTGCACTGATGGGGATGGGGGCCCTCTCCCGTCACGGGGCAGCGGTCGACAGCGCCTTGGGCTGGGAGGGATCGCTGTTCGCCGCTCTGCCGGCCTACCGATATTGGGTCGTCGTCGCAGCCCTGTGCATCGTGGGGAGCCTGTTCGCCTTGAGGCGCCGGTCGAAGGGATCCGAGTCAGGGGAGGAACCGCTCAATCCCGAGGCCCCTTTTGTAAAGGAGAGCTTTGGGCAGATCACCGAGAAGATTGTAGCGATGGCCGATCAAATGAGGCCGAACATACCGCTGATCGTCGATTACACCATTTTTCAGGCGATCGCCGCCGGTGCCTCGGACATCCACTTCGACCCGGCCCGCGAGGGATTTGCCGTACGATTTCGCATTGACGGCATGATGTCCGATATTGCGACGATCCCCGCCCGACTCACCGGATTGATCACCAACCGGCTCAAGGTGCTCTCCAACCTGGTGGTGTACCAGGGATTTCTGCCCCAGGACGGCCGGCTCGACAAAAAGGCGCGGGAGGAGGAACAGCGGAGTTCCAGTTCGGCCGGTGGCTCCGATTTCCGCATCGCCTTCATGCCCACACTGCACGGAGAGCGCATCGTGATCCGCATTTTGGGACGCACCGACGTGGGGCTGGATTTCGCCGAATTGGGGATGGACGAAGCGCAACAACAGAAGATGACCGAGCTGATCGCCCAGCCCCAGGGGATGATCGTCCTCACCGGACCGACCGGTTCGGGAAAGACCACCACGATTTACGCGGCCCTACGCGCCGTGCAGGCGCAAACCCAGTCGGTGCGGGCCATTTCGACCCTCGAGGATCCCATCGAATACGAAATCGCCGGGATCAACCAGTCCCAAGTGGACGAAAAGAAAGACTTTACCTTTGACAAAGGTCTGCGCGCCATCCTGCGTCAGGATCCGGATGTGATCATGGTCGGCGAGATCCGGGACACGGAGACCGCGCGAATCGCCATTCAATCGGGGATGACCGGCCACCTGATCATCACCACGGTTCACGCCAACTCCTCCGCGGCGACCTTTTCGCGCCTGATCGAGATGGGGGTGGCGCCGTTCGCGCTCAACTCTGCTGCTACTGCGGTGATTTCCCAGCGTCTGGTTCGTCGGGTCTGTGCCGTGTGCCGGGTGGGCCATCCGGTGACTGTCGAGGAGATCGACCAACTCCAAATCGAGGCCAATCCCGGCGATTTCCAAGTGTACGAAGGGGGGGGTTGCGAAACCTGCGGCCAGACCGGTCTTCACGGACGCCATGCCCTGTTCGAAATCCTCGAGGTCAGCGAACCGATTCGCCAACTGATCTCGACGGGGGCCAACGCGGATGCGATCTACGGCAAAGCCAAAGAGTTGGGCATGCTCAGTCTCTACGAAAGTGCGATCGACGCCGTGAAGCGAGGGGTCACCACCCCGGACGAGGTCGCCCGGGTGGTCGTTCGCGATCGCGGCTGAATCATCTCTACCCCAACCAGAGGTGTCCTCCCACTGCCAGGTACCAGTTTTGATTGGGCAACTCGACCGGGTCGACCACGCTGGGTTGCCGACCGCCGCCCACCTCGAGACTCAAGGTACCCCGCTCGCCGGCAAGAAACTCTACTCCCCCGTACCACAGGGCGTGCCATTTCGGGGACCGGCTCATCGTCTCCGGGCCGACCAGGCCGTGCATCGCACCGCCCCCGCAGGCAAAATAGAAGCGATATCCCCCGTCATAGAACCGGGTGCTCCAGCGCAAGGCCAGATAATAGTGGATCGACCACAGATCGAAGTCCGGATCCTCCACCGACGCCACTGTCGGCTCCAGGGCGAACCGCCCGGGCAGGTTGATCGTGCCCCGCAGGATATCCATCCAGGCGCCCCCGTAAAAACCGGTTGTATAGGAGAGCCCGACCGCTGATTTGTCCACTGTCGACCCGATACCCAAGGGGGATGAACTCGGGGCGTCGGAAGTTTCCGCGACGCCGTCTGCGTCGATCACTAACCATATCGTAAACAATATGAAAACGGAGTAGACTCGAAAAATTCGCATGGAGCTGTTTCTCCTCTTTGACATCATCCCTAGGAGTCCGCCCGAGTCGATTCGTTTCGTTTGAAACTCGACACCCGAGGCAGTGGGAGCAGTTGGATGAAACTGAAAGTTTTTCTGGCGACGCTGAAGATGAGCGACCCTTTGGCAATGATGAAGATCGCGGGGGACTGGCGCTCGGCCGTGCGCCTGCACTTTTTGTATGCCGCCAGGCAATCCGGCCTGCTCGAGGCCCTCGAGCAACCGCGCACCTCCGGGGAGTTGATTGAACGGCTCGGGGTTCAGCGGCCCGAAATTTTAGACGCCTTGCTCCAGGTGGGGCTTTCTGTCGGCGAGTTGGGATTTCGCCATCAGCGGTATCGCCTCAAAGGGCGACGCGCCCGCGCTCTGGCCCGACCCTCGGGGGATCCCCTTTCAGCCGTGCTGGAGGCCTCGGCCACCTACTACAACCGGATCTACCGCCACACGGCACAACGGCTCAAAGGGGGACCGGACTACGACCGTCTGGGAAAGATCGGTGAGTTGGTGGCGCGGTTCAGCGCCTTGGCCGAGTCGATGATCTGCGGTGTGATCGCCGACGGGATGCCCCGCCGACGAGCCGTGAGGGTGCTCGACGTGGGCTGTGGATCGGGGATCTACCTCAACACCGCCGCATCATTAAACCCACAGGCCACCGGCATCGGGCTCGAAGTGGATCCGCAAGTGGCAGCAAAGGCCGAGCAGAATCTGGTCAACTGGGGCATCGAGGATCGCTTTTCCATCATCTGCGGTACCATCGGCGATGGCTCTCTCGAAGGGGAGTTCGAGCTGATCACCCTGTTCAATGTGGTCTATTATCTGCCCGACGAAGAGCGGCCGGCGGTCTTTCGCGCCATCAAACAGCTACTTGGGCCGGGAGGACGGTTCGTTCTCGTCAACAGCATGCAGAGCGGGGGGACCGATTTCGGTGCGGCGAATCTCAATCTGGCGGTCAGCTCGATGGTCGGCTGTACCCCGCTGCCCGATCGCCATCGGTTGATTGAACAGTTGGGGGCCGCCGGTTTCGAGAACATTGTCGCCCGAAAGCTCGCGTCCCAAAACGCGTTTTGGGCGATCGCGGCCCGTTGAAAAGGAGTCCGGTGGCATTAACCTCGTATTGGACAGTGACTCGAAAAGCCGTGGGGATGAAGATCCATCCGTTGATGCTGATGATCCCGATCATTATCTCCGTCCTCTTCTACTTACTGGGACCCGTTCTTCTGAACATCGACTTCACCGAATTTCCGGGCTGGGCCGAACAATAGGACCGGGTGCTTTGACCCAAGGGGCGGAGCGCGTTAGAACCTGAGCGAAGACAACCGCCGCTCAATCCGGAGGACAAATGGTGACACCATGCAGTTGATTGCCGATCTTCACATCCACTCCCGGTTCTCCCGGGCCACCAGCCGCAACCTGGATTTCGTCGCCCTTCATCGGGCCGCCCAACACAAGGGCATCGATCTCGTCGGTACGGGGGATTTCACCCACCCGGGATGGATGGCCGAAATCGAGGAGCAGCTCGAACCCGCCGAGGAGGGGTTGTTTCGCCTCAAGCCGGCACTGGCCAGGGCGGCCTCCGAGGGGTTGCCCCCCTCCTGCTTGCGGGAGGTGCGCTTCGTGTTGCAGGTGGAGATCAGCAACATCTATAAAAAAGCGGATCGCACGCGCAAAAATCACAACCTGGTCTACGTGCCGACCCTCGAGGCGGCACACCGGTTCTCGGAAAAATTGGGCGCCATCGGCAACATCAAGTCCGACGGTCGACCGATTCTGGGCCTGGACGCACGGGATCTGCTGGAGATCACGCTGGAGACCGATCCCCAGGCCTTCTTGATCCCGGCCCACATCTGGACCCCGTGGTTCTCCATGCTCGGCTCCAAGTCCGGCTTCGACAGCATCGAGGAGTGCTTCGGGGATCTGGCCGGGCATATC
>JANQET010000255.1 GCA_028278265.1 Myxococcota bacterium
CTCCCTCGCGCCGACGCCCCAGCAGATCGGCGATCTGGAACCGACGGCTCCGGGGGATTTGCCGGCAGTGGTGCTCTCCCTCGAGGAGATGAGCCGCAAAGGGTCCGGGCTCGGCCGGCGTTCGAACACCATCGAGGGTGGGGCCCTGCCCTGGAGCAGCGCGATCGATTTGGCCGATCCCGTGTTGCCCACCGAACCCGATTTTTCTTTGTTGAGTGAAGATCGCCTCGTCCTGATTTTACCCCACGGGGGCTTGGTCAAGTTGGACGGCACGGCCGGGCAGCTGGCGACCGCGGATCTGACGATTACCGTCGCCGGTGTACCGCGGCCGGTGGTGGTGGACACGCCGACCGGCGATCAAGTTCGGGCCGATGCGCTGACCGGCACCCTGACCTTTGCCACACCGCTGCCCGGGACCGGGCTGGTAGAAGCACACTACTTTTTGGGCAGCTGGGAACAGCGGTTGGTGCGGTTGTCCGGTCGCTTGCGGGTCGATGTTTGCGCAGGGGTGTTGAATGATTTGCGGTCCTTATCCAACGCAGTGATGGCGGCTCTGGCAGAGGAAGAGGCCACCGGGGGCATCGATCAACTGTTGACCATCGATGCGTCGGGCATCGGTGCGATTTTGCCTCCGGCGAGCGAATTCGCCAACGCGCGGCGGCAGTCGCTGAGATTTTCGTTTACCTATGAGCACCAGATCAACCGTCCGGAATCCTCCGGCGGAATTATCCAACGCGTTCCCCTGGTCGCCCATGTGAGCGCGCTATTGGTCGACAAAAAAACCGGTACCATCGAAGAGGCGGTGGAGACCGAATCGGATTTAGAAACGAGCCCCTAAGCCGGGCAAAGCTTTTTTAAGGAGAAGGAAATGAGTGAATCAATTGGAGAGATGATCCTTCCCGGGACGTATATCGACGTTCGGGCTGAGGGGCTCATCGGTGTCGGCGGTATCGCGGTGGGCAATGTGGGTGTAGTGGGCACCGCCAATCGCGGCCCGCTCAATAAAGTCGAGGTTCTCGGCAGCTACACAGAAGCGCTGGACATGTTCGGCACTTACGATCAGTGGCCGGCCAAAGCAGCGGATCAACCCGGCGCGCTGACCTTGACCAGAACCCTCGAGCAGTTGTTCGCCGGGGGGGCATCGACCGTTTACGCGGTTCGAGTGGCCAACATCTCCGGAGACATGGCCTCGACCACGTGGAATGTCACGGCCGGCGAAGGGGAATCCCTGGAGACCCTTTTTCAGCTGGTGGCCAATTCGCCGGGCACCTGGGGAAACGGCATTGAAATCGAGCTCGAGACCGACACCGGAGAACCGGCGACGATCACCATCACCTACGGCCGCATCAAAGAGAAGTTCGAAGGGGCGACCGCTGATGATCTGATCACGGCGATTGATGAGGCGAGTCAATTGGTGCAAACGGCTGCTCATGCCGAGACGGTGACCACCAAGCCGGACGCCGTGGGAGATCCGACCGATGTAGTGACCGACGGCGATCCGGCGACCTCGACCGAATCTGCCGAGGGACTCGCCCTGTTGGAGAACCATCCGGTGAACATCGTGGTGGTCGGTGGTCAGGACGCCAAAACCGTTGCCGCAGCAGTATTGACCCACCTGGAGAACACCGAGAACGACGGGCGGGAGCGCATCGCCGTGTTGGGTGCTTCGAGCGACGATACCGAGGACATCATCGCCGATGATGTCTCTGCGGGGAGCAATCACCGCCTGGTGCTCGTCGCCCCGGGTATCAAAGCGTCGGACGCGGCCAAGACCGGGGCCAACAAACAGGTCGATCTGCCGGCACCCTACGCGGCGGCAGTGGTGGCGGGCAAGCTCTCCACCCTGGCCCCGGAGACCAGCCTGACCAACAAGGATCTACCGGTCGCCGGTTTGACCACCGAGTACACCCGGGCCAAACAGAAGCAGCTGCTGCTCAATCGGGTGCTGGTGTTGCACAAGAACCTGGGCACCCGCGTGCTCAAGGGGATTTCCACCGACACTGGTGCGTTCAAGCAGATATCGGTGCGCCGGATCGTCGATTACGCCAAAGCCGGCGTGCGCCTCGGCTCCAACCCGTACATCGGCAAACTCAATAACGGACGGGTGCGCGGCGCGCTCAAAGCGACGTTGGACGGGTTCCTGTCGAGCATGATTCTCGACGAGATGCTCACCGGATACACCCTGGATGTGAGCGCCACGCGAGCCCAGGAGATCGCCGGACAAGCGATCGTCACCATGACCCTTAAACCGACCTTCTCCATCGACTACGTGAAGGTCATTATGAACCTCGAATAGCGAGGATTGGAGAACGAGATGCCAGCTACAGTATTTCGCGGATCAGACGGAACGATCTCCGTCGCGGTGGATTCAGGGGCGGAAGGCGACGCGGCCAAAGCGGTTGACGAAGCGTATTCCCTGACGCCGATCGGGCGGGCCACCGGGGTGACGATCAAAGTGACCAACGATGTCCAGCCGTTTCACGAGCTCGGTCAGCGCTTTCCCACCGAGCTGAGGCCCGGGAACATGAATGTCTATGGGTCCATCGATCGGGCATTCGTCAACGGGGCGTTGCTCAAGTTGATGCTCGGCGACGCGGCGTCGAACCGGCCGGCGGGGACATTCGTCAGCCCATCGTTCAATTTGAGCGTGCGGTTGGAGAATCCGTCCCAGCCGGGGACCCACGCCACCGTGACCGTGGTCGGGGTCAAGCTCAACGAGTGGTCCTACGATCTGCCCGAGGACGATTTCGTCATGGAACAGGTGAACTTCAGGGCGCTCTGGCTCAAGGTCGAGGACGCGGTGGTGTAGGCCGCCAAAGGAGATCCCATGACGACGTTCACGGCTGAAAATCTGCTGGCCGGTTCTTTGGCGACCCACACGATTGAGGTGCCCGATCAGGTGGTCGATCCGACCGGGAAATCGTCAACCGCAGAACCGGGTACGGTAACACTCAGACCGTTGTGTGTGCGGGACGTGGATCAGATCACCCGGGCGGCCAAGGAGCAACGGATACTGACCAGCATTCTCACGGTCCAACAAGCACTGGTCGAGCCGAAGCTGACCGTCGACCAGGTGGGCAAACTGCCCGCCGGACTGGTGCAGTTCCTGTTGGATCAAGTCAACCGGTTGAGTGGGTTGAGCCTGGGCCGGGACGACTTGGAAGCTGCGGTCAAGGCGCCGTTGGCCAAGGCCTGTTTCGTGCTGGCCAAGGAGTTTGGCTGGACGCCCAGTCAGTGTTCAGAGCTCACCGTGGGCCAGATTCTGCTCTACCTGGAGATGCTGGCCCGTGGCGAAGGGGAGGGTGAGTTGCCGTGATCGGAAGCGCTCCCAGGTTTGCTCGTCTGCTCGCACTGGCCTCAGCGCCAGGGCGCGCGGTAAAACGCTTGGAGCGTTACGCCGGGGAGCTGCGCGACCTATCGACGGATCCCCTCGTCGAGTTGGAGCTGGTCGCTTCCCGCGGGGTGGCCTCCTTGACGCCTGATGTTCCGGCCACGGCGCAGTTGGAAGCGGTGTTGCTTCGATTGCGGCAATCCGCGGCCACCGAAGAGACACTCCCGCCGAGAGCCGTTCACGGGCGGCCCAATCGAGTCGCGCCGCCGAGCGAGAGGGACGGAAAACGAAAAAATCGTCAATTTCCCCACCCCCAGGCACAGGGGACCGAGGGCACCCGAAAGGTGCGGGCAGAGCAGCGACCGCGTTACGAAAAACGAGCCGTGCCCCAAGAACCGGTGTCGCCGACCGCACAGCGACGAATTCACTCGATTCTCGAGGGGATGGAACAACAATGGCGCGGCGATTTGGAAACGCCGACGAGTGATCCGACTCGATCCCGGCCTGTCCATTCGCGCCAACATGTCCGTTTGCGTCATCCGGTGATCCGAACCGCGCCCGGCGAAGCACCTGCCGGCCGGCCCCTGGCATTGACCAGTGAAGAGGCGACCCGACGACTGCATGCGCGCACCACTTCGACGCCGGCCCACCAAGGGTGGAATGTTCCTCTGGGCATTGATCCGGATCCGCTGGTGAGCGAGCGGTTCGCTCAAATCTCAAAACAGTTGCTCGACGATGGGGCGCACCCACCCGATCCCGTGCCGGACGTTCCGATCGCTAAGCGAGCCGACGGGCATCGCGGGGGGGAGACGGGGAACACTGCGGCGACAACGACCCTGCACCGAACCAACCTGCTCGAGGATCGACCGCTGGCCGATCCGCCCGGCTCATCGCCGAACATTGGGAAAGGTGCACTGCCCCGAGAAACTCGTTCACCGAGTCACTCGACGATCCCGACCGATTCAATCGATCCCAGGGTTGGTATGACCCCATCCGACCGCCACACGCCGGCCCTGAATGATCCGTCTGTTCCCACGGGACTCAGGGGACTCGCCGCGCGCTTCGGCGCTGCGCCGGCCCGGACCACCCCTGCTAAGGCCCCGGCCGTTCCCGCGCCAGAGCGATCGATCGCTGCCGTGCTGCGGGAGCAACGGGAGGAGGCTGCGTTGGCCCAACGTCTCGACCGCATCCTCCGCCGGGAAGCGCGCCGCCAGGGGATCGACGTGGAGGAGATCGATCGATGATTCCCCGTCGGCCACAGGCGATCATTTCGCGCAGCTCCGGTGACTTGACCTCAGCCGAGGCCGCGGTGGCTCGGTTGGAGGTGGCGTTGGGGAGTTGCGGCAGCCATGATGCCCTGTACCTGATCGCCTGGGCCGATTCCAAACTGGCCGATCTCTCGCCAGGGGAGACTTTGGCCGTATCCCTCGGCGATGCGGGGAGTGAGGAGCTGGTGTGGAGTGGGGAGGTGACCCGGGTGGAGCAGGCAACCGACGGGGTGGTCATCGAAGGCTTGGCACCGACGGCGCAATTGTCCCACAGTTGGAAGAGCGAAACCTATCTCAGTCAGTCGATCGCCGACATCGTCTCGGACTTGGCGTCGACGATCGATACCGACGAGGTCAAATGCGATATGGCTCTGGATACCTTTACCGTCGACGACCGTCGCTCGGTGTGGGCCCACTTGCGAGAACTGGCGCGTCTGGCCGACGCCGAGCTTAGTTGTAGCGCCGAAGGGGGGGTGCGCTTCGTGCCGGTGCGCACCGGTGGCTCGGATTTGACGTTGCGCTACGGCGCGGAAGTGATCGGCTGGCAGGTGGGCCCGGCATTGGTGGGCAGCTCTTCGGGGATGGCACCCCTGCGGTCGGCCAGCGAATCCGGACAGGAGAAATGGCACTGGTGGATCAGGGAGCCGTCCGCCTCGGGAAGTGCCGAGGGACCGTTGCGGGTGGTCGGTGCCTTTAGCACGCGAGACGCGGCCGATGCGTTGGAGCAGGCCCTGTCCGATCGCGCCAAGCGCCAGGGCGTTCGGGGATCGATCAAAGCGGTGGGGCAACCGGAAGCGCGACCCGGCATCCTGTTGGCGGTCGATGATCTGCCCGGTGGTGATCCCGGCGCGCTGCGGGTGTTGGCCGTGACGCACCACATGGACGGTCAAAGCGGCTTTACCTCCACTATCGAAGTGGAAGGAACCGGGGAGGGGGCGATCGGATGAGCGATATCCTCCACACCCTGCGCGCCCTGATCCGCGATGAGTTGTCCCGGATCCGGTTGCCCGAGTTGGGCACGGTGACCCAGGTGTTTCCCCTGGACAGCGAGAGCGGCGATGCCAACCACCAGGTGAATCTCAAGCTGCACGGCTCGGGGGTGGAGCTGACCCGGGTGCCCGTGACCGTGGGTCGACTCGGTCTCAGCGCGCTGCCCAATGTGGACGATTTGATGATCGTCTCTTTTATCAACGGCGATTTGAACGCACCGGTGGCGATCGGTTGCCTTTATGACGATCAAGCCCATCCGCCGGTGGCCGCGGAGCACGAGGTGGTCTACCAACCACCCGACGAAGCGGACTCGGCAGTGCGACGGTTTCACCTGGAGTTGCCCAGCGGCGCGGTGCTCACCCTGCAGGACGAGGTGGCGACTGTGGAGCTGGGGGGCAGTACGGTCGTTGTGAACAAGGATGGCGATATCGAAATCACCGCCCAGGGCAATCTAACCCTCACCGCCGAGGGAAATGTCGAGGTGTCGGCCGGTGGTGACCTCAAGTTGG
>JANQET010000269.1 GCA_028278265.1 Myxococcota bacterium
GGGTCCCTCTCCGGTTCGCTCAAAGCTCCTCTCTCCAACGCCGGTCCTGGCGCTGCGCGCCATGCCCGGCGCACGTAGGGGTAGCCCTCGCGGCTACCCCTGAATTCAGGCATTGGCATTACTCAGTAAGGTAGATCGCCGTGGCGGCGTACTCGGCGTCGAATAGCCAGGCGGGCGCGTCGCTCGCGGTGAGGGCGTCGGGAGGATAGGTCCAACTCGTGGACGGGGCCTCGCAGAGCGGATCGGCAATATTCCAGCCGTAAGCAAGGTATGCGCACAGGGTAATGGTCCCCGCTCCTGTCGGAATGAGCAGTGCTTTGGCGTCTTCCACATCGATCAAGCCGACGACCGTTCCATCGGTGGACCATTGGGTCGGGGGGGTCATCGAGAGCTGCTCACCGACCGAGCATCGCTCTTCAGTGGAGTACGTGCCCTCAATAACCGACTCCAGCACCGGTAAGTCAAATGAAATCGTGTCGTCCAAATAGAACCGAATCCAAATCGTGACGCCGCTTTCATCTGAGGCGAACCCCTCACCGCTCAGGGAGAATTGCAGCGCAGTGGGCGGGGTCGGCTCAAAGCGATAGGTGTCTTCGGCCAGTTCGGTTACCCCACGACCAAAATTGCCGTCGTAATCGCCATCGCCGGCAATCCCGTCCATGGTCAACAGATGAATCGCCGACTCGCTGTCGATCGCCTGCTGGGTGACCGTGGCCAGGTCGGCAAAGGGGATCGGTGTGGAGACCTCCAGTGCCCGAATTCGCAATCGCGGATTCTCACTATCGTATCCGGGAATGCAAGCGGGATCCCCATCGCTGTCCGTATCTGAATCGGTGTCGGTATCCGTATCCGAGTCGGTGTCGGTATCTGTGTCTGAGTCGGTATCCGAATCGGTGTCGGTATCTGTATCCGAGTCAGTATCCGAATCGGTATCGGTATCTGTGTCTGCGTCCACATCGGTGTCCGTGTCCGAGTCGCCGTCCGAATCCGTATCTGTGTCGGTGTCCGTGTCCGTATCCGAGTCGGTGTCCGTATCTGTATCCGCGTCACCACCGGAGTTGTCGTCGTTGTTCTCTCCACCGCAGCCCCACCCGACGGTGAGTCCGAGCAGTAAGAGCACTGCATTGGTTGGACGTACTAACATCTTAAATCTCCTCTCTTTCAACCCGGTCCCCATCCCCGTCCCGATCAGCTCGGGCTTGAGCTGTCGGCGATTGGTCGTTTTCATCGCAGAGATGAGGACATGGCCCGAGTAAAGCACCTTTCAAAGCGGTTGAAAAGCGAGAAGAAGCGCTTTGACATACCCCTCCTTACCGTCGACGGTCCTTCCGGGTCGGCACCATACCCCTGCGTCACGGGCGAGGACTCAAATTTCGTAACTCTGTGACCTGCTTCAAACCGAGGGGAATCCACAAGCACGACGGATTGAGCGCCACCTGGAAAATTATCAAATAAATTCGCAACATTGGCATTTCATTAGTTCCGGATTTTGCTCGGGGCAATTGGCACGGTTCTTCCTATGTAGGCGGGTTCATGGGAGGTGCGGTTAAGGAACAGGGCAATGGGATTCCTGTTCGAAGATCGCACCCGTTTACTGCCGCGCCTGTATGGATGCAGGAGGCGACACTTTAAGGAGTAAAAAATGAACAGTGCAAAATGGTACAAAACCAACGAGGGGCATCACACTATTCCGATCAAAGCGATGGCGGGTCTCCTGCTGATCGTCACTGTCAGCGCAGGCTGTGATGAAGAGTTTGCCGGCCACCTACAAACCGACGACGTTGAAGGAGGACAAGATGAGGGGGAACTGGCGGTGGATTCATCCAACGACACCATCGAGGGCAGTACGACCGAGGCTACTGCAGAACAAACCGTTCAGTTGAAGAGTATCCGGCTGGCCACCTTCGAATTGTCATCCGGCAATGAGGTGCGAATCGTCAGTATTCCCCAGTGGAACGAGGTTCACGTGGGGGAAGTGGCACCGGCAGGCCGGGAGCAGTTTTCCCTCTCCCCCGAGCTGACCCTACCCGAGCTGTACGATCGGCTCGCCCCGGCGGACCTACCCGTCCCCGCTACACTGCTCCCTTACGACAGTGACAACCTGCTGGCCGGGCGTCCGGTGGTGCATCGATTGGAGACAACGGTCCGGTCGGACATGGGGGTCGCTCCGGTGACCGACGATCGCGCTTCGGTGTTCGGCACCAATTCCTGCACGCCCGGCTCAGCGGGCAAGGCCTATTTCGAAGACCACCACTGTGGCTCCAGCGGCGGTTGTGGCTACGGAAAATCCGATCCCGATTGCTTCCCGGGAAGTTACAACGATCTGAATCTGTACGGCAGCAAAATGCGGCACACCTGGTCGGTGATGGCCTCATGCGGCGGCGCCAATACGCGGTTGCAGCACTACTACAAAAAATCCGGCAATTGGAAAGAACAGGTGGACGAGTTCTTTGCCCCCGGCCAAGTCGTCGCCTGGTGGAGCTATAAAAAAGGAATCAAACGGACACGACGGGTGCGAATGAGAGAAGCGGCCAACGGATCATCCGCCTGGGTCCGCGGATGGGCACTGTTTCACGATCAAGTCGCCCAAGGCGGCGGCTGCAGCTAAACAGCCTGATGAACTAGCCCGATTCGACCATCGCGTTGACCAGAGTGTGCAGCTGGTCCCAATCAAACGGTTTCTCAATCTGTGGGTTTTCTACCTGGCTGAAGAATTCAATCGCCCGTGGTGTAAATATTCCGCCGGTGATAAAGACGATTTGGCCCGCCAATTGGGGATTCTGCTGCTTCACCCATTCGTATAGATCAACCCCGGACATGTGGGGCATCATCACATCACAGAGGATAACGTCAAACAGCGCGCCACCGGAGAGCAACTCTTTCGCGGCAGAGCCGGATTTGACCGCGTGCACGTCGTGAGTGCCCCCCAGGACCCGCTCGAGCGTCCGCCTGATCAACACATCATCATCCACTACCAGCACCGTTCCGGTGACGGTCTGTTCGACCGGTGACACAACTGGCACCTGGCTGATCGCTTGTCGCTGTTCGTCTTGCGGTGCCTGGGGAAACCGCGTGGTGAACCTGCTCCCCTGCCCCAGGTCGCTACTGACACCGATCTCGCCGTCGTACGCACTGACGATGTTGTGGCAAATCGAGAGACCCAACCCCGAACCGACCCCTGCCGGTTTGGTGGTGAAAAACGGATCGAACAGGCGCTCCAGGTCTCCTGGTGGAATCCCTTTTCCCGTGTCACTGACCTCTGCGAAGACCTCTCCCTGGTCAGACCAGGTTCGTACGCTGACACTGTTGCCGTGCACATCCCCTTCATCGATGGCTTGCGCCGCGTTGACGAGCAGATTCAGGAACACCTGAGACAAGCGCCCCTCACTGGCCAGCACCGGAGGGATATTCCCGAAATCTCGATTCAGTTGCGCCCGGTATTTGATCTCGTTGGACGCCATGTTGATGGCGCTCTCGATGACTTCGTTGAGGTTTACACGAACCTTTACGTCCTCTTCGATGTGGGAGAACATCTTCAAATCGCGCACGATATGGCGAATTCTCTCGGCACCAAAGTCGGCGTCCCGAGCGCTGGCCTGCATATTTTCGAAACGCTGTTGAAGCCGGGCCAATCCGCATTGTTCGACCAGCTCGTCACACTTATCTTTGCCCAACTCGTCGCCAATAGCCGACCGTAGCCGGGCGGTCGCACGAGTTGCAGCGCCCAGCTCTCTGACCAGGCTCTCGATATTGTAAATCACATAGGTCAGTGGATTGTTGATCTCATGGACGACACCGGCTGCCAGCATGCCGACAGAAGCCATCCGATCCGCTTGTGCCAGCTGTATCTGTAGTTGTTTTCGCTCTCTGCGGACCTGAGCATCCTGCAACCCCCGTTCGATGGCCGCACCGAGACGTGTCAGATTGCCCTTCAGAATATAGTCGTCAGCACCGGCTTTCATCACCTCGACGGCGGTCTCCTCACCGATGGTCCCCGAAACGATAATAAAAGGGAGGCCGAGGTTTGTCTCCTGCAGCACCCGCAGCGCTGCGAGTCCGTCAAACAAGGGCATAGCGTAATCAGAGATAACGATGTCCCACGGTTTCCGCTGCAAGGCGTCTTTCATTTGCGGGGCAGACTCTACCCGATCCCAGGTCAGCTTGAACCCTCTCTTCTTGAGGTACCGCACCAAGAGTTCCGCGTCATCTTCGCAATCTTCAACAAATAGCACATGGAGCAATTTATCCATTGTTCCATCCCCCTTAGACTTGATAATCGGATTATAAACCGGAAAGTTTAACAGTTTCAATTGACCCCTCTTCCCTCAGGACAATACTTACCTGTTAGGATGGATACCGGGTAAAATACATCGGGTATCCGTAAGAATCCGACTTTATGGGATCGCGTCATCTTTCGCGACCTCAACAACGGGGGGAACAATGAAGGATCAAAACAGATCGGCCTCGCTGGGGTTCACCGATGAGAAATTTCCGGTCGGCACCCACATGTGCCTGGTTTATGACAATGAGCAGGAGCGGCAACGGGTGATCGCCAAATTTCTCGAAGCCGGTCTTTTGGAGAGGGAAAAGGTCGCCTACTTTGCCGACACGACATCCCCTGGGCATTTGAACGATTGGTTGAGTTCGATGGGGATCGAAATTCCACCGGACGGCAAAGCCGATCAATTGAGCGTTTCGGTGGCGCAGGAGACGTACTGTCCCCACGGGGAGTTCGTGCCCGATGAGATGCTCGACACGTTGCGCGCCTTTCACGGTCAGGTGGCCGCAGAGGGATTCCCCTGCGGGCGGGTCAGCGGTGAGATGTCCTGGGCCCTACGGGGTATCCCCGGCTCGGATCGATTGATGGAGTACGAAGCGCGGGTCAACGACGTGCTGGTCACTCATCCGATCACGGCGATTTGTCAATACGACGCGAGAAAATTCGATGGGACAATGATTCTCGATGTATTGCGGGTCCATCCGATGATGATCGTAGAAGGTCGGGTGGTGCAAAATCCCTACTTCATGCGTCCGCAGGATTTCTTACAGGGGAAAACCGAAGAGCGTTAAATGACCACCGCCGCTCCGCCACCAGAAGCGCAGGTGTTGGGTCAACTGTTGGCCGCGCACAACGTGTTCTTTGTGTTCTCCGATCCGCTGAGAATGGCCCAGTTCGTTCAGCAAGCCGTGGCAACCGTTCCAGGGGTTGATTCAAGCGCCATCTGTATCCCCGAAGCAAAATTGTCCCAACTGGGAAATGAAGAGCCCCCGGAATGCCGGCAATGTGACGTATTCGCCGATCACGGCGGGGAGTTGCCAAAGGGGGCCTGCGCGCTGAGCAATCGAGATGACCTCTTGGTCTTGGAGCTGAAAACGCCGCATCACCATTGGGGCAGGTTGCTGGTGCAGTCGAGGCAGGCCGATCCCTTCACAGCCTACCGGCCGTTCGTCTCCAACCTGGCCAATTGTCTGGCGATCAACATCGAGCGCTGTTGGCAACGCCAGCAACTCGAGCAGATGAATGAGACTTTGCAGCAACACTCGACCCAACTCGAAGCCCTGAACCGAGAAATGGAGGCGTTCACCTACTCTGTGTCCCACGATCTGCGCGCGCCGTTGCGGGCGATTGACGGGTTTAGCGAGGCCCTGCTCGAGGATTACGGAGACCGTTTCGACGATGAGGGAACCCACTATCTCACCCGATTGAGACACGGCGCTCAACGAATGGGCCGGTTGATCGACGATCTGCTGAATCTCTCTCGCATCACGCGCCGTGACCTCTCGTTTGAGGCGGTTGATCTGAGCGCGTTAGGGCGAGAAATCGCCGAGGAGCTTTGCCAACTGGAGCCCGAGAGATCAGTGGCGTTCAATATTGCCCCCGCGCTGACGGCCCGCGGTGATCGCGCGCTGATCAGGCTCGCCCTGTACAACCTGCTGGCCAACGCTTGGAAATTCACGAGCAAACGCCCCGACGCGCGCATCGAGCTGGGACGACAAGCCGAGGAGACTCACCCTCCCATTTTTTTTGTACGGGACAATGGGGCCGGATACGACATGGCCTACTCGAACAACCTGTTCAAAGCATTTCATCGCCTCCATCGAGAAGCCGAGTTTTCCGGCACAGGGGTCGGATTGGCCACTGTGCAACGGATTGTCCACCGTCATGGGGGGACTATCTGGTCACACGGTGAAATCGAGCGCGGGGCGACCTTCTACTTTACCCTCCAACAGAACGATACTGAGGAATAGACGATGCATTACAAGAAGACCATCCTGCTCGTGGAAGACAATCCGGACGACGAGGCCCTGACCATCCGCGCGCTCAAAAAATACAACCTCGTCAACCAGGTCGATGTGGTCAGAGACGGTGCAGAGGCGCTGGATTATCTGTTCGGCGCCGGTGATCACAGCGACCGGGATTCGTCGGACCTACCGATGGTCATCCTGCTCGATCTCAAACTTCCCAAAGTCGACGGTCTCCAAGTGCTGCGCCGAATTCGCGCAGATGACCGGACAAAGTTGGTTCCCGTGGTCATCCTCACCTCATCGACCGAAGAACGAGACATGATCGAAAGCTACCACCTGCACGCCAACAGCTATATCTGCAAACCGGTCGATTTCAATCAATTCTCAGAGTCAGTGCGCCAGCTGGGCCTCTACTGGTTGGTGATCAATCAACCCCCACCGACGCACTGAGCCGCCCCGTTTGCGCCGCTTAGGACTGACTCAGAAATAGGTTGGAGATGAGAGGTGACAAGCGGACATTATGGCAAGGCGCGAGGAGAGCGCATAGTGAACTATGTAAACGACGAGCAACAAAGCCATATGT
>JANQET010000306.1 GCA_028278265.1 Myxococcota bacterium
TGTTGGCCGGGGCGTTGCTCGGACCGGTGTGGGGTACTGCCTGTACCCTTTGCGGCGTGCTGCTCGGCACGTCGGCCCTCTTCTTCGGCGCCAGACGGCTGTTTCGACAGCGCTTCACCGAGCGGTTGGGGGAGCGGATCCGTCGTGTGCAGGAGCGGTTGGCCCGTCGTCCGGTTCGCGCTGTAGCGGGATTGCGAATGGTGATCACCCTGCCCTATGGGGTGATCACCGTGGCCGCGGCACTGAGCTCGATATCCTATCGGCATTTCATTCTCGGGTCGGTGCTCGGTGATTTTCCGGTGGTGGTGCTCTACACCCTGGGCGGGGAGCGGCTCGCTTCGCTCAACTCCATCTCCGAAGCCTTGTCGCCGCTGACCGTGGCGATTTTACTGGGGGTCGGTCTGAGTCTCTTCGTCGGCCCCTTGTTGCGTTGGCGCCGGGCTCGTCACGGTTGAGCTGATGGGAGGTGCCGGTGATTTTTTGTGTTCGTCCCACTTCCTTCGCCCCCAGCCGACCAACCACAGGCCGCCGACACACAAAACTGTGTGAATGGCCACAAAGAGCCAGTTCCACGGTGCGGTCAACATCAGCGCGGGAAATCCAGCCTGAGCCGCGCTGATCACAAAGTGGACCATTTGCGCGACTCCGAAGCCGATGCACCCGAAACCACCGATCAAGCCAATCCATTTCGTTCGGGACGCCGATAGCCGCATCACGCTCATGGGTTATGCTCCGAATCCGTGCTTGGCCAGGTGGGCCAGCCAGAGGGCCAGTATCGCTGTTCCCCCGTGAAGAAATACGCCGAGGATCACATCTCTACTCCAGACGCGGCTCTTTCCACGCACCACTTCAATAACCGTGGCAACGATACACCAGGCGGAAAAGATCCAGGTCGCGGCAGCTGCCATCCAGAATACCTCACTCGCTCCCATGACACACCTCTCGATGAACCCATTCGCCTCAAGGCACCATATTTATTAGAAAAGCGCAAGCCCGATGCGAATTCGATGCCAAAGGGCTGGACCAAAACTGAGTCCAATCTTACCCGCTCGGGTCAGCAGACACCCGCAAAGCACTTGTTTGGCACCGGAACAATGGCCGGTTGACCGACTCCCGAATATTTTCGTGGATGGGACAATGGCTTAATTTTTATCGTGTTTTTTTAGTATTTATCTAAAATCGGGAAGAGTCGATCGATTTGGCACGATCGGTGCTAATTCCCAATTGACTCCATATATCCAAAACCTGGGAGAGCTGTATTGTCTGCACAATCTCCAGATCGGTCCAACACGAGCCGTGCGATCCTGATCGGCCCGCCGGGACTGTTCATCGCGTTGACGCTGATCTTCTTGTTCATCGCCCTATTTTTCGCGCCGTCCAACTGGGACGCCCGTCCATCGATTTCAGATGCACGGGCCGGGGATAGAATCGAGCACCAGTTAACCGAAGACGGCGCTCCGTCCCGCGCCCGAACGCAAAGGTTCGAAGCGACATCCGGACTGGGTGCGGTCAACGATCCCGGTCTATGGTGAGCCTTTTCCCCGCTGCTCGAGTAGGGCCAGAAATGCGGGAAAAAAGATGACCGCCGCGCAGAAGGTCGCCCCGATTCCCAACACCGCCAGGCTGCCCAACGTGCGCAATCCCAAATGATGGGAGATCATCGATGAGCCGAATCCCACCCCGGTGGTCATCGAGGCCAACAGAGCTGCTGCACCGGTGAATCGAACGACCCGACGCAGAGACCCGGGTCCTTCGGTGCGATAGCGATGGAAGATGTGCACCGCGTTGTCGACGCCGATACCGATGATACTGGGAAGCACGACCAAGTTGAACATGTTCAGCTCCAGGCCCAGCCATCTCATCACGCCGATCAGGGTCAGCATGCCGATAATCAGCGGTGTGGCGACCAGTGCGACGTCTCTGAGCCGTCGAAAATCAATGATCAGAAATATCAACAATACTGCGGCCGCCAGGGCCAGTAGGGACGGACTGTCTGCCACGATCAATCGGTGAATCCACCCGGCGACCAAGGTTTCGTCGGCCAATAGGTGGTCGATTCCCTCCTGATCGAGTTTGTCGGCCAGTGAGAGAAGTTCGTCCTCCCAGCTGATCAACCAATAGTCGGCGTCGATGCGGTTTTTGGGCCAGATGAACACGACGTACTTTTGTCGATCTGTCGACAACAGGCGTCGGGCAAAGGCCTGGGGAATTTCGTCGATGGTCCAGGGGATCGCCTGGGCCATCCGGCGGGCCTGTTTGAGCTGTTCGCCTCTCTTGCCCCCCTTTTTTTCGGCGCGATCCAGTTTTGGATCCTCCAAAATCCCCTTTAATTCCGATATTTTCTGCCGGTGGTTCTCGATTTCCTGGGGAATCAAGTCGGTGATCGTCAAGACCCGCCCGATGAGAGAGGGCGTTCCATCGGTGTGGGGCTGCTCGCTCAACTGGCGTGCCAAAGCGGCCACCCGAGCCGCATGGTCAGCTCTATCGGTCAAGACGACCGCCGGATTGAATCCCGCCCCGAGATTTTCATCCACGTAGCGGAAAAACTCGCTCGCCGGAGATTCCCCCCTCAGTAAGCCGAAGTTGTTTCGAAACGGAATTTTGTCCGCTGCAAAACCGCCGAAACCGGCCATTGCGACAAAGACCAGGACCACGATTCCGGGCACCCAGCGGGGGGCCTCCGTCCCCTGAGTGAAAGTGGTGCTGAGCCTTGTGGGTTGGCCAGCTGCTCGGTTGCGTGATTGATCTCGGCGCCGATCGATGAGCAGCAAGAGCGGGGGCAATACGACGAAGGCGCTGGTCAGGGTGAGCAGGACACCGATGCCGGCAATCAAGCCGAATTCGGAAAAACCGCGAAAATCGGCGACCACAAAGGTGAGGAAGGTGCCGGCAGTGGTCAGCGCGCTGGTCATTGCCGGGGGAAGTGTGCCCTTGACCGCATCGGCCAATGCCCCATCGGCGGATCGGCCCCCGTGGCGTCGCGCTTGCTGATATCGAATGAACAGATGAATACCGAAATCAATGCCCAGCCCGAACAGCACTGCGACCAAAAATCCGGTGATCACGTTGACGTGCCCGATAAATAGTCTGGTGAGCGCAAAGGTCCACGATACCCCGCAGATGAGCGACAGACCGATCAGCAGGGGCCCAAGAGCCCGGCGGGTGAACCCGGCCACAATACAGACACCGAAGACTAGGGCGAGGATGGACGCTGTGCGCAGATCGTTGAGCATCGTCGCCTGTTGCTCCAGTAACACCATCAACGGCCCGGCCAAACGCACTTCTATTCCCTTGGATTGCGGGCTGAGGGCAGTTGCGGCAGCTTCGATATCCGCGATCATCCGACGGCCGGCTTCCAAATCGAGGATCTCAATGCCGGGGATGGCGAGAATAAAGGTGTACCGACCGTCGCGACTGGTCAGCACCCCGTCGCCGGGCAAGGTGGATTCGCTGCCCTGGTCGATGATCGCATCGACTTTTTGCCACGCCTCTTCGAGTTCTTTTTGCTCGGCCTCTTCGTCCAGGTGCAGGTGCATCGGATTGGCTTGCCACTTGGCGATCCGGACCGCTTCGCTGAGCGCCGGCACTAAATCGTTCAGTTTTTCCTGAGGCATCAACCAGGCGGCCCGATCCTTGAAGAAATCTATCGGGAATTCGAGATCAATATGCCGAATTTGTTTAATTTTTTTGAGTTTATGAATCAGTTCTCGTCCGAACTCGAGACGGGATTGTTCATCTTCCCCGCCGATGGCGATCACCAGTTGCCGTACCCCTCCGGTGTGCTGGCGCACCTGTTGGGCGACGGCCAATCGGGGCTCGTTGGGGGGGAGCAGCGCTTCGTAACGGGAGTCGAAAACCAGCCCTGCGGCAAGGATCGAGCAGACCAGGGTCACGCCGAGCGCCGTGAGCAGAAATCGCCGGGGATGGCGGAGCTGAGCGCGAACCATCGCCTCTGTCAACTGGTGCATTCGCATACTATCCCCCAAGCAGCCGGTCCGACCTGGGAGCCAAACCTTATCGACTGGCTTGCCGATTGAAAACACTTAATCACAAAAAACTGAACACAGAGGTTTCGATGAAGTGTCCTGTAATGATAATAGCTAGAACGATGTCGATTCCACATCCTAGAAAATCGCTTGCCGGCGACAACCGTTGGCGCGGCATCGTCTTTGACCTCGACGGGACGCTGTACCCGATGCGGGGGATAAAGGTGCGAATGACATTTGCCCTGTGGAGGAAATTGAATTTGCTCCGCTGCCTCAGCCCGGCCCGAGCTTCGCTTCGCTCGCGCACTTTTGCGGACGCATCGGCGCTCAATGCAGCCCTTTATCAGGAGCTGTCGCGACGCAGCGGATTTTCGTCCGATGAGGTTGCAAAATGGTATCAGGACGAATTTCTTATGGAATTCGTCCGCGTCTTAAACAAATATGCAAAAAAGCGACCCGGCCTGGTTGCATTACTCGAACTTTTGCATAAAAGCGGATTGAAGCTCGCGGTCGTTTCGGATTTCGGGAGGGTCGGCGAAAGATTGACGGCCTTGGGGATTCGGACGGATGTGTTTGACAACGTGATGGCGACAGAAGAGTTCGGAGTGCTCAAGCCATCCCCCAAACCGTTGCGCGCGCTGGCTCAAAAATGGAATCTTTCCCCAAGTGCGCTTCTCCTGGTCGGCGACCGGCAGGACTTGGACGGGGCCAGCGCAGAAGCGGCGGGGATGACTTTTATCGGGATAAGTGACAGAACCACATTGTTTCGAAACGAAAATGGCTTTATCAATTGGGCTGGCGTGACAAAACTACTCAAAGCACAAGTGGAGTAAAAACAAACTCGAAATTCTGGTAAAGTGAAGATTGATTTTCAGGACTGACTCAAAAATAGGTTGGAGATGAGAGGTGACAAGCGGACATTATGGCAAGGCGCGAGGAGAGCGCATAGTGAACTATGTAACCGACGAGCAACAAAGCCATATGTCATGATTGGTGCCTCTCATCCCAAGCTATTTTTGGGACAGTCCTTAGTACAGAATTGAACATGTTCAACTGAACAGATGACCTCAGTTTCGGTCACACCGGAGAGGATAGATGGGTCGTTATAATATAGCGATTATCGGCATGGGGTGCGTCTTCCCTGGGGCGACGAGTGTCGAGCAGTATTGGGAAAACATTCTCAGTGGCAACGATTTTTTCACACAGATGCCAAAACGACTTTGGCACATGGACAATTTCTGTTCGGACAATAGGTCTCGACCCGAGAAATCGTACACCAACATCGGGGCCTTTATTGATTACGACAAGATAGATTTTCCATTTATTGAGTACAAATTACCACCCAACGCGATGAAGGGGTCTGATCCGGCGCAACTGGTCTCCCTCGTGGCGACCAAGCAGGCCTTGAAAGACGCCGGTATCGAACCCCGTTCAGATCAGCTCAAGCAGGGAATGACGATCATCGGTGCCAGCGGAGTCGATGCGTTTGCCCATTCGACCATTTACCTAAAAAGGCATAATTTCCTACGGCGTCTGCGACCGAAACTGGAGGCACGGGGTGTCTCCACCGAACAGCTCGATCGGCTCGACGAAGAGCTGCGGGACGAGTTGCTCGATCGGGGGCACGACTGGAACCCCTCGATTGTCGCTGTCGGCGCCGTCGTCTCCAGCGTTTCCAACCGTTTGGCCCAGGTGTTCGGCATCAAAGGGCCGAACATGACCGTGGATGGGGCGTGCGGATCATCGTTCGTCGCGCTGGACATCGCCTGTCATGCATTGATGGCAGGGGATTCCCGCGTGGTGGTCAGCGGTGGCGTCGATCTGGGGACCAATCCGGCCATCTATGCCGGATTCAGCCGGGTCGACGGCCTCAGTCTCAAGGGCAGCTCCAACCCGTTTGACCACACTGCCGACGGTTTGGTCATCGGTGAAGGGGTGGGCATTGTGATCCTCAAACGGCTGGAAGACGCACTGGCCGACGGGGATCGAATCCGCGGGGTGATTCGCGGCATGGGAAGCTCGAGTGACGGCGCCGGGCAAGCGATCTACGCCCCATCGGTCGAAGGGCGCGCCAGAGCCCTGCGCCACGCGTTCAAGAGCGCCGAGATCGACTCCAATCGAATCCAATTTCTCGAAGCGCACGCCACCTCGACCATTGTCGGCGATGCCAACGAGTACGACGCGATTTCCACGGTCTACGGACCCGGCCGGGACGAATCCAATCCATTGATGTTGGGCAGTGTGAAACATCAGATCGGCCACCTCAAAGCGGCTGCCGGTGTTGCCGGACTGATCAAGGCCGTGGTGGCGATGGAAACCGGTACGATTCCCCACATGCCCAAATTCACCAAGCTGACGCCGGAGGCGCACATGCCCCATCCGGCGCTGCAGATTCCCACCTCCCCACAGACGTGGAAATCTCACGAGGACGGTTTGCGCACCGCCGCGGTGACGACCAGCGGTTTCGGTGGGGTCAACTATCACGCCATCGTCGAGCACGCCGACACGTACGCCCCTCCGGAGAGTCGCCCCGAGGTGTCTCGAGAGATAGCCATCGTGGGTGTGCGGTGCCGCATAGCTTCCGAGGATTCGGTGGACGGCTTTTGGAAGAACGTGACCCAGGAAGTGGATATGTTTTCCAAAGTCGACCCCCAGGCCCTGGGCTGGGAAGAGCACGTGGAAACCGGGCCGCAAAACGAACGAATCGTGACCCATGCCATTTCCAAGCTCGCTCCATATAAATTTGATCTGCTGCGGCACAAGATCTTTCCCAAGGCGGTCTCCCAGATTTCCCAAACCCAGTTTTTGGCGTTGGACTTGGCGGACAAGCTGCTGGGAGACGCGGGCTTCGAGCTGCGGGAACCCAAGCGAATCGGTGTCAGTATCGGCACCATGCACGATGACAATTTTCCCAAGGTTTTCTTCCCGATTATCGCCGATGAGTTCGCCGACGCGGTGCTCTCCTGTCCGGTGACCGACACCATCAACGGGGATCTGCTGCAAACCAGCCTCGAGGAGACGGTTCAGGCGATCCGAGAGGAAGGACCGCCGGTTACCGAGCACACCCTACCCGGCTGGATGACCAACGTGATTGCCGGGCGTATTGCCAACAAGCTCAATTTGCACGGACCCAACTTCACGGTTGATACGGCCTGTTCTTCCGGGCTCGCCGCGCTGATGCCGGCGATGTATCAACTAATGTTCGGCAATGTGGAGATGATGGTCAGCGGCGGTCTCAACCAGCAGATGACCGAGATCTTCACCGCGGCGGTCTCCGGTCTCGATGTGTTGGCCCTGACCACTCCCAAACCCTATGATGTGGACGGTCACGGATTCCTGATTGGCGAGGGCGGCGTGTTGTATCTGCTCAAACGCCTGGAGGACGCCAAACGGGACAATGATGACATCCTCGCCGTGCTCCATGGGGTTTCAGGCTCGTCCGAGGCGGACAGCCGGAGTATGATCGCGCCTTCCGAGCGGGCGATTCGCCGGTCGATTCGCAACACTATTTCCAAAACATCAATCCGACACGATCAGATTGGGGTCGTTGAAACTCACGGGTCGGCCAATCCCATCTCTGACCGCACAGAGGCCCGATCCATCGCCGCAGAGCTGCGTCCGGACAAATCCGTCCCTCCGATTAAAATCACCGCCATCAAATCCCATGTGGGTCATTTGTACGGCGGCTCCGGGGCCAGCTCTCTGCTCAGCGTGATCCAGACATTGCGCGAGCGAACTGTTCCAAAAATCAAAAATTTGAACACCGTACAGCCCCAAATCGCTGCCCTCTCCGATGCGGTCGAGCCGTCAAAGGAAACTGCTCCGCTGGAGAACGGTTTCACCGCCGCGGGGGTCAATTCGATCGGGCTGGGCGGGGCCAACTACTTCGCGGTGGTGTCGAGCCCCAACGGTGCTGCTGATCAAGAGAAGAAAGAGGAGGTTTTCGTGCAGGGGTCTGTGGGAAAAACGAGAACACCAATCATCCGCGCCGGCGATGAAGCGTCGGCAGATATTTTTGTCTGTTTGGCCGAAAAGGTTGAAAACCTCGGTTCGGCGGTGGGGCGCGCAGTCCAGCAACAACCGATCCCCGAATTCATTTCCGAAGGGTCCACGGTCGGCGCCCGGTTGGCCATTACCTTCGAGGATCAGGCGGATCTCAAGACCAAGCTGGGCAAGACCCTCCAGATGATCGAAGGGGGCCACAGCATCACGCCCCTCGAGTCGCTCGGTGTCTTCTGTGCCGAAGTCGAACCGCAGGCCGCTGTCGGTAAGCTGGCCTTCTGTTTCCCCGGACAGGGGACCCATTACATTACGATGGGGCGATTTTTGTATGAGCAAAATCCCCTGTTCAAAGGGGTGCTCGATCAGGTGGACGAGTTGGCGCGGCGCGAGTTCGATTTCAATCTGCTCGGCCACATCTACGGGGACGAGAATGATCCGGCGATCGCCAAAGCGCTGGGCACCCTGGTCGGTGCGCAGACCGCGTTGTTCTCCATCGAGCTGGGGATGGCCAAGGTGCTCGAACAATTGGGCATTGTCCCCGATGTGATGATCGGTCACAGCTTTGGCGAAATATCCGCGCTGACCGTGGCCGGGGTGTGGGATATCGAGACCGCCTATCAAGTGGTCAAATCGCGGATTCGAGCTGTCGAACAGATCAACAAGAGCAACGGGCCTGCGCTGGGCATGATGAGTGTGATCTGCTCTTCTGATCAACGGGATGCAATCCTGGATATGGCCGGAGACCGGGTCGAGATGACCAACATCAACGGGCCCAATCGCTTCATCTTCGCCGGTGAGCTCGACGCGATCAAGCGCACGGTGGCGCTGGCCGAATCGTTCGGCACCGATGCGCGGTTGCTGCCGATCGGCGGGGCGTTCCATTCCCGGTTCATGGAGCCGGCACGCGAGCCGTTCAAGACCGAACTGCTCAAGCTGCCCTGTGCGCAGCCGAAGGTCCCGATTCTCTCCACCATCACCGGGAAATACATCGACCCGGCCGCGGTCACCACCGAACATTTGGCCGAGCACCTCTCCTCCCAGCTGGTCACCCGACTCGACCTGCCGCGGGAAATCAACCACTTGTACGGCGATGGGGTCCAGGAGTTCCTCGAGGTCGGCCCAGGCTGGTCGATGACCAAGATGATCAGCGGTATCCTCGACGGTCGACCGTTCCGCGCGGCACCTACCCTGCATCCCAAGGTCGGTGACGTGGAGACCTTCAGGCGCGCCCGCGCATTTCTGATCGCGTTGGGACACCTGGACTCGGCAGCGGACCGGCAAAATCTGCCGGGGATGTTCTCGCCGGATTTTATCGATTACATGGAAACCTACGAGCCCTCGGTCATTTCGTTGATCGAAGAGGTCCATCACCGCTTCCTGAGCCAGGTGAGGGTCAACACCTCGCCGCGCATCGCGGCCCGGGCCGAGGTCAAGCAGCAACCCGCACCAGCAGCAATTCAATCAGCGCCTGAGCCAGCGCCGATGGCGAGCGAGCCGACTGCTGCTCCACCGGCACCGGAATCGACCCCTGCGGCGGCCCCCAACAAGGCGGATGTCAGCGTCTGGGTCGAGCGGCTGCGCACCAAGTTGGTCGAGGTGACCGGATATCCCGCCGAGATGCTCGAAGAGCACTTGGATCTGGAGGCCGATCTGGGCATCGACTCGGTACAACGAGCCGAGATTTGGGTTGCCCTCACCACCGAGCACAAGCTGGACAGTGAAAAGCGGCCCAGTGGTGTGCGCACCTTGACCAATCTGGCCCAGACCTTGGCCGAGATGGCGATTGAGTGCGGCGCCGTGCCCCAACAACAGGAGGCGCCCCCCCCTCCGGCACCCCCTGAGGAACCGGCCGCACCGGTCGTTCAGCAGGGGGATGATCTGTCTGTTTGGGTGGGACGGTTGCGCGAGAAACTGGTGCAGGTGACCGGATATCCCGCCGAGATGCTCGAGGATCACCTCGATTTGGAGGCCGATCTGGGCATCGACTCGGTCCAGCGGGCCGAAATTTGGGTCGCGTTGACCACCGAGCATCAGCTGGACGCCGAGAAACGGCCCACCGGACCGCGTACCATCACCGGTCTGGCCGAGTCGCTGATGGCGATGAGCGCGGAAGCCGCAGGTGCATCGACTGCTCAACCGGCTGCCGCCACTGCCCAAGGGAGCCAACCCGCAGCAGCTGGGGACACTCCGGGCTGCCAACTGTTCACCCCCAGCTTCGAGCGGTTGACCGATGATCAGTTCACAGCGTTCGACTGCCGACGAGTGATCGGCCTGGTGGACGGCGATGACGCGCTGACCGAGGCCATCGGCCGGCAGCTGTCTGCGCAGAATATTGAGTATTCAACAATTGTCGTCGACTCGCTGGCCTCCATGAGCGAGGGCGATTTGCGCTCGGCCTTGGGCGGGGCAGACACGGTGTTGTACCTCGCGCATCACAGATTGAAAACGGTCGCGCCGGAAGGGTTTCATCTACACCAGGCACTGCGCCAGGAGACCCGGAGGCTCTATCAGAGCTTCCAGAAATTGGCCGCTCCGCTTGCCGAACGGCCCATGCGCGTGGTGGTGCCCATCTCCAGGGATGGGGTGTTCGGCGCGTCCGAGCGCGCCACCGGTCGTTTTTTGGGCGCATTTCCCGCGGGCTTCGTGCGCAGTCTGGCCCGGGAGTTGGAGGCGTGCACGTTTCAATTGGTAGACGTGGGATCGTTTGCCTGGGAAAAGGCGATCGCCCGAGATATTGCCCTCACCTACGATAAACTCGAAATTGGTCACAGCACCGACGGTCGGGGCAGACCGGTTTTGGCGCCGGTCGCTCAAGCCAGTGCCGGCTCGCCAACTCTGACTTCCGGAGACCTTCTGTTGGTTACCGGCGGCGCCCGGGGCATCGTGTTTGAGTGCGTCTTGGCGCTCGCTCAGAAGACCGGCTGCAAATTGCTGCTCACCGGCAGAACCGAGCTGCCCACCGATCGACCCGCTTGGATGGCCACCGCTCCGGACCAGATCGACACCGTCATACGCGAGCTGGAGATCGAGCTGGTGCGGCAACAGCAACTCCCCTTGGCCAAAGCCAAGAAACGCGGGGTTCAGGCCAGAGCCCAATGGGAGCTGTCGCGCAACCTCGAACGACTGGAACAAAACGGGGTTCAATCCCGATACGAGGTGTGTGACGTCACCAACATCGAATCATTTACCGCCCTCGTCCAACGGGTGGCCCAGACCGAGCCCATCCGAGGTGTGGTGCTCGGCGCGGGGGTTCAGCGGGCCAAGCGGATCACCGAGCTGGACGAAGAGACCATCTTTGCCACACTGGATACCAAGCTCAATCCCCTGTTCGCTTTGATCGACACCCTGGATTGGCGGCAGGCCAAATTGCTCAGCGCTTTCGGTTCCGTGGCCGGACTGTTCGGCAACGCGGGGCAAACCGACTACGCGCTGGCCAACGACCTGCTCGCAGCGATGGTCAATGAGCTCGGCGCGCACCATCCCCAGCTTCGGGCTCAGACAATAGACTGGACCGCCTGGTCCGGTACCGGCATGGTTACCGAAGAAGAGGCCAAACGGTTTGCCCAGAGTGGATTGACGGCCCTGGACGTTGCCTCGGGGATATCGCTGTTTCTCGACGGTGTGACCGGCTCCAGCCGTGGTGAGCTGGCCGCGTTCAACAGCGAGGCGGCCTATGTGTCCGGCCGGCAGGTCAGCTCGACCCGCATGGCCAGTCGCCCCCTGCCCCACCTGTTGGATGTCAACAGCGGTGGGCAAAAAGCCAGATTTTCCCTGCCCCGGGATGTTTATCTGGAGCAGCATCTGGTTCGCCACGAGCCGGTGGTGCCGGGCACCTTCATCACCGAGCTGCTCTGCGAATCGCTGGCCCAGAACGGGCAGTGGCCTTGTGATATTCGGTTCCGCCGACCCCTGCAGATTCGCCACCCCGAGTTCGAGATTGAGCTGGTTCGGGACGGGGATCGGGTGACCGTACTGCCCGCGGACCGCCCCACACTCGATGAAAAGGGCCAGTCCAACCTGGCGTTCGCGACCTGTCGCGTGGCCTCGTCACAGGTGCAGGATCGGGTCACCCTCGACTTCACCAGTGAAGACCTGCAGGCCCTGCGCGACGCCAAATCCCAGGTCGGTCCCTCATTCTACAATCTCCTCGACTCGAAATTTTCCGAAGGGTTGTCCACCGGCCCGATCTTTCGCGGTCTGCACGCCACAGTGGAGCGCAACGGGTTGTTCTTCGGCCTGGTCTCGTTGACCGACGACGCGTTGGCCATGCTAGAAACCCCCGGCAAGTTCGAGTTCAATCCGATCCTCGCCGACATGGCGGTCCAGGTCACTTGCACCTGGGCGATGGTGCGCCACCAGGTCCTGGCCATTCCGGCAGAAATCGACACCCTCAGCGTTCTCGGGAAAACCGAGCAACGGGACGCGGTGGTCATCTGTGCCGCTCGCGACATCAATCCCGAACAGACCGTGGTCGATATTGCCGTGCGGGAGCTGGACAATCGCCTGATCATGGCGGTCGATCGCCTGGTGCTCAAGACGATTCTGCATCTCGATAGTTGAGTCTGGGACACCCGTTGGTCGATCTGAAAAACCAATCCATCCCGGAGCACAATGATGTTGTCGTGATCGGTGCCGGCCTCGGCGGGCTGTCTTGCGCGCTGGATCTGGCCCGACAGGGCTATCGGGTGTGTGTAATCGAACAGCACACCCAACCCGGCGGCTATGCCCATGCATTCAAACGCAAGGGGTATTCGTTCGACGTGTCCCTGCACTACTTCGGTGGGTTGTGGCCCGGGACGATGATTCACACCGTGTTCGATCGCTACGGCGTGGTGGACAAATTGACCCATGCCCGGCCCGAGATCCTCTACTCAGCCGAATACCCCGGGATGGCGGTCAAGTTGCCCAATGCCCGTGAAGAACTGGTCGAACATCTGGGACGATTGTTTCCCCACGAGGCGCATAGTATTGAGCGGTTCTTTAAACATTTCAGGATGTTGAAGGATCATATCACCGAGCCGTGGCTCGATCCGGATTTTGCCGTCCCACTGCAGGAACGCCTCTCCGCGCGGTACGGGAATCGCACATTTGGCGATCTCCTGCGGGAGTTCGTCTCAGATCAACGACTCATCGCCCTGCTCTCTCAACACTGGATGTACCTCGGCTTGCCCCCGGATCGCGCCACTGCGACTTTTGCCACCTGTGTCAGCGGCAGTGCCCTGCTGGACGGTGCGGGGCGGATTACCGGCGGGGGCAAGGCGATCACCGAGGCGATGATCGAACGGCTCGTCGAACTGGGTGGGGCTTGCGTGGTGGGAACCCCGGTCGAGTGCATCGTCGTGGAACAGAATCGGGTGCGCGGCGTTGAGATTGGAGGGGGCGATTTCATCGGCGCCGCTACGGTGGTCTCTAACGCCAATCCCCACGAAACCTTTTTCAACCTGCTGGGTGAAGACGATCTCTCCGGGATATTCAAGCATCGGGTCGGCCGGATGAAGACATCCCTCTCTGTCTACTCGATGTACTTCGGGCTCGACTGCCTCCCCAGCGACATCGGCATCGTCGATGAGTCCTTCATGGTCAATCAGCAATTCGACCACGAGGTAGCGTTCACCCGCGCGGTCCAAG
This sequence comes from Myxococcota bacterium, assembly GCA_028278265.1. GTDB lineage: Bacteria > Myxococcota_A > Polyangia > JAAYKL01 > JAAYKL01 > JANQET01. The sequence goes on from JANQET010000306.1 coordinate 13,617, forward strand.
GGGATTTGGAACGAACCAACTGGTGCCTGGCCAACTATCAATTTGCAGAGCCGGGACAGGCCGCCAGCGGTAGGGGAACATTTGCCGTTGTCGAGCTCACCCCGGCAGGCAATTGGTTAACCCTCAGCGAGGCCGACTACCGGCGTCAAAAACGAGCGGTAGAAGAGCGATTGTTGAAAAAGTACGCCGCCCGCTTTCCCAAGTTGAACGAGCATACGGTGGTGCGGGAGTTCGCTACTCCCCGGACCATGGCGCGGTATACCCGCAACCATCAAGGCGCGATCTACGGATTCGACCAAATACCGGAACAAGCTGCGGGGAAGCGATTGGGCAATCGCACGCCGATCACTGGCTTGTATCTCACCGGGGCCTGGACCCAGGCCGGTGGGGGGTATGAGGGAGCGATCATGTCCGGTCTCCAGACCTCGATGGCGATCAATCGACAGATCGAGCCGTCCAACAGAGCACCTGCCACGAGAACAGAACCAACTGATTCACCCGCTCCACGCCCCTCTCATCACCACTTGCGGTTTTCTGTTCCGGTGCGCGTGAGCAACGGGGAGTTGAACGGGCGAGGGGCGCTCGACGTCACCGCTGCGTTGCGCTTCATGGATCGGGGACGGGTCGAGGCGATCGAGGCGCTGTGTGAGCAGGCCCGCCATCCATCGTGGCTGACCCAGTACACGGTGAACGTTTACCGGGTAGAGTTGGACTGCGTGGGTGAGGCGAGATTCGGCGACGCGCTGCAGGTGAACACCGGGGTTCGAAAGAGCTCCTCCCATCGCGCCACGTTTGACCAGCAGCTGATCAACCAGGGGACCGACGAATGCATCGCCAATGCGTCGATCGAGGTGTTGTTTCTCGACGAGCACAAGCGGCTGGTGCCGGTGCCGTCCATCGTGCACAGTGTTGATTTTTCCTTTGAGCGGCAAAACGAGGCCCCCCTGCCCCCGGTTCCGTTTGGTGATGAGGGGCATTTTGCAGTGGAGCTGCCCCAGCGGGTGTACTACGAGGATACCGACGCTCAGGGGATTACCTATCACGTTTCATACCTGCGGTTTTGTCATCGAGCCCTGATCGACGTGTTTGACCGGATCGGTCGGCGGACGGGCCAGACGGTCGCTTCCGTGGCGCGAGACCTGCGGCTCACCGGGCTCGATATCCGGTATCTCAACGCCACCTCTTTGGGAGACATTCTCTGTGTGCGCACCGGCGCGCGAAAAAAATCGGCCCGGGCGATTGCCATTGACCACCGGATCGTGGCAAAAACCACAGACAAGATCGTCGCGGACATGATGATTGAGCTCGAGCTCGACGGCACGGCCGATTCTTCGACTCAAGTGATCGATCGCATTGTTGGAGAGTGTTCGCGAACCCTAAGATAGAAAAATGAGTGTTGGTAAAGCGCTTCTAACCAAAGAGAATCTGGCGCTCGTAAAGCAGAAATCATGGAAATTCGGGCGGCCGCTGATCATCGAACAGGGGATGCGTCACTACGAATCGCACCCCGATGAGGTGGCGCGCATCGCGCAGAACCTCGCGTTCATGGGATTGCCCCACCAGGGGACCGGGCTCGATAATGTGTTGCAGCACATCGTCATCCACTACTACGAGAAACTGTTTGCCCTGGTCAAAGCGTACGAAAGCTATTGGACGGTCCGCAATCGCGTCGAGATGACCGATACGGTGGAGCAGATCGAATCGGCCCAGGCCGAGGGAAAGGCGGGCTTTCTCGCCCAGTCCCACTTCGGAGCGACCTATCTGCTCGGCGGCGCCTTGACCGCCCATGGACTGAATCCCCACATGGTCGGCAACTACCCGGAGCCGGTGTTCGGGATGATGCGGGAGACGATTGAACGGCTGGCGACCCGCTACGGCGCCGGCAGGATTCACCTGCTCAATGTGGCGCTTCCCCAGACCGATGTGCCCTTTGAAATGATGCGCCTGCTGATGACCAAGAAGATCGTGTCCAATGTGTTCGATGAGGGGAACCAGTTCTGCAAGCCAGTGACCTTATTGGGAAAAACAATCATGGGGGGTGCGGGAATGGATCTCATCCTGCGCCGTTTCACCGATGACGATGTGGTCGTGCTGACCCCCTATCTGATCCGCACTTCTGATGACACATTTCGGTTTGAAGTGGATCGCTTGAGCCTCGGGCGCGGTGACATCATCGAGCAGCTGTTCGAGTCGCTGGAGAAGCGGCTTTTGCAGCACCATGTCCAGTGGTACTTCATCCAAGAGCTGCACCACAATTTCCGCGCCTGAGTCTAGTTTTTTTCATACCAGCAGCCCCGGCCCTGCCCGTAGCGCACCAGGTGGCCCGTCTCGACGAGCTGCTTGAGATGGTCTTTGATCGTGTTGCGGTTGGCTTCGGTGAGGGACGCGGCATCGCGGACCGTTACCCGACCGTGTTCGACTGCAATGCGAAGGAGGTTTTTCGAAAGAGGAGGAAGAGGAGTGAGTTGCTTTTCCTCGGCGATCTTGCGGGCCAGGGCCTCTTGTTGCCTGAACATCATTTGTACGAAGTAGGTCAGCCAGTCAGTGAGTCCGGACTCATCCCGGTCCAGAGTTGCTTGTGCCCTGCGCAGGGCCCGATAATAGGCTTCTTTGTCGTCTGCGATTATCTTTTCGAGGGAACTGCACGGTGCATAGGTGTATCCCGCCTGGACCATCAGCAACATGATCAACACTCGAGACAATCGGCCGTTGCCGTCTGCAAAGGGTTGAATGGAGAGAAACCGCACGGTGAAAACGGCGATGATCAGCAGGGGGTGGTGTCGCGCTTCGGCAATCGATCGGTTGGTCCAGGCGATGAGCTCATCGATTCGATCCCGGGTATCTGCGGGCGCGGTCGGTTCAAAGACCACGCCGATGCAGCACCCCTCTCGGTCATACGCCAATACCGGGTTGGGGTGGGTCTTGTACTGCCCGGGCTGATAGTCCTCCTCTTCTGCCTTGTCGAACAGGACAGCGTACAGGTGGCGAATCTTTTTCTCGGATAACGGCGATTCGGCAAACGTCTCGAAAACGAGTCCGACCATTTCGGCGCGATCGTCGGCATACTCTCCGATGACCAGCCGCCGGAGCGCAGCCAATCGAGCGCGGGAAAAGGTGCCGTTTTCTTTCCAGCGTCCCTTGAATTCGTCAATTTCGCCAATTCTGCGGACCAGCCCAGGGCTGATCGGCGTATTCGACAACCATTCCATTCGGCCCTCCAAAGGTTATGGTCAGCATATCCATTTCAAACATGTCGGCCAAATTAATGGATGAAATTGGATGGATAAATGGATGGAATCGGTCAACAGGTGACCAAACCCGAGAATCGCCCCGGTCAAATCAGGGGCAACCCTCCTTTGTTACCAGTTGCGGAGAAAATGGCAGGTGTAGCCGTTGGGATTGTTGAGCAGGTAGTCCTGGTGGTAGGTCTCGGCGAGATGGAATGGGCCGGCCGGGGTTATCGTGGTGACGATGGGGCGTGGCCACTTGCCCGCTTTTCCAATCTCGTTTTTGACCCGCTCAGCGATCTCCTTTTGTTGTGGACTGGTATAGAAGATGGCTGATCGGTACTGGGTGCCGATATCGTTCCCCTGTTGGTTGGGTGTGGTTGGATCGTGAAGTCGAAAGAAATCGGTGATCAGTTGTCGATAGCTCAGCTTGGTCGGATCGAACACCACCCGAATGGCCTCGGCGTGGCCGGTTTTTCCCGATGAGACATCTTGGTACGTCGGGTTTTCGTGGGACCCTCCCGTGTACCCCACATCGGTCTCGAGGACCCCGGGAAACTTGCGAATAATGTCTTCCACTCCCCAAAAACAGCCGCCAGCGAGAATGGCCACCTCCGGTTGTAATGCCTTTGTCATCGAACTCCCTTTTCTGGGTTCAAACAGACCATCGTATCCCCCATACCCCTTTGCTTGAAGCTGCTCTCGCGGGATAAAGCGCAGCGCTGCCGAATTGATACAGTAACGCAACCCCGTCGGTGCCGGACCGTCTTCGAATACATGGCCCAGATGGGATTTGGCATGAGTCGAGCGAACCTCGACCCGTTGCATGCCGAGGGAATGGTCTTCGTCGAGCACGATATTGGCGGGTTCCAGGGGTTGGGTAAAACTCGGCCACCCCGAGCCGGAATCGAATTTGTCGCGGGAGCTGAACAACGGCTCTCCTGATACCACATCCACGTAAATTCCGGGTGACTTATTGTTCCAAAATTCATTGTCAAAAGGGGGTTCCGTGCCGCCCCGCTGAGTGACGTCGAACTGTCGTCGGGTCAGTCGACGCCTCAGCTCTGTTGGGTCGGGTTTGGTGTAGTTTTCCATACTCGGTCCCTTCTCCTCTGATGATCCGGTAGCTGTTGCCGCAAACGGGGCCAACGATAAGCACAACATAGCGGCCATCACCGCAACCCCTATTCTTCCGTTCTTCAACCACCACATCTTAAACTTTACATAAATTTCTGATTTAAAAAGTCAAGCGTAGATTCGGGGTCGTTTCGTGGTGTGATTCAGCGATTGGGGCTAGTGAAAGAAGCTGCTTTTCTTGTCTTCATCGTCCAGTTTTTTGCGGTCGGCCAGTTTGTCGAGAACCCGCAGGGATTCGACCATTTTTTGCTGCTGCCGCTGGCTCATCGAAGAGCGTCGACGTTTGGTGGACGGGGCGGCTCTCGCAGATGGTCCCGTAGCAGTCCTTGAGGCCCGGGGACGGACCCCCGGTTTCTCTTTTGCCGAAACCACGGTTCTGTCGAGCCACACATCGAGTCGACAGCCCCCTCCCTTTTTATCTCCGACGCGGATAGCCAAGGTGGTCCGCTGATCCAGGTGGCTGGTAGCTTTTTTGGGGCGCGAGTTCCTGAACAGAACGCCGGACGTGTCGCGGCTCTCTCTCTTGTAGTTGATCTGGTCGGCGATTTGCCGCTCCACCTGACTCGCCGGATAGAGCCCTTCAAAGCGATAGATGCCCTGGGGGGCGGCAGCCGGTCTCATCCCCGAGGGCAAGGCAATGCCAAAGACAGTGATGGTGCCCTGCCCCAGATGTGCCACAGACCGACCACTGGTCGATCGAACCTCAACGGGATCACTGGTTTTTCTCACACTCTCGGCCGGGGACGGAGGCGACTGGGAGGGTTGCCCTTCGCCGGTACCATCCCGGGAAGTACAGGCCAAAATCAATGGGAGAGATACCCCGACGATCAGTGATATCAGACAGCGTCGCTGTATTAGAACACGATGGTCCATGAGTCGAACCTCACCGCAGTTTTCGGCATGCCGCCGCGTTTTCGCATGGGCACTTCAATGGTTTGGATCGGACGCGCGCCGGGTGCGGGTTGTGCCGGGTTGTAGCCCGGGTCGGCTTTTTGCGCGACGATTTTGAACAGGGGATCCCCGCTCGCCGTGACACACTCGGGCCTTCGCACGATGTTGACGCCGGTGAGCAGCTCGCCGGGATACTCGATGAACATCGCCGTATTGACCCCGTCTCGGAACCCACCGAAATCATTGGCTGTGTACATGGTTTCCCAGTCGTCATCGTCGATGCCCGTGTCGATGTTCTGGCCGTTTCTGTTGTTGAAATCCACCGACCAAATTCGCGATCGACCGGACTGACAGGCATCTCCATTGGTCGAGGGATCATCGATTGGGATAAACGTCGTGAAATAGACCATTTCGTCGAACACGATAGGACGGCCGATGTGTTTTTCGCCCACGCTGAAAAAGTCTTCGGTTGCACCGATGTACCCATCGAAATCCACGTGGGTTTCGTTGATCATCATGTTGTAAATATCCAGACGCCGCCAGGTGTCCGAGTCGGGCATCTGGGTCTGAATGTCACCGCTCTCGGGAAAATCGGTCCCAATCCACCAATTTACCCGTGGCTCATGGAAGGTGAGGTTGTTCTCCGTCGTGATCGTGTCGGTCAGGGAGAAGATGCGGTTGCAGGTCATATCGGACAGCTGATCGTACTGACCGGTACCGAAGATGAGCACCGTGCTCCGATCGGCCCCTTCCTGGGCTTCGGCGATGGTCGGGGGGCTGACAAAGGATGGATATCCGCAATCATCATATGAATACTGGAACGACAGCAATGTGTCGAAATAGAGCGACAGGCACCATTCATCCGCATCTTCGTCCGCCATGTCGACCATCCACAAGCGGCCCCGATCGTCGCCGATGAACAGTCGCTCAGCCACCTTGAGCGAACGAGCACCATAAGGCAGCACCGGTTCGCCCAACAGTTGGGCATGTTCATCCGCGGTGATGCCGTCGGAGTATTCGCAGATATGGTCACTGTTCTTGGGATCGAGATACTTGATCAACCGGCCGTCGGCCAACCGCACCACGTAGACGCCGGTGCTGACTTCCGGATCCGGATCCCAGCCCCCGGGCAATACGGCGGCGGCGACCTCGACCAATGACTCCTCAGCGGTGAAATCGGCGGTTTTGTACTTGATATAGGCCAATGCGGGTTTGGACACAGAGTAGCCGAGGTGTCTGAACGGATGGTCATCTGCGGCAGCCGGTGCCTCGTTGTTTCCCCACAGGTCGTCTGCAGCGCTGATTTCCCAGCGCAGCACCGGATCCGGGGGATCGTCCTCGGTCGACTGTTGCAGAAAATCGGTCACATCGATGGCGTAGTACCCTCGCGCCCCCTTGCCCATTCCACCGAACACCACCGCGCGCCACCAATCCTTTTCATCGGTCGCCGCAGAGAGGGTTTCGATGTTGCGGTACAGCAGCACGTCCCGCGCGATCGGAGAACCGTCCATCAGGAAGAGGTGCTGATAAAAGTCGTTTCCGCTCACCGCCGGCAGCGTGTAGGCCGTGTGATCCAGGTTGACCTCGATCGTGGGAATGGGAAATTGATTTTTGGTCTGCCGCAACAGGGCGCGGGGAATATACCCCCAGGATTCCACCTCCTCGCTGGTCGAGGTCATTTTTCGGATGTCAAAGGCGTGGAGCACGCCGTCATTGGTACCGGCAAAGAGAAACGGCCGGCGGTTGAAATTCTCCGGGTCGGTTTTGTAGAGGTTGTACGAAACGTGGGCCAGCTGCTGCCGAGGCGGCCCGAGCACGGTCGGGGTGGCGTTGAAAATATCGGCCAGTCCGCGGTTCAATAGATAGGTCACGGTCTCGTCGCGCACCGGACTGACCCCGGCATTGTCGCAGAGGTCCTTGGCATCGGCGGGCAGATCAGCGGCCACACCGTAGTCACAGTCGGTGAATTCGCCGATGTCGGTTTTGATATCCCACAGTTTGAAGTCTGCATACGGCTCGGTCGAGGCCGGGGGGCTCATCGTGATCCAGCTGCCCAGGTTGGCCTGGGGATTGGGGTAGTCTTCATCGTCGAGGACACTGACGAAGGTGTCGTGTCCGTCGGGCTCGGTCAGGGCTCGCAGCTCCCTGTTGTCCCCTTGGACAGCCAGGATGGCCCCCACATCGACGTTCTCGTTTCCTGAACCGGTGGTGCAGGCAAATTCATTGCGCCACAACACACCCTGCCATTGGGAGTCGGCATCTGTGCGATCCCCGTGCTTGGCGATGTATCCCGAGTTGAATTCGTGCTGCTGAACCTCGGGCTCGGCCGGGTTGTAGGGCACGTTATAGGTCACCACGTCGGTTCGCGTCACCACCTTCGACGAGAAGCTCTCGATGACCATGGCCAGGTTCTTCATCAGCTCCGAAGTGTCCTGCACAAAGAGGGCACATCCCCGCTGGTTGCAGTCGTAGACCGTTGTATCGCCGTCGCTCTGTACCCACGGGGGATGGGACAACGCGTCGGGCTGCCAGCCCTGACAGGCCATTTCGTGCAGAAATTGGCGGGGATTGAGATGGGTCAGCCCGTCGTACTCGGAACGGCATCGATTGTAATGGTCTTCCAACTCGACGCATTCGTCCGGTAGGGGATCGACTGCGCCGGTGCAATCGATGTCGTCGGGCACGTTGAACCCGAGCACAATCAGGTAGATCGGTGTGGCGTCTGCGTCGATGTCCTGGGTCAGCCCGTAGAGCTCGGCCGCCTCGTGAAGTGAGGAGCGCCAAGGGCATTGGAAATGGTAGTTGGCCGCCGGCGAGGTGCTTCCGGGCTTCCAGACGTCCTGGTCCACCGGATCATCACACGAGCCGGCCGGGAACTCGAAATCCGGTGTCGGTTGGCCGTCGCTCAAAAAAATAGCCAGCTTGGGACGGCACTTGTAGTATCGATCGCCACCGGTGTAATCCGCACCCAACCGCGCCTCCAGGATCGGATCCCGCTTGGGCGGGGTGTAGGCATAGGGCAGCACATCCGGGTCGGTGGCGAAGTAGTAGCCCACATCGTCCAAAATGGCGGCCACCGGAGAACAGTTGAGCGGCTCCATGCTCTGCAGCACGTTGCGCACGGCGCTGTTGGCGTATTCCAAATCAGCGCTGATGCGCACCAGCCCCCCGATCGCACCTACCTGATCGGCCCGGGCACCGGCATTCCAATCGCTGCACAATCCCCCCTGGGAAATGACCTGGGGGCACTCCCAGTCCCGCAGATCGCCGTAATCCCATCCCAGCTCGTGCTGGGTGGCATCGTCTTTGAGCAACCGGGGCACGTTATCGTAAGTCATCACGCCGAAGCGCACGGAGGAGTAGAACCGATCGAGAATGCCGTTGGATCCTCGCGGCTCGCTCAGGGGGTGAAAATCCCAGCAGACCTTGACCCCGCCGGTTTCGTCTTTGTCCTCTTCATAGCAAAGGATCGACCCCTGTGGACGGGGCGGCAGGACGGTCATCTCCGATGCGGTGATCGACTCGACCGTCGCTGCGACGTCATCGATGCATTGGTAAAACCCGTTGTCGTTGAGCACCCAGTTGTCGTCCGCACAGCGCATCGCCCGGAAATGGGGGTAGAACGAGCTGCGAAATTCGCTGACGTAATCGGGGAGGTACCCCCGAATGTCGTCGCACATGTCCTGGCTGAGCCCTCTGAACGCCGGACGCAACTTGGCTGGTACCACCGTGCAGTGGTAATCCGCTTCGATGCTCCCCAAAAAGGCGTCGAGCACCTGGTGCCAGGAGGTCTTCTTGCTCGGATCGTTGGCCTCACAAGCCTCCTGGGCCAGCTCCCACTGATTGCGATCATCGACGATGGGGTCGGAGAGCCAGTCCATGCTTCCCGATGAGTCGACCACGAGCATCACGTTGGGCTCGACGAGCTCTCCGGTGATCTGTGCGTGAGCCAATGTGCCGATCATCAACACACCCAAAATTGTTCCGATTGTCCGATATCTCATCTTGTCCCTTGGATCGCTCAAAACGACAGCAGCGGGCCAATCACCATGCGCGATTGGGCCTCTGCCCGTCCGATATCATTTACATTGGCCAACGGCGAACCGTAGGTCGCCACATTTCTCGCGGTAAAGTAGTACCAACTATAGGTAATGTTATCGTCTTGTGAGTTCGAGAATCCGGCTTCGGTGGGCGCGATGATCGGCTGCTCGTGGACCAACTGGGTCGTGGCCCGCGCCGTGGCCAGCAACGAGGTGGCAGCCAGTGCTCGAGTGCCCCTGAACTCGTCATCCGGGAGCGTTCCCGCCGTGTTGACCACCCCGCCGAACATCGGGCTGAAGGTCAGCTGCAGCTCGTTGTCGGTCGTCCCTGCGGACAGCTCGAATTGCCGTTTGTACGGTGGCCAGTCCTCCGTACCCCCGGGCCAATCTCGGGTTTCGTTCCAGTTCAGCTTGATGTCGGTTCCGGTCATCGCGATGCCCGCTTCGGCGACCAGCGCTGCTTGGGTACCGTCCAGGTAAGCACCGGCCGATCGGAGTTCGGCCTGGGTGTGTCGCATGGCCATTACCCCCAGTCCGGAGAACAGCACGACCAGCAACAACACGATGAGCAGCACCGCGCCCTGTTGCCGGCGATGGGCTCGGGTCAATCGGCGATCGCCTCTAGAAGCTTGAATATGGGATTGTCGTCGGGTCATGGTCCTCTCTAAATCGGCGAACGGGCGGCCAGATTGGGCATCGCCACCTCGGTCACCAGGGTTCTGATTTTGTACAGGGCGCCCGGACGCTCCGGCACGGTGGAGGCTGCCGGATAGGGCCGAAGATTGCGCTGGACCAATCGACTGATCCCGGAGGTGGGATCCGTGTCGATATCATAGGCAGGGTATTCGGCGAACCGGTCGGTCGTTTCCGAACGCACGGCCAGTCGCACCACAGCGGACCGCACGTGTTCGGGACCGTAACGGGGAATATTGCCACAACCCAACTCGAGTGAATCGACCGGATTGGCCAGGTCGGCGACCACCGGAAACACGTGGTTGATCCCCGCGACCCCGTCTATCACGTCCGAGGTCAGCTCACGGGTCGACCCCAGGGCGGCAATGGTATAGTAATTGGGTACCGTGTTGCTGGCCGCCACGGAGACCGGCCGGAACCACACCTGGAAATCCTCGACGTATTTGGCCACGATTTGGCGGGAGGGCACGACGATGATATCGTCCGACAGGGGGCAGGCCCCCGGCCCGGTGGCGCCGAAATCGGCAAAATACCGCACCAACTCCCGGACCTGCAGCTGAAACGCACCGACCTGTTCAAACAGGGTTTCGACCCGATACACCACCGATTGGTTGGCTGCCACGTACACCAGATCCCCTGAAGTGATGCCCTGCCCGGGCATCTCGGACGCATCGACGGTCACCTCACACAGATCGCTGTCCGAATAGACCACTTCTTCGACCTTTGCATCGAAATGCTGGCCCGATGGGATCACCACGTGGGCATAGGCATAGGCTTCGTCGAACTGATTGAGGCACTCACTCGCCTCGGTAATCGCGCTGATCATGAAGACATTGTTGTTCACCAGCGCGGGATAGCTGCCGTTGCCGATGAAATTTCCGGTGAGCAGAATTTCGTCATTGGCCCCGTCTTCGTCTGCCGGGTTGAGATGCACTACTGCCCGTCGGTTGAGCGCGGTGGTACTGGCCATGTTTCGACACAACGAGCGGGGATCCACCGCGTGGTTGGGGGAGACGAGCAGGCCGGTGCGGCTCAAATCGGTGATCAGCGTGTTGAGACCCGATCGGCTGCGCTGAATCGCTTCGGTTTCCATCTGCTGTCGGGTGGTTCGCTCGGAGACCCCACTGGTGACGATATAGAACGGGGTGACGATCACCGCCGCAACCAACAGGGAGATCATCATTTCGGTGAGTGTAAATCCGGGGGAATGCCATTTGACACGTCGTACGATGCGTTTCATTGGGCCAACTCCCTGGTGGCCACGCCGACCAATTCCACCACATCCGGGCGGTGGTCAGCAGAGGCGAACCAGTTGTCGATGTTTTCGATCGTGCAGGGATTTGCCTCACTCCAAAATTGAAACTGGTTGCGTTTGGGCCAGATCACCCGCACACGGGCTTTCCAGACCATTCCCCCGGATTTCTGTGCGGTCGTCGGTTCGTCGACCCAGATGTTCTGGGGCACATCCATCAGCTCCACCCTGTAGTTCACGCAATAGCGGGAGGCAGAAGTGTTCGGTACGGTGTTCTCGATCAGCGCGCTGTGCCCCAGGTACGGATCGAGCATGAACCCACCGGTCCCGTCGAGGGTAGTCCAGGCCTGGCTGGCCACCGCGCCGTCGGTCAGCAGGATGAATCCGGCGGACTCATCGATCAGGTTGCTCTCGTCATCGAGATCCGTGCCCAAAGGTGGGCTCTGCCAGCCGGCGATTTCGTTCTGCAGTTGGACCAGAAAGTACCGGGCGATGTTGACCGCAGCGGTGTGCTCATGGCCCTTTTGCGCCCCCTCGATGGAGGCCCGCTGTAGCGCGATCAGGCCCATCAGGGCGATCATGAAGACGGTGAGGGTGATCATGATTTCAATGAGGGTGAAGCCCTGTTGTGCTCGTTTGATTTGTCTCACGGGGTCACCTTGCTGTACGGCGAAGCGGCAGTGGGAAAGAGCAGCAGCCGGCGGACGCTTATCGCGGTGCCTTCGCAGGTACCGCCTTCGTGACGGTTGAAAGTGATCACCGCCCCGTCGAACAGGGGATCGATCACCGTGTCGCTGACCGGATCCTCATTCGGATCGCTGGAGCAGGACCGATTCCAATCGGCAGCAGCGGCAACGGGGGTTACCGGGGCTGCCGGTGTGGCGGCGGCCACCGCGGTACAACTGGTGTTTGCGTCAGCGCCGGTGCGAACGAAGAGCTCGCCCCGACCGGAATAACAGAGGGCAAATCCTTGCTGCTGGTTCAAGATGCGCTCAGTGGGGCTGCAGATCAGGGTGCCGGCGGCAGCGTCGGCGGAGTCGGCCACGGCCACACCGCCGCACATCGCCGCACTGGCATCGGCAAAAATTCCGGTATCGAGTGCGTTTTGGTGGAGACATCCTTCAATCACCGGCGACCAGCAGTCAGCGGTCTGCAAGTGGTTGATCCACACCCCACTCTCGGTCATCTCCAGCACGGCCGCGCGTCTCGTCCTGATGGAGATGTTGCGCGATTGCACGGCGGTTCGCTCGACCAGGTTGACCATTTCGGTCAGTGAGTTGCGATACCGAACCTCCATGATGCTCGGTATGGCGAGCGCCGAGAAGATTCCGATGATCACCATTGCGATCATCAATTCGGTCAAACTGAATCCATCTTGTGAGCCGCGTCTTTTCTGCATTTCTCCACTTCCGCGTTGAAGGATTCTGCAAGTTTCGTTCCGCTCGATATTGTTTTTATTCAATATGGTACGTGTCTTGCGTTGGATCAAGAAATCGCCCTCAATCCCAATACTTGCGAGGATTGTGCCCAATTGCGATTGGCAGTTTTGCATCCCTGCGCTCTGGTGTATGATGGTCGCCAATGGAGATAATCGCAGCCGGAATACACCGGTACACTGCACTGATTTCGCAGCTATGAAAAAAATGCGGAGGGGAACCATGATCCAACACAGACCAGACTCATTATCGCGCGTAGCCTTGTGGATCCTGCTGGTAACGGTCGTTTGGGCCTGCTCCAAGCCGGCTTCGGACCAACCGCCACCGTCAATTCAACTGGCTGACCCGCCCAAACCAGGGGCCGGGAAAACCGCTGATGCGCCGCAGAAAATGGAATTTCGCGGCCCGGGAACCCTAGTGCCCAAAACGGTCGAGGGGTGGGCAATTAGCTCGGCGCCGCGCTATTTCGGTCCGGCCAATCTTTTCGATCTGATCAACGGCGGAGCGGAAATCTACGTGGAGTACGGGCTCAAAGAGATGGTCACCGTGGACTATCGCGACAAAAGCACCGCGGGCGTGACGATCACGTTGGAGGTGTACGACCAGGGCACACCACTGGGGGCTTTCGGGCGGGTGGCCCGCTTTCTAGCCGGTCGTCTCGACCCATCGGATGCAGGAAAAGGGCTGTCGCCGGAGCTGGCCGAGCGGGGGATATTCGGCAGTGGGGATCTGATTTTCTGGAAGGGGCAGTACTTGGTTCACCTCACCTTGCTCGACGAATCACCGACCGCCACACCGGAATCGATCAATGCCGCGGGCCAGCGCCTGCTGCCCAAATTCGCCGCTGCCGTATCGGCCAAGATCAAGGAAAATCCGTCCCTGCCCTCGGAGCTGGCATCGTTTCCCCCAGAAGGTCGCCTGGCCCGTAGCGGGGCGTGGTTGAAGAGCAAGCTGGCCGGTTTGGACGAGTTGGGGGCCGGGTTCACGGTTCGCTACAAAGAAGGCGATACCCACTGGACCATGTGTGTCACCGACCAATTCAAGACCCCCGAGGCCGCCAAAACAAACCTGGGCCAGGCCACTGCCGCATGGCAGAAGAAAAATGAACAGACCAAGCGCCTGACCATCGCCCAAGCGGGTAACCGGCTCGTCTGCCTAGCCCAGAACGCGGCACCCTACCTGGCGGACAAAAAGAGGGACGAGTTGCTCAAATCGTTGGGTGAGAGTTTGAGTAAGAAATAGGCGCCCCGCTCAAGAGCCCCCACCCAATTCCCCAAATCAAAAGTGGCCGAGAAGGGTAGCCGTGAAGAGCCGTGAAGGATAGCCGTGAAGGATAGCCGTGATGGGTAGCTACAAGGGCTACCCCTACTCGCCCCGGTCGAGGCGTTTGATCTCTTCGATCAGCCGGTCCAGGGGAATGAAAGTCGAAGTGCCGGCTTGCCCTTTGATCAACGAATCAGCTGCCGGGTTACTGAACAGAATCCCCTCGAATGGTACATCCCTGGTGGCGAATCGCTGGTTGGTCCGGTCATCGGTGATGACGCGGAAATGCCCCTGAATCATGCCGGTGATCAACAGCTCTCCGTTGCGTTGCGTTGTCGGTTGCTCCAAAAACAGGAGCGCTGTCTGACCCAACCTAAGGGTGTTGGCGCCGGAGACATGTTGGGTTTCTCTGCCGATGGTCCCCCCCAGCAACAAAATGGTCAGCTGCTTCGGACCCGGGCTCCCCAAATGTTGTTCCACATCAAACGTGACCAGTCGGATGATCCGTCCGCTCGGCTGTCGGGTTGTCTCGATTGCGGTCGCTGTGCCCAGGGCGATGTACGTGGATTCAATGACCAGATCCCCCAGCGCGAGCGAGCGAAGGGTCGTCGCGTTAAGGTTATTGGTTACAGATAGATAGAGGATAATTGCGAGAAATGACGTTAGGTATCGAAACGGTGTTTTGCAGGAGGAGACGCGGTGTTTCTCGGTGGTTTTTATGGTGTTCATCATTTTAGTCTCTGGGTCTGGGGTTGTTGTCGTTTTCACGACCACGTTAGCGCAAAATCGCGTTCAACTCAGCTCTTAATTTGAATCTATTCTACGATACCCAGCCAATCGCGCATCAAAAAATGCACGCGCCCGATCAAGAGGTAGATTCTCGACAGCACCACGTAGCTGAATGTGGCACCGAATCCGACCATGATCGTCCAGGAGCCCACCCGAGCGGCGGCACCGACAACCCCTTTGTGTGCTTTGGAAAAGTAGAAGTAGGTCAACGATGCGATCGTTCCGACGAACAGTACCAGGTTGCCCAAGATGACCGTCCAGTCCCCTTGCAGCCTAAGGTTGACCGTGCCGGCAATCTGTTCGAGCACTCGGGCGCTCATCGTGGTGGGTAGAAAAAGACCCAGATCCACGGCGATCCAAAATGCGAGGGCGCAGCGGAACAGGTCTTGCGCTCGATCAATGTACTTGCAGGCCCACATGAAACAGATCACCACCGAAATCCACAAGTGGGCGTGGCTCCCCATCCCGTCTTGCCACAAGGGGGTGATCAGCTCCGGTAGAAAAATGGTCTGCCAATAAGTGCAGAAGGTGTACCCGGCGGCCAAGCCGACGACCAGGTGTTCGGCAAAACAGAAGAACGGATTGTCTTTGTAGAGAAAAGAGAACACACAGAGGGTCAGAATGGCGGCAACCCAAACATAGGGATCACTGGCCAGGTTCATCGCCCCCTCCCCTGTCGCCGGGTTCTACCGACAAAATAACCCACATTGCCGATCACGATAAACACGATAATCGCCAGCAGGGCCAGCGATTGAGAGGCCAGACTGGTCGTGGCGCTGCCGAACTCGGGGCGCACTCCCTGGTCCTTGATCAGCCCCTCCAGCTCGGCGCCTGCTCGCCCGCCGGCGATTAACCCCTTGATCTGTTCTGCCTGGAGATAAGGGTAGTAGTCGGTGGCTTTGACCGCCGTGGCCCCTACCAACAGGTCGATTTTGTAAGGCGTCACCCCGAAATTGACCCAGTGATGGGGCAGGTTCGGCGAAGCGACATCGATCACCGCCGCCGCATCCCCCAGCTTGCGAACCTTCTGCATCAGCGGGATTTCGGAGAGGGGGGTGCCCCGGTCGTCTTCGTGAAAGAAATCTTCGATCGAGGTGCCCATGGCGTAGATCGCGATGTAGTACGGGGTGGCCAGCCCCAGGTAAGCATAATCTTCTCCGTAGGTTAGGTCGTATTCTTGTTCCATTTCGTGGAGGTACTGACGGGCCAAGGCTGACGCTTCGACAATGAAGTTGAGCAGAATCACCTTTTTCTTGTGAAAGAACAACTTGTGCAGCACCGCGAGGAAAATCGGCTCCAGCTCGGCCTGGGTTTGGGGTCCGAAATCCAAACTGACAATGACCGGTGCATCCGAGGCGATGGCCGCATCGAGGGCCCGGTCGAACCGCAAGGTCTCCTCGCTCGCTTTTGCCCTGAACCGCACCGGGGTGACAAAGGGCAGCGCCACCACCAGCAGCATGACGACGTAAATTACCCGCCGGTCGATCCGGCTGAGGGCGATGAGTCGATCGATTACCCGTTTCATCACCCTCTCACTGCTCCCTTCCCAAGATGGTGCGATCAATGCCGAAGATGGTTTTAATCGCCACGGACATCGCCCCGAGTGAGGTACCGATCAGGATCGCCCGTTTGGCCGCCGTGTTGGGGTAGGAGACGATGAACGAGGCCAGTTTGGAGAGTGGCGGAAAGAGCTCCTCGAAAAATGGAATCATACCGAACATCACGATAAACGCGGAGACGAGCAAGATGGTGGCACCGGCCGTGCGGGCGCGAAACGCGCGAAACGCCGCCGAGGCCACGAAAAAGGCGAGCAACGAAAACATCGTCGCCTCGATCGGCGAGAGCAAGTAGGTGAACCAATCGGCGTACACCGTGCCCTGATCCACACCCCAGACCATCCCGACAACGGCCATGGCGGCCGCGCTGGTCAGGGTTACCAAGGAGTACCCCCAGCGCCGTTCCCGATTCTTGACCCGGCGGGCGTGCATCACCAGCAGGCCGACCAGGCCGATGAAGATAATGAAGGCACTCACCGGCTGCTTGATCTGTTGGATGCCGTCGGTGGTCGACTTGATCGCCGGATGGGGCACAAAATATTGAACCACAAACAACACGCCAAAGACCAGCATCAAGACGAACGGTAGACGGTATCCGATTTTGGTAACCATTATTTGCCCTTGGTCAGTAGAGCCGAGAGTTCGTCGGCCAGACGAGCAGCACCGTCCAGACCCAACGCATCGAGAAGCCCGAGCAACAGCCCCGTTGCCAACAGGGCTATTGCCCCGAGCTTGATCCAGTCCTGGGCGGCGATAGTCGCTTTGTTCACCGGGTCGGTGTCGATCTCAGCAGCCGCAGCGTAAAGCTCTTCGCCGATCAGGGTGTAGTCACAGGTGGTAATGAAAAACGGCAGCTGGGTCTCCGAGTCCGTGCCCCCGATCTGCAGCGCCCCGGTGGCCACACCGGTTTCGGCCAGGATGAGCGATTCCGAGTAGAAATGACCGATTAGAAAGTTGGAGGCGGTTTTCTCACGGGTCATCATTCCGACGACCGCTGCGGCAAAAGCGAACGAACGGCTCGTCAAATAGGGAATATCGTCCGGATCGTACCCCTCTGGTCGACCGGCTTGCTCGTACGCGTTGCGGGCAATGCGCTGGGCCACGGGCCAGGTGGTCGGGCTGTAATTGGGCACCTTTACCCGGGTGCGCAGGCGGGCCGCCCGCTCGACCACTTTGGCCATGATCGACATCGAGGCCATCGTCGCC
>JANQET010000312.1 GCA_028278265.1 Myxococcota bacterium
CGGTCCCAATGCGGAGATCGCCTTGTGGCGGCCCATCGGCGGTGGCCAACTCTATCTCCGCCGGGAAGCCGACCAACAGGAATTTGTCATCCCCAATGGCGACGGCCCGGTCTACCTCGCCGAAATTACCGGCAGAACTGCCCGTACCGGGGCCCGCGGCGCAGCACACGAAGCCTTTTCCCAGCTGTTTGCGTTGCCTTTTGATCGAAAAATTGTAAATGATTTCAAATTCTTACTAGCAAAGGATCCGTATCTGACAACAGTCGGACCACCCCCGAGACCCCGTTGGCGCACCGCACTGGGAGCTGGAGCGATGAGCGCGGGACTGCTCTCCGGAGCCCTGGGAGGTGTCTTCAGTGTCGCCGCAGCTCGCCGACGGGACGAGCACCGGATCGATGAGTCCCAAGAAGCTGTGATCAGGCGCAATGAGTTGATCAAACGGTACAACCGCACAGCCGTGGTGCTCTACTGTTCCGGCGCCGCGGCTGCCATCACCGGTGCGTTGCTGCTGTTCTGGCCCAGCAGTGCAGAAGAGCCCACCCCGCCGCTGAGTCTGTCCCTCGCCGATGACGGACCCATGCTCAGCTTCACCCAGCAATTCTAGTGAACAAGACTCAGCTTTTTCTTGATCACCTTGGTCTTGAAGCCGGTGAGATCGAGCAGTGTGTGGAAGAAATGATCGTGTAGGATCGCCGTGTCTTTTTTGCTTCTCAAAATGGCGAACTGCTCGCCGTAGTTTTCGACGAATGTGGGCGTGCCCCACC
Source organism: Myxococcota bacterium (assembly GCA_028278265.1). Lineage (GTDB taxonomy): Bacteria > Myxococcota_A > Polyangia > JAAYKL01 > JAAYKL01 > JANQET01. The sequence goes on from JANQET010000312.1 coordinate 765, forward strand.
AAATGAGCGGGACCATCATCTGCTCAGGGCGGCTCTCCTGGCTATGGCCGTAGTAATTGTCTTCGCCGATGGACTCCCCGTGATCACCGATATAGACCACAAGCGCATTGCGATCGTACACAGCTTCCATCAGCGTATCGATAATGTAGTCGGTGAACAAAATAGAATTGTCATAGGCGTTGACCAGGGAGGGCTGATGGCACTTGGCAGGGGTGTTGGACATCTCTCGCACAGGGAACTTTTCGAACTCTTTGGGATAGCGCCGGTCGTGACGCCAATGGCTACCCCGGGTGTGGAGCACGACGAACAACTTACCGGTTTGATGATCTTTGAGCAGTTGACGGTATATCGGAAGCAAGTAGTCGTCTCGGGACTGCTTGTATTTCGCCTCGTGTTCCCGTCTGAAGTACTTGAAATCCGCCGGTTCGGCATAGGAGGTGGTGCTAATGTTGTGCTTGCCGTAGACATCGTTCATGCTCAGCCAAGCGGTGAAGAAACCGTGCTTGCGGTAGAGACTCAAAAATGAGGTCTCATTGCCCAGCTCGTCCAGCTTGTGCGTCGCCGCGCGGGTCAAGATGTTGGGAACAGCAATGCTGGTCGAGGCCGAGCGGGTCTTCACGTTCGTGAAGGCAACCAGGTTCTTTCGCTTGACGAGTCGCGGGGTGGTCTCCCGCGGGTAGCCGTAAAGCTGGAAATGGTCCGGGCGGGCCGATTCTCCGAGGATCAGGACGACGTTCAGATCGCTGCCCCGCCCTTCATCAAACGAAGAACTGTATTTCGCAATATCCTTCCGCTTGGCGATCGATTTGAGCAATTCAGCCCGGTTTTCATAGTGCTGGGCCACCGCATAACTGAAATCAAACGGATGAAAGCGCCGGGCCTGTTTCATGTTGGCCATCCCGAGGACGATCAGGAAGGAGTAGCCGATACATACTATCAGTGGCTTGATTTTCTTTTGCAGAACCAACAACTTGAAATCGCGGCCTTTGAAATAAGCGATGAACAGAGTGATCACCAGTATCAGGGCCAGGACGTAGCGCTTGGCTTGACTGACCGGATTGAGGCAAAAGAAGAGAGTGACCCCGAGGGCCAACAAGAGGTAGGTCTCGAAATACCAATCCCGCTTGAGGGTCGATCGGAGGATCGATCGACGGATCAAGTAGAAATTGGCCCAAATAAGGAGACCGCAGGCGACGACCGCCGAAACGAGCCAGAAGACGAGTTCACCCGAAATGAATTCAGCCGCTTTGGATCTGGTGGTTTGCAGCAACACCGAAGCGATGTCGACTGTTATTTTGACGTTGAATTTGTTGATGAAAAAAGCGGCCAAGGCGCTGGGCAAGACCAGGGCGGGCAGCCCCACCAGAAAGATCCATTTGTGTCGTGAGAGGACCAGCACATACAACAGAACATAACAAAATGCTGCGAGCATTTTGAGACTAACCCCCAACTCGTGGTTAAAAATCAGGCTGTACATCGCCGCAGTGACAAAACACAGAAAATATCGACCGTATCGAGTAAGGTAGTTCAATAAGCGCTTCATGGCGCTGTGAATTATATCAGTCAACGAGAATTATCAAATCCCCATCCAACGTTTGTCTGACCTAGCCAACGCCCGATCAAATTGAGCCGAACTGCCGGGCTGTTTATTGGGGAGGCTGTCCCAATCCACAGGACAGGAAACGCAGGCATCCTCCAGATGATACAGCGCCAGAGACAGTAGTGTCTCACGACTGGCGCTATCCCCCTCCCCTACAATCAACAAAACAAAATAAAATCAAACAATTACCAATGACCCAAGCAACATCTCGAATTGTGGCACCGGGATTGCTTGAGCTTCAATTTCTCAGCGGTAAAACGAGGCACCTGACCGGAAAATGAATTTTTGTCAGGGAACAAACACAGTTCGAGGTTTTTGACCGTGTTCAATTGGGAGGGACATCATGGCTATGGCAAAAGTAAGAGACAGTCATCTCACCTACAACGGCATTCGCTATTTTCGGGCAAACTCCGAAGAGATCGAGCTCGGCTCCTATGGGGAGAAGCGGACACCGATTTTCGGCACCAACTATTTGGAGGTCTACAAGAACATCCCCTTTGGGAAACTCGAGGTGGAGGATGTGGTGACGGTCGACATCGACTATTCAACCACCTCTGAATCCGATCTTTCCGTTGGTGGGAGCTTCAAGGTACTGGGGGTCGGCGGTTCGGGAAAAGTCGGAAACATTTACGGCAAGCTCAGATCCGGGGAGTTGTCGTTGGTCAAGTTCTCGGTCAAACGGGGCGATATGGTCGACGCCATCAACGCTTCACCTCGAGCGCGGGACAAAATCGATGACCTGGGGAACGATGCCCGGGTAGCCCATCAGATCTTCGTCGTGATGGACGCCAAGTTGGCTGAGTCGATGACCTCGACGACCAACTTCGATGTCAGTGTCGATAAAGGGGATATCAACGTATCGGTGGCCGGATCGGTCTCCAAAGGCGGCAAAACGAGCGTCACCCTCAGCGAAAAATCCACTTTGGCCTACCTGCTGCTGAGCCTCGTCTGGGACAGCAAATCAAAGAAGAAACGAACCAAGATCAAGTCTGCGAAAGACGACCAGTGGAGCTTCAGCTAGGCCGCCGTTTTTTATGCAACAATCGAGCTCGCATCACCGACCAATTTCCCCGTGACAGCTCTACGTCGAAACGCTACGTTTTTTTGGAAAGGAGCCCAATAGATGAACCCTCTTGGCAATGCAATTGTAACGGGCGCGGGACGTGGGATCGGCCGGGCCATCGCGATCGGTCTGGCACGAGAAGGATACACGCCGCTTATGATCTCGCGAACCAGTGCCCAATTGGACGCAGTGGCAGAAGAGGTGGTTGAAGCGACAAAAGGAGACATTCATCCGAAATGCTACCCGCTGGATGTCGGGGATCACCATCAAATCGCCACCATCGCCGCCGAAATGAGAAATAGACACCAAAGCATCGACATCTTAGTGAACAACGCGGGCGTCTGGCACCCCGGATCGCTAGGCGCTACCCCGGCTGACATCAGCAACGTGTTGAACGTCAACCTGGTGGCGCCGTTTCTCCTGATCAACGAAATTGTGCCGTTGATGATCAAGCGGGAAAAAGGCCATATTTTCAACATCAGCTCCCTGGCGGGAAAAATCGCCTATGCCGAATCCGGCGTCTACTCAACCTCCAAATTCGGATTGGTCGGACTGGGCGAATCCCTGTACAAAAAACTCTCCACCGCTGGCATCAAAGTAACCACGATCTGTCCCGGCTGGGTCAACACGAAAATGGCGGATGAGGCGGACTCCCCTCTGTTACCGGAGGAGATGATACAACCGGAAGACATCATGGAGACCATTCGCTTTCTTCTTTCACTTTCCCCCTCCGCCCACATCAAAGAAGTCATCGTCGAATGTCGGAAAACGCTCTGCGAGATTTGAGCTGAATACTCGATCCGCCGAACAGTGTGGGACGCCTCCCCAAGCCGAGGAGCCCACAGCTGTTATCGATTCAGCCGGGGCGCTACTTGAGCAGGGGTAGCTCCCCCAGGTCGGGGAGGAGGACGATTTCAATCCGCCGGTTTTCTCTTCGCCCGGCCACGGTCGCATTGGTTGAGACGGGATCGTATTCACTGTAACCGGCGGCCACCAGATTCTTGGAGCTCATGCGGGCTTCGATTAGAAACTGGGTCACTGTCAGCGCCCGCCCGACCGACAATTCCCAGTTGTTGCGGAACTTGGCCGTCTCGGAGGTATTGTCCAGCGGGCGGTCATCGGTGTGGCCGGCAACCATGAATCGGCGATCCTTTAACTCCCGCAGGATCCCGGCAACCTGGGTCAGGGCCTTTTTGCCATTGTTCGATAAAACGGCAGATCCAGAGGGAAACAACACGCTCGCCCGAAGCTTGACGATCATCTGCCCATTGCGAATCAGCACGTCGAGCTTGCCGGTGTCGATCATCTTTTGAAACTTCTCGGTCAGCTCCTTGAACGCGGCCAACCGTTTGGCCGTCTCAGCCCTCTGGGCACGCAGCTGCTCGAGCTCCGCCTGTGTGGCTGCCAGGCTACCCTTGGCTTTGCTCGCAGTCCCCATGTGGGCGGCCATCTGATCCCGTAGGATGGCGATCTCTTTTCGTTGTCCGTTACTGGATTCTTCGCACGCCGCAGCGGTCCGGCTCGCCTGCTGCAGACCGGTATACTGGGTGTACGCAAAGTAAGCCGCGCCGCCCGCGGCCAGTGTTGCAATAAAAGCGTAGATGCCGAGCCCATACCGCTTCTGCTCGAATTGTTGATAGATGACCGGCTGTTCTCTCATGAAACTCGCCTCCTCGCGCCTGACGCGAATTCACAGCTTGATACATCCATAAAGGAACCACCTCCACCAGAGGCCGTCAAGAAATTGTAGGTCTCAATCCCTATTTCTTGCGCAGGATCTGATTGGCGAAAACCGGGGGGCTCCGTCTGAAATCCAACGTCTCCCCGTCATAGCGGAAAAACAATCCGGGCCCGTGTTCCCGACATTTGCCGTCGTTGAAGTACAAATACCCGTTCTTTATCTCTACCTGGGCCGACCCGTAGGAGACATTCTCGAAGAGCATATCGGAAGGTCAGCTCAAACTTTGCCTCGGGTCCGGTGCGCAATCTCAACCCGGAGCCGAACGCCTCGACGCGCCAGCCGGGTGAATCTCCATACCGACCGAGGATCTGGGAAGACGAGGCTTCCCCCTTTAACGACCCCTGGGAATGAGGGCCGCAGCCCAGCCAGTTGGCGAGGAATACCAAAGCGACCATTCCCATCGATTTGCGACCGCTGAGCACCCCATTCGAGTACCTGCCACAATTGGAAAAATCAACCGGTTGGTGCCCCACGCCAAATAGAGTGATCCACCATGCCGTACTCCTTGAGCGCCGCGGCCAGCGATAGGCCCAGAGCACTGGGAAGCACTTCGTCATTATCTCGGTGCCGCAGGTGAACGCTCAGATCGTCAATGACCCCTTCCTGCCGATAGATTTCGATATCAATCGCTGACTGCCGCGCCGCAGCAGAGCGGTGAATCCGAGCGGTCAGATCGGCGGGGTAGTTGCCGGCCAATCGCAGGTGAATGATCTCCAACCGTTTCATGAGGCCACGTCCCTCACCTGTTCGCTTGCTTGCTCACCTCGATCATGGGCTAGCAACCGCTGCTCCAGGTCGAATCCCGCGGGGATCGGCCGCCGGGTCAGCTGCTCGAACGATTTGACGTCGAGCCACCCCCGGCTCCGCCACCACTCCAGCTCGAAGTCGAGGAACCCGGCCCAGGTATCCAATTGGGCCTCGGTGAACTTCAGCTTCCCGATGAAGAACTTCATCATCTTCAGCCGCAACCACGGGGGCTCGGGCTGGCCCTGCACATTGCCCTGACGCAGGCAACGTATCGCGTGCACACCGGTCATCTTGCGCCGCATCACCCTGAACATCCGGCGCTGCATTCGGTTCACCGGGGGCTTCTTGCCCTCGAGTACGGTGCGGGCGACCCGTTCGGCGAGGGATTTGTTCTTGGTCCGCGCGCGCTCCCGACCCGGAAAAAACCCGGGCGTAAAGCCAAAAACACTGTCGATCGTTCCGAACGAATAGGTACCGTAAGTGGCCAGCATCTTCTCCAGAAACCGGCCCACCTCGTCCTGTCCGTCGTTGCCCGTGGTACAGGCGGAGAGGCTGTACTTGCCTAGCAGGGGAAAGATGTGACACCAGGTGAACAGCCGGTCGAACAGCGCCTTGAGCTGGGCGGTGATCTGGTTGGTATAGACCGGAGAGGCGATGATCAGCATATCGCACTCAATCATCGCGGCTTTGATCTCTTCCAGATCATCCCTTTTCGACACGGGACACGGTTTATTGCGCGTGCAGTTCCAACACCCCTTACAGGGCAGCACCTTCTTGCGCGCCAGGGAAACAACCCGGTGTTCCAGGGGGAGTCCGGACCCGGCCACGTCCTCGACAAAATCTTCGACCAGCGCGCGGGTATTCGATCGCCGGTCATGGGGACTCCCCAATATGGTGAGTATTTTGAAATTGTTGGACATGATGTTGCTCCTTTCGCCAGTTCAAACTCTGACCAGAACTATTGCGAGCGCCATGCCATTCAACAAAATACAATAAAAACGAACAGTTACATAGTCATCGATTCCATCTTGTCATATTCGACAATCAATCAGTGTCATATTTGACAAAAAGCCACCAACAGATGTTAAATATAACAACTGAACTCCATCAGGAGGATCATCTTGGAACACAACGCATTCTTCCGTATCGCCACCCTCAAGATCTGCGGCAATTTGAAAATCGAAGCGGCGATGCGCGACTGCATCGGTGCCATAAACGACCACCTGCCCGTGGACCGGATGTTTCTCCAGATCTACGAACCCAGCCTCGGGGCGATGCGCACCATCGCCATGGCCACGGTCGAGCAGGGGCGCCTGCTCGATGTGCTCACCCCACTACCCAGGGCAGTGCGGGATCGAATCCACCGAAATCTGCACCGCTTTCCAGAAGGTGCTGTGATCATCGATTCACCGGAGCGCAACCCAGTTGCCCGGGAGATGTTGCGGTTTCACGGCACCGACGGGTGGTCGGTGATGCGGATGACCCTCTCCACCGAAGCCGGGCGCCTCGGTGCGGTGGTGCTCACGGCCGAGGGAGCCGATCGGTACGACGGGAATCACGTGGAACTGCTCGGCTTGCTCCAGCAACCGTTCGCCATTGCCCTGGCCAACACCCTCGACCACCGGGAAGTGCTGATGCTGAGAGATCGTCTGGCCGACGACAACCAATACCTGCGCCGGGAACTCCATAAAATAGCGGGGGACGAAATCGTCGGGGCGGATTTCGGGTTGAAGTCGGTGATGCGAATGGTTCGTCAGGTGGCCCCCACCGAGAGTCCGGTGCTGTTGACCGGTGAAACCGGAGTGGGCAAGGATGTGGTGGCCCAGGCGCTCCACCAGGCCTCGGCCCGCTGCAATGGTCCGTTTATCGCGGTCAACTGCGGCGCCATCCCCGAAACGTTGCTCGACAGCGAACTGTTCGGTCATGAGAAGGGGGCCTTCACCGGGGCGCTGGCCCAAAAACGGGGTCGGTTCGAGCGGGCCGATCAGGGCACCATCTTTCTCGACGAGATCGGCGAGATGCCCCTCACCGCTCAAGTAAGGCTGCTTCGGGTGTTGCAGCATCGGGAGATCGAACGGGTTGGTGGGGCCGAACGCATCCCGGTCGACATTCGGATTATTGCCGCCACCAACAAGAACCTGGAGCAGATGGTGAAGACGGGCACCTTTCGGGAGGATCTCTGGTTCAGATTGAACGTCTTTCCCATCCCCATTCCCCCGCTCAAGGAGCGCAGTGAGGACATTCCGGCCCTGGTCCAACACTTTGTCGAGCGCAAAGCACACGAGCTGAAGCTGGGGCATACCCCGGTACTGGCACCGGGAGAGATCGAAAAGCTGATCACCTATACCTGGCCGGGAAACGTGCGAGAATTGGAGAACCTGATCGAGCGGGCGATGATCCTCTGCCGGGGCGAGCCGCTCCGGTTCGAGCTGCGCACCGCCGACAAACTGCCCGGAAGAATTTCATCCACCACCCCCGATGAGGAAGCACTGATGTCTCTCGACGACGTCATCGAGCGTCACATTCGTCGCGCCTTGGAACGCACCGACGGCCAAATTCACGGCGAAAAAGGGGCGGGTCGGTTACTCGGCATCAACCCCAACACCCTCAGACACCGAATGAGGAAACTCGGAATTCTGTTCAACAAGGCAAAGAGGAAGGAAAACCGAAATTGACCATCACTCATTCAATCAGGGCGAGTGGGATAGAGGCTTTGTTGAGGAGTAAAAACCGAGAACGACCAGTAATGGTGCGGGATCGGCGCTTGTCGCCGATTGTTCAGGAATTCTTCGGGATTGGGTGTGCGGTGGTTCGGACTACAGCTTCAGCAGGGCCGCGAGATCGAGCTGACCCTGGATGGTGAGCTGCATGTTGCCGTAGAGAGAGCCGACGATTCTGCCGGCCTCGTCAAATGCAGGCCCGGCGCAGAGCACCAGCCCGGGGGCCTCGACTTCGATCTCGCCGCTGACGAGGGCGCTGGCGAACGCTTCGATCGCAGCACCGATTGTCACGGTGGGCGCCTCGATGCCCAGCGATGCAGCGTAGTCGGCGTCGACCAGGGCACGGAGCTCGACCATCCCCTGCAGGATACCGACCATCTCGGCCTGGAATTTCTCAATCTTGGCCACCAACTCGATTCGGGCTTCGGCGGTCAGTTCGGCCTTGAAATTGTAATCGATGTTCAAAGAGGGCGGGGTGCACTCCAGACTGGCCGAAGCTTGGGCCGAGGCCTGGGCTTCGCATTTGGCCGAAACATCGGCATCACACTCGGCTTGACCCTCGCACTTCGGTGCCTTGATCTCCCCCTCACAACCGCCAGAGCACGATCCTTCGCACTTGCCTTCGCACTTCAAGTCGCCTTCGCAATTGACATCCACGTCCGGGCCGGTCAACACGCACTCGCCACGGCATTCACCCTGGCAGGAGGCTTCCACATTTGCTTCGCACTTACCGGTGCAGGTGCCGCTGCAGGTGCCGGCGCACTCCATCTCCCCTTGGGCGTTCTCGATATAGCCCGAGCACTCCCCGTCACACTGGCCCTCGCACTTGCCTTCGCACACCGCGTCCACTTCGACCGCGCAACTGCCGCGACATTCTCCCGAACAGGCAAACGTTCCCGGCTCCACGTCGACGGTGCAGGTAGGCACTTCGCAGGTGCCTTCACAAGATCCCTCGCACTTGCCCGAACACTCGAACGAAAGCTGGCCGGGTTCGCATTCGATGTCTACCGAGCAGCTGGCGTCGATCTTGGCCTCGCACTGGGCCTGGGCCTCGACCGCCACGCTGGCATTGGCCGAGCACTGAGGGGGATCGTATTCAACAACAAGACCCCCCTCTAATTTATCTGCAATTTGAAACTTGTATTCGTCTTTGATTTCGGCGACCAGGTCTGCCGTGGATTTGCCGGTGACGTCGATATCAAAGACCCCTTCGGCCAAAGCGCGGACACGGGCGTCGAAGTTGCCTTTGATTTTGCCGGTGGTCGTGTCGAGGGTGCCCACCGCCTTGAAGATGCCGTCCAGCTCCGCATTCCCGGAAATGGTTATGTCGCCCTTAGATATTTCCCCACAGGGGCCGCAGAAATCCTCGACAACATCGGGAACCGCATCGTCACATGCGTTCCCCATTAGTACAGCAGAGCTGCCCAACATTAAAATAGCTAACAATATTGAAGTTTTTCGGCTCATGAATAATCTCCTTTTGTTGTCAATTCCTCGGCCCAAACGGGCTCAAGCCGTCATTTCCGATGAAGCCAATGCCAAGTGCAAGCACAATGCCAGTGACCCAACCGGATGGGTTTATGCAATATCTTAGATGAGTTCCGTTTAGCGGAATTCAAAACTATTTTTGGGTAAAAGCAACCCAGGTGTCACCTTTGGGATACAATCTGACATTCCTGTCATGACAAAATATCGCATAACGACAATAGTTTACCCCAACACCCAACGGGTTTCTCGCACCACCCCACCAGCTCGATCCTGCAGTGGACAACCGCCCGGCCGACCCGATCATCGCCGAAAGACCCAAAAGTGAATCACCCCCAAAACATACCGTTGCATTCCCAAGGGAAATATACTATGCCTCCCAAGGCAACCGATTGGAAATACTAGTTTTTCCAGCGCCCATGGCTCAGTTGGATAGAGCATCGGTTTCCTAAACCGAGGGTCGCAGGTTCGAGTCCTGCTGGGCGCGCAAATAAATACAAGCACTTACGAAATTCGAGAAATTGCCGGTTCCATTTCGTTGACACATAGTTGACACGACGTAAACCGATACATCCTAAAATCCGCTCCGCAAATGGGTTCTTCTCACTTAGGACTCGCGCAAAAATACCTTCCGTTTTTGAGAGCAGATCCATCAATTCTGCCGGCATCGCTCGGCGCCCAAATACCCCAATGGTGGGGTACGCCCAA
>JANQET010000379.1 GCA_028278265.1 Myxococcota bacterium
AAAACAGCCGGCCTTCAGGTTACCGTCCGGACCACTGCCCACGCGATATTCCACCCGTACGTTGTTGGTACCGGTGGGCAACCGGCGGCCGCACCGGCCGTCGCCAAAAGTGAACATCAACGAACCGTCTTCGCGCAGGCGCACCGTGAAGTGGGGATCGGTCGGCTCGGAATCGGCGAGGGTGCCGACCTGGATCCATTCGGCCTCTTCCACCAGAACCCGCACTGCAGCGGCCACCCCGTGGGGTAGGCTCGGGTCGGCGACAAAGGAAACGCCGGATGCCCGCAGAACGAAACGCTGGTTGGACGCGGTTGCCTGGCCGCTACCCAGCAACTGCTTGAATTTGGTCTCCCCGTGACCCGCCTGCACCACATTGCCCCGAATCACGGTATTGTGATGATTGAATCTGTCGCTCTCCAACGATCGATCGAGGAGAATCGACACATCGTCGTTCCGCTCAATCCGTTCAATTGTCGCCAAAAACGCCGATCCACCGACATCGCTATCCAGCTGCTCGACGGCGATGCGCTGATTTTCCCGCAACAAGCTTCCGTCCGGATCCGGCCCGAGATTGAGCCGACAGCCCGCCACCGGGGTGGTGTTCCTGCCCCAGTCGATCAGGCGTGCCGTTTTCTCGAACTTGGTGTAAACGGTCGTTTCGCTGAGGTAGAACCGTCCGCTGCCGTAGTGCTGGCAATCGGCACGGAGCACCGCCCCATCCGGTATCGAGCTCACATCCACCTCAGACAACCTTCCCCAGCTGAGGTGTCGGGGGCTGGACAACACGGCGAAGTCCTGGTCGATGATTGTGCTCGGAAGCGGCGTCTCGATCACCGCACTACCCGACCCGGCGAAGTCGAGATAGGGGTCGGCCCGCCACTCCGGCCGCTCGGGCGGGACAAAGACAGTCTGTGGACACTCTCCCATCCCCCCGACGGCCGTCGTCGGACGAGCCAGGGTCAACCCGGTGTGTCCTTCGCGAGCAGATGGGGTCGCGCTACCCGACGGGGGAAGGTACACCGAGTTCTCCACCAGATATTCGTCGAGCGGTATTGGGTCCATCACCCCGGCCGGCGCTGGTGTTGCCGCGACTATCTTGCGGTATAGGGCGGTGTGGTCGCCGGGAATGAAGATCCTCGACTTGGTCCAGTCCTGCAGCTCGTCATTGGTCGATAAAATGATCGCTGCGGAGATCCAGGTCCGGTCGAGACGAAGTGTCAACTCCTGTATATTGGGCTCCTTGATGGCGCCCCAAAAAACATCCCGTTCGGCAACCGCTTCGAGCTGTCGATAGTGGATCTGTTCCCCATCTTCGATAACGGCCACCCCGCCGGTTTTCAGATTGCCCGGCCCCTCGGTCAACTTGAGCGGACTCTTTACCTCCCGGCGAACCTCCGGCCCCGGACCCCTAGGGGCGAGGCAAACGGTCGGTTTGAGATGAACCTCGGTGTAGCCCTTGGCAAATCGACCACGGGCGATCGCCGGCCACACGGTGAGCGCGGTGGTGTGCTCGGCCACCGAGACGCTGGAGATGGCGTGTGCCGAGGAACGGATCGGTCCGGCGTCACCCGGTCTCCCCTCGATAACCAACGGTTGACCTACCGTCAGTCCCCGAATCTCCTTCTGGAGCACCAACTGGTTTGTACCCGCGCCCTGGTAGACCAGGTCATCCGGATTGCGATCGAATGCTTTCAGCCTCAGTCCGTTGAGCCGGGCGTCCACTTCCACGTCAGCCAGTGTTTCAAACACGATCCGCGGACGACCATCTTTGGGGGTATGGCTGACCTGGAATCCCCGCCTGAGCAGCCCCCGTTGTTCCGGTTTGGCCTCCAATACCAGGGGGGTGGACGCCGAAGCGGGCGGGGCAGGGTGGTAGCCGATCATCTCCACCAGTTGTTGCACGTTTTCCCATTGGGTGGCCGTGCCCAGGTAGCCCTCGTTGGCATAGGCGTCGATGGTTTCGGTGAGCAGGTGACAGGCTCTGGAAAAACTTCGCGCAATTTCCCAGGCCCAATCTCCCCGATCCCCGTGGTACTGGTCGACCATCCGCTGTTGCCGCTGCAGCTGAGCACGCTCCCCTGACAAACCGCCTGGCACCGGACGATCACCCTTCCCCTGCATCGCCCGCCAAGCGGGAAACCGGCTGGCCAAGGCCTCCCGCAGTTGGTCGAGATAAGTCACCGCATTGCCGTCCAGATAGCGAAACCGGCCCAAGCCGGCGCGGTTCCACCGGGTCAAATCATTGGGGTTGCTCATCCCACTTTTCCCCCTTGCACCACTACTCGAAAACCGCCCTGTTCCGGGTGGTGCGGATCATTGCTGCAAACGGCAAACTCCTGTCCGCTCAATTCTATCGTCCCGGCTGTGCCGGCGTCCGGCCAGTCCGGGCCGACGCGTTTGAATTCGTTGAATAGGAGGTTGGCGACTCCGGCGGTTTTCATCAGTTGCTGGATCACATCGCTCAGGTGTAGGTCCTCACCAAAGGTCAACCGCCCCGGAGCGAAGAACCCGTTCGGTCCCTGACCCAAGGCGACGCTCACCGCGTCCTTGACCTCGAAGCGGTAAAACCTCGGGTCGACTGAAATGATCAGGTCCATCGAGATCCCCACCCGGATCCCATCGCTCAATACAACCTCCTGTCCGACCAGACGAAACCGTTCGATCAGCGGTGTGAGCACCGTGCGAAAGGTCGGACGGGCCGACCACTGCACCGGGTTCAGGCCATTGGCAAAATTGAATCCGTCGACCTGCCGGCGTGCTTCTGGGGAGAGCAGTGCCTCATCGTCGAGGTGTCGGCCCTCTGGGAGAATGGTGGCGAGACAGATGACCGACCAAGCGCCGCCCCATTTTTCCCAACTGCTGGCCCGGAGCACCAGGGGGTGATCCTCGAGCCGCTCGGCGTAGTCGGACAGGGTCACCATCCGGCGCTGGGTGTGAATTCGGCGCGGGCCGGCCCGCTTGGCCTGCTCCATCGCCTGGCGCGATCCCCGCCAATACTTTTCCAGCGCCGCCTCTTGATCGCGTCGTTCGACGGTTGGATCGATCTGCGCCTCTTTGGGTGCGAGTCGCACCGCGTCATACCCGATCATGGCGAGCAGGCGGCGCACCGAGTCCGGGCGTCGGGCGGTCTTGAGCACCGCCTCCGCAGAGACCCGATCCAACATGTCGGAGAGCCGATCCAGCACCGTGGAGAGGGCATCGATGATCACCACCTCCATGTCGGCCGGGGTCCACCGGTCGCGCTCGGGGAAGCGGGCGGCCAGCTCCTCGAGGATGAACCGGTTGAACCCGTCGTAGTCCCGCACCTGCCAGTCGAAATCATCCCCCACCGGCGGAAGGGGCGGGGGCAGAGCGACCTGTCGCTCGCCGCAATCCAGAGAGCTGCCGGTGTTGAACCGCAACTTTTTTTCAGGCGATTGGGCCATGTTTTTTTCCTGTTCGGCCGATGGCCACCCGGTGGGATTCCCGATGGCCGATCGCGGCCAGCTGATAGGAGATCTCCACATACAGCCGCTCTTCTTGCCCCTTCAGCTGAATTGACAGGGTCGCCGGATCGATCTCGCCGCGCAGGGTCTCTATCAGCGCGGCCTCCAATCGTTTTCGCGTCAGCTCGAAGAGCGCCGAGTCGTTGGGTTCGAAGACCAACGCCCGCGCACCGGCACCGAATTGGGGACGAAACACCCGTTCTCCGGGTAAGGTGAGCAGCACCTGCTCGATCTGCTCGCGGATGTGTTCGATCCGATTGCTGGTACGCGGTCCTTGGGGATCGATCCGAAAGGGAAAGCTGAGGTACGATGTTCGGCTAATTAAATCGGTCATTGAAAAATCCTCTGTCCCTTTGCGACTCACGTGGTCTTCACCTTGGTCGACAGGGTGTTCATCTCACCGGTGAGAATCGGCGGAGACGAAGGTCCTCCCGGCGCGCCGCAGGTGTGCACGTGGGCCGCGTAGTAGGTCAAGAAACTCTGGCCTTTCACGATCGGTTCGCCCCCTTGGCCCCCGAGAGAGACCATCCCGTCCAGTACTACCTGGTTGGCCTTGATCGTGATGCCCGCCGCCCCCAGCTCCAATTGATTGCCGTTGGCATCCTCGACGGTCGTCCCGGATGGAGACATGACACAGCTGTTGCCGTTGGCATCCTCCAGCGAAATGCCCGGGCTCCGGGCATCCATGGTCAGCGTGTTGTCGCCGGCGTCCTTGAGGATTACGGTGCCGTTTTCATCGATCAGCAGCTCGGCGCCGCTGGTGTGATGCAGGACGATCCGCTCCTCGCCCTCCTCGTCGTCGAACTGCAACCGATGCTCTCCCGGTGTTTGCAGCAGACAGGTGGTCGGCTGGTCGAGGGCGGCCGGCTCCGGCACGTCTGCCTCGGCCTGCCAAAATGTACCGACCCAGATCGGCCGATCGATATCCCCTTCTTCGAACTCGATCCACACCTGGTCATCCACCTGGGGTACGGCAAATAAGCCGTAACCGCTGCCTCCGCCAAAAGGCGCACAGGGCAGGGCCCACTGGCTGACCATGTCACCGGTGACCGAGGGAATGCGAACCTTGAGCCGGGCCCGTTTCTCCGGATCCGCGTTATCGACGACAAATCCGCGGTACTTACCGTAGTGCGCTTCGTCGACGCGGCGGGCTATTCTGGTCAGTGTCTCTTCCATCAGCCGGTCACTCCTCCAAGGCGGTCCGTTGCACCGACCGGGGCATCTGTTCTGCCCGTGGCGTTGCGAATCAGAGTGAACTGTTGGCGATAGCCGTCCGCTGTGAAGCTGTGGGTCACCGAGTCCACGTAGTAGGCACCGTCCTCCGTATCCCCCGCCCCATCCAGATTCACGGTGCGATGGGTCAGCAACACATTGCGATACAGTGCACCGTCCAACTCACCGGTGGCACGGATGCGCCAGGCGTTTTCATTGGCCGCTGCCTGGGCCCGGGAGCGGGCCTCTTCCATGGAGGCCCCCCTCGGATTCATTTGCCAGACGAACGGGGGAAGGGTCGGCTCATCGCCCTGGGCCGGTTCACTGCCTAACAACGGCAGGGTGGAGGTGAACGGTCCCTGACCGTCATCCGATTCGCTGCCGCTCGGTTGGCTGCGGGCGATACGGACCTCAACCGGCCGATGACCGTCGTGGGCGACTGACAGCTCCAGGCAATTGGTGTTGCGACCCGCGTACAGCATGATCGTGGGTAGGGGATCCCCTTCCAGCTGGGGTGGCCCGAAGAACAGGGTCTGCTCGCGAAAATAGAGCTCGAAGCCATTGGCCTCGGCCCGGCTGCGCAGGAAGCGATAGGTCGTGTCGTTTTGCACCAGATCGGTATTGGTCAGTCCCTCTTCTGCCTGCACCGTGATCGGGGACTGCACCGCCTCGCGCGCGATTGCCCCGTCGCTGAGCGGGTTGTCGGGCTCGGACCATCGCCGATGAATGTGCTCCCGATCGAGCAGCAGGGACTCGTCCTGGCCTGTCACCCTAACCGAGGCTTGTCCCATTTGTTGGGGATAGTCGCTGTCGATCTGCCGGATATAGCCGCGCATTACTTCCTGTTCGTTGCCTCCGCCAAAATCGGCGATGATCTCGATAGGTCGCCAGGTCCGAAGTAGCCCAGAGCGCTGCACCACCCACTGGCCCGCCTCGTCGCGCAGATTGTCCAGGGTGAGGGTGCACTCGGTCGCTACGGTGCGACTCATCGTCACCCGGACCTGTTGCAGCAGGGGATACAGCTCGGTGATCGGCGCCCCGTCGACGCGTACGACACAGGTGGTGGGTTGGTCGAGCAACGGTCTCAAATCGTCCGGTCCCATCGTCTGTCCTCGCTACTCCTGCGCCGGGGGAATCAGAATCGTCTGTCCCCAGTACGACTCCAAGGTGAGATCGCCGCCGTAGGCGATCTGCGGGTTCGCGTCCAGGATGCGCCACCACAGCCGATCGTTGTTGTAGTAGTGCCCTGCCAGTAGATCGAGCCGATCCTGTTGGACCACGACGTGCTCCAATACGCCGGTCGCCGGCATGAACCGACGGGCACGCACGCCGGCAAATCCTTTTTCATCAGCAGCCGGCGGGGTGAACGGCACCGCTGTTTCGTATCTTGATCCCTTGTCGAACATCACGTCTCCTTTCGGTCTACAACAGGCTCGAGATCGCCGAATATCCGGCCAGTACCGGGCTGTACGCCGCCGAGGCGGACTGTCGCGTCAGCTCGGTCAGATAAAACGGGTTGAAGCTTTCGATTACCTGCATGGTCAACCCCACTTCGGCGCGGTAGGGAACCAGGGTGGGCAGGGATGCCTGCACCTCCACTTGCGCTTGGGTCAGGAAAACCGGCAACACCGAGATGCCCCAGAAGAACAGAATCACCGAGGCCGACTCATGACTCTCAAAGGCCCGTTGAGCCGTATTCGGAGCGAGCTGGGCCAGGATGCGAACACCGGAAGGTGTCTGGGCCTTGGGCTCCATCATCACCCGAATGGTGTCCAGCTCCGGTTGGATCCCCAGCGCCTGGGCCACCCCGTTGTCCTCGTTCATCCGATCCGTCGCGTCGAACAGAATGCGTACCGAGAGGCTCTCCGGTTCGACGCTGACCCCCTGGGAGGCGCGTGGCGTCTGGCCCGGGGTCATGAAGTCATATCCCCCACGGACGGCCGCCGAGCTGCCGGGTTGCACCTGAACCGTCCGGGTGCGGGAAAGGGTTTGCGGGTTGAACTCGAACCGCAGCGCATTGGTCGGCACGGTGTAGCTGTATTCGATCAAGTAACCGTGGGCCGTTTGGATCATGATTGTTCTCCGGTTCCAGGGGCCGCTCGGGGTCGGGAGGTGGGCAGCGCGGCGACGATGCTTCGGGCGATGCATCCGGCGATCTCCCGGTCGGACTGCCGGGGATGAACCGACACGGGCGGCACGGTCAACGACGGCAATCGGGCGTCGCCGGTTGTCCCATCGGACCCGGCGAGAGACTCACCCACCAGGTGGGCGATCCGATCGGCGCGATGGCGCAATGCCCGTGGTAAGCTGAGGGTCAACTTATCGATCATCAACATCTTCGATCCTTTTTGCATTGAGATAGGGGGCCAACCGACCCAGG
>JANQET010000382.1 GCA_028278265.1 Myxococcota bacterium
TGAACAGGAGCAAATCGAAGATGGCCCCGAAACAGATCAGCACCAGTAGGGACGCCAACGGCAGTCGTTTGACAAAAGATTGCCCCTGTCGCTGCCGATGCCACCCCTCGATGAGGCCCAGCAGCACCACCCCGAGCAGTACACCGGCAAGTAGTCCGAGCTGGCCGAAAATCAACGTCATGCCGACCAGCACGCTGAACAGTGGCTGCAGAATCCCAACGACGACCCGTCCGCGCCCCGGGTGCTCGCTCCACCAGGATCGACGCATCCAGATTAGGGCGACGGCGATGGGCAACCCCAGGACGATCGCGGCCCACCAGGAGAGCACCAGGAGCAGTGCGCTGCCGGGCACCACGGACAGAATATCCCAACTCACAGAAAGAATCGTCGCTCTACGGCTGCTCACTGGTCGCCTCCTCGTCAGCTCTTTTGCTTGGCGCGGCGATTGAACACCTGTTTGAGTTGCGCCAAATCTTCCTTGCCAAACTCTCGTGTCACCAACAACACCGCCCCGTAGACCCCCAGTACTGCACAACATTCGACGAGGGTGAACAGACGATCCCACTCGGGCAGCAGGCGACCGACGCCTATCGCGGCACCTCCGGCGACGAGCACCCGGACGGCCGTGACCGCCGGGACAAACGCGCGGAAACGATGGAAGACTACAATGCCGGAGACAACCATGCCGAACGCCATACCCAAGCTCGTACCGAGGGCTGTGCGCAACAAGGGGTCATCATCTGCTGACTGAGTGAACAGCAGACCGCAAACCAGACCGACTACCGCTACCAGGGAGAACATCACCACCGCCATCGCCCGCCAGGGCAAGCCCGCGCTGTTGAGAATGGTGTTGCCGATCACCATGATCCCGAAGGCGGAGATCCCCAGCGCCAGCACCCCCAAGGCATTGGCGGCAACTTCGTACTCGGCTGGGAAGGCCACGCCGAGGGTTTGCACCGGCAGGGCGGCAAACACGGTGGAGAGCCCCAGGGTCACAATGGCGCCGAAGCGCATGGTGTTACGGACGTAGAGACGGGATTTCTCGACATCTTTTTGAAAGGTCACTTTCGATATCATCGGGAAGGCGACAAACGCAATCGCGATAATGGCGACGTAGGGAATGAACGCCAGCCCCTGAGCCGCACCGTAACGACCGGCCAACATTTTACTCAGCTCCGACGCCTGGGCCGCGGTTTCGCCGGCCGCCAAGGCCAAGTGGGCGGTGATCCCCTTGAGGAAGAACAGATCGATGCTCAACACCAGATTGAGGATGAAGGTGTACACCAGCAGGATCGCGGCGAAGGGAATGTAGCGCCGGGCAGAAAACGGGCGCGCCGGGCCGCCCTTTGTGGCCAGCGCTGCGGCTGTGGCGATAATCACCGCCGCCGTGAGAAAACCGATCACCGTGCCGAGCACCTCCAGGCCAATCGCCGCGAGGAAAATGATCAGGGTGATCTTCATCGTCACGTAAATTACGTCGAACAGCGCCTGCCAATTGAACTGTCGCTGCCCGTTGAACGAGCCGATGAATACCGCATAGCAGGAGTAGGCGACGATGATGCCGGAGGAGAGGCGCATCAACGGAGCAAAGTCGGGCGATCCCAGGGCGCCGGCCAATAGGTCAGCACAGGCGACATAAGTCAGCGCGATGGTCAGGCCCAGCAGCCCTTGGACTTTGAGCGCAGTGCGGCGTACACCGGCGGCGTTCGATTCATCCTCGGTGGTGAACTTGGAGACCGCCTGGAGCGTGCCGGTGATGATGCCGTTGTTGATGAACGACACCCCCATCACCACAATTTTGTACGCACCGTAGAGGGACTGCCCCAAGTCGGCGTCTCCGCCGCCCGCCCATTTGAAAATTCGCGGTAGACCAAAAGTGAGAATAAAACCGGCGATCAGAAACCAAAACTTGGCCAGGGCGATGTAAATGACCCCGCGACCGGCGGTTTGAACCACATTGTCGGATTGCTTGGCATCATTCATGGTCGAAGAAAGTATGTGGCTGCCGGCAGCCCGTCAAGCTCGGACGGCTATTTATCGGTTTCAGCGAAAGGGGGACGGTTATTTCAAACAGGGCGAAATGGGGTTACTCATCCGTGGCGCTGTCGGTATCCTGATCCGTGTCGTCCGGTTGATCATCCGGTGCTTCGATAAACCAACAAGCTCTGAGGGCGGTTGTTTCGTCCGTCTTTGGATTCAAATCGGCACATTGATGGTTTTGCAGGGCGAGAATCGCTTTTACACAAGCGTCGATATCATCGGCAGTCCAACCCTCCCCTTTGATTTCACGTACGCGGCAGTTTTCCTTGGCATAGGTCAAACAGGTTTCCCGATCGAAATCGGGAAATTTTTGCTCGAACGACGCGGCATCCTTTTCTTTACACGCCGTCCGCAGATCGCAGCGCGCTGTTTCGATATCAACGCATTCACTGTAGTTGTACAGCGGGTCTGCGCAGCCACCGCTCAAACAGATTCCAACGATCAATAGAGTTGTCCTAATCCACATCTGCCAACCGTAGGCCGAGCCCATCCGAGGGTCAAGAAAACAGAACATTATTTGCCTTCGATCCCGCCGGATCCCCCCATTTTGGGGCCCCATTTTCCGTTGCGCCCGAGAACAAAGAAAGGTCAGTTAATTTGATTTGACTATAAATATGTTATTTTAGGTTAAGGACGATGGAAACACACACCGAAGACAGTCGAATCGGCACCATTCTGAACAACCGGTACCGCATCACCGAACGAATCGCTGCCGGCGGCATGGGCGTGGTGTACCGCGGCGAACGACTGGAGCTCGGCCGACCCGTGGCGATCAAATTCCTGCACGAGACCTTCACCGCACAAAAGACGTTCCTCAAACGGTTCGAACGGGAAGCCAAGGCGATGAGCCAGTTGTCCCATCCCTACTGTGTTTCGGTGATCGATTTCGGCGTGGAGGGTGCGCCCTACATCGTGATGGACTACGTCACCGGCAGGACGCTGAAGACCCTGCTCTTCGACCAGCGGTTGAGCATCGATCGGGTGATGCGCATCGTCGATCAGCTCCTCGCGGCGATCGGCCATGCCCACAGCAACGGCATCGTGCACCGGGATATCAAGCCGGGCAATATCATGTTGTGCGAGGCCACCGGTGTGGGCGAACACGTCTGTATCTTCGACTTCGGCCTGGCCAAGTTGGTCGGCAGCCTTGGCGAGACCCACTCCGAAGCGACGATGGTGGTCGGCACCCCCAGCTACATGTCACCCGAGCAGGCCCAGGGGGGCACGGCCGACGAACGCAGCGATCTCTACTCCACCGCTGTGGTCCTGTTCGAGCTGCTCTCCGGTCAGAAGCCGTTTGATGATGAAAACGGCATCAATGTCTTGAAAATGCACATCGCCACCCCACCGCCGAGTCTGCTGGAGGTGGATCCCAATACACCCTTTTCCCAAGAACTAGAGCAAGTGGTGCGCAAGGCGCTCTCCAAGAACCCGGACAACCGATATCAAAAGGCGGACAAGTTCGCCCGTGCGCTGCGGGCAACCCCCGAGGCGACCGCCATCGGTGATCCCACCGGTGCGGTGGTGCCTCAAATCGGCGCGTTCGACACGATCGCCCTCGAAGACGAAGATCTCATCGAGGCCGGCGAGCACACCCGCGCCGGGCAGCAATCTCTGGCGCGCCGACGGCGAAAATCCAACTGGCTGCGCGGGATCGCGCTAATTCTGGTAATCGTGGCGGCGGTATTGGTCTGGGTCTGGGCGCAAAACCGGCCGTGGGAACAGTACCTCCAGCCCAAAAAGACCGCGGCCCAACCGGCGTCGACCCCCAAACTGAAAAAGCCCCCCAGCGAGCCGCCGCCGGAGGTGGTTCGAGCACCGGTGAAGCAGCCGCCTCCTTCAGAACCCACGGTTCCTGAGAAAGAGGTCGAGTCCCCGGCCCAGGGAGTGGTTGAATCCCCGCCCTCAGCGGACACCGGGGCACCCGTCGATCTCCCGGTGCCGGCAGAGGAACCGGTGGTTGAAACCCCGCCCCCGGCAAAACCCGAGCCCCGAGAGAAGGCCAAGCCCAGAGCCACTGCGCGCAGCGGGCCGGTCGAGGACATCGACGATGTTCGCGCCCTGCTCAACGCCGGAAAAAAGAAAGAGGCGATCGACGGGTTGCTGTACCTGCGCAAGATTCGACCGAACAGCGCGTTCGTGCATTTTCTCCTGGGGAATCTCTACTTTGAGAAGCGATGGTGGGGCAATGCGATGGATCTCTACCGGGACGCGATCAAGCTGAAAAAGAGCTACCGCTATCGTCCGGCGATCAATCGCAATCTGATCGAAGCGCTCCAGGGGGGAAAATCCTCGCGCAAAGCCCGTTCGATCATCCTCAAGGACATCGGCAAGCCCGCCCTGCCCTTCCTGCGCAAGGCCGCCCGCAATCACCCCAAAGCAGTGGTCCGCAAACGGGCCAAGGCGCTGATCAAAAAACTCTCCAGATAGCGTTATTTTACATAAATACCGTCAATCATTCGCAAAAATCCCACCCGATCTTTCATTAAATTACACTTCACTATAGTGTGATGTGTGAGTAAGAAAGCTGCCCCAGATGGATTTTTAGCAAGTAGAATCAATAAAAAACTCAACATACCGCCACTATTGGCATGGAGGTAAATCAATGAAAATTTGTCGTATCATCTGGCTCGCGGTTGTCCTGATGTGCATCGTCGGCTTGACGATGTGCTCGGACTCCGGGGGGGACACCCTGGCGGACGATGACAGTAGTGGCGACGCTGACGGAGATTCGGACAGTGACTCGGACAGCGACGGCGACACCGACGGCGATACCGACGGTGATGGGGACAGCGATTCCGACGCCGATGGGGACACATCGGAGTGCACCGAGTTCGACGGGGTCGATCTCCTCGTTGTGGTGGACAATTCTTACTCGATGACCGAAGAGCAGGCGATTCTCTCGACCAGCTTTTTCACCCTGATCAATGCGCTCATCGACCCGCCAGTCGACGATCCGCCCAATATTGTCGAGAATTTCCGTTTGGCCGTGGTCTCGTCGGACATGGGACTTCAATACGGTGAGGATGGGGCCACCGAGGGATTCCCCTGGGCCATCGACATCACGACGTGCACCGATCAGGATCCCAAAGGGGACAACGCCGCATTTCGGACCGATATGGAGAGCACGATCGAGGTCGAGGACGACCGAATCGAGTGCATCGGGGACGGCACCCAGTGTCCAAACGGCTGGGATTGCACCGACGATCACTGTCAAACCCCTTCCGGTGACGACTGGGATACGGTCACCTGTCCCTCCTTGGGCTCCGACGATCTCTGGGCCGAAAAAAGCGACGAGGACGAAAACCCGGATTTCGCCACCCAGGTGGCCTGCCTCAGCCGTCTGGGTAACGATGGCTGCGGCGTGGAACAGCAGCTCGAGGCCGGATTGAGATCCCTCACCACTTCTGGACAGACCTCGTTCATCAAGGATGACCATCTGCTGGTGGTGATTCAGGTGACCGACGAGGAGGATTGCTCGGTGAAGGACCCGGGCCTGTTCGATTCTGAGGAGTGGAATTCCGGCTTGGCTTACAACGAGAGCGTCCCCAATTCAGGACAAACCAACACCGCCTGCAACCTGCCTCAGGAAAACGAGCAGAACTTCCTCTTCGCCCCGGAGCGCTATCGGGAAGAACTGCTCGAGCTCAAAGGGGGCAATCCCAATGCGGTTTTCTTTGCCGCCATTGTCGGCGTGCCCAAGGGGAATGACTCTCCGTGTCAGGGACGAGGCGACCAAATCGACGACTGCCTCGACGACCCGAAGATGGAGCTCAAGCACAAGATCTACGAGCAGGGCAGCAACAAGTACAAGCACTTCGAACCGGCCTGCACGCGTAAAGTGGACGGAGAAGAGGTAACCAAGGCCCGCCCGGGACGGCGCTTCGTCAAAGTCGCTCAGGACTTCGGCAAAAAAGGCTACGTTTTCTCGATTTGCAATGGCGACTGGAGCGATGCGATGAAGGAGATCGCCGCCCTAATCATCGAGTGCATCATCGTGGAGTAGGGGCAGGTGTCTCCGTGCCTGCCCTCCCCTCAATCAATCCAACATTCTGTCGTTTTGAGTAACGCGTTCAACCAGCGATTGTTGGGGTACGCCTCAGAAGTGTCCAAAACAGAGTGAAGTTCACCAAATCTCGTTCGATATCATTCGACAATTTCGTCATTCCCGCGCAAGCGGGAATCTAGGTTGGTCCAATCATGGATTCCCGCATCCGCGGGAATGACAAAGGTTTCCCGCTGTGGGACAGTTTTGTTTTGGACAGTATTAGGTACGCCTGAACAGGGGACGGGCTATTCGATGATGATGATATCGTCGCATTCGACCATCATTTGGGAGAGGGCTTCTTCGAGGATGTTGGTCAGATCGCCTTCGCAGATGTCGCCGAAAAACGCGTTGGGCAACATGTCGACGAATTCCTTGAGTATCACGGCTTCATCGGCACTACCAAACTCGGATTCACACTCCTCCGGACCGGCGATGACGACGACCATGTAGCCCTCCTCTCCGGCCAGAGAGTCCAGGTAGGCCTTGGTCTGGGCCGGGTTGGTGATCGAGGCCTCGTCTTCATCCTCATCGGTCAGAATGACAAACACCAGGAGCGACTCGGCGCCCCGATAGAATCCCTCGTTGGGCTGTCCGACTGCCAGTTTCTCGCCGAACATCTCGATTGCCCGCAGGGGCATCTCACGCCCCACATCGCTGCCCCCGCCAGCCGGAATGGGCCGTTCCGCCACGCAGGTGAACTTTTCGCTGACGTCGGCAGCCGGCCCGTCGATCCACACACCGTTCAGGCCGCAGTCGTGGAACCCCATATCGCCGTTGTGCAGCTCCCCGTCCATTCCCATTGTGGTGGTGCCGTTGTCGTACTGCCCGTTGATGCTGCTGTTGGTCACGCCGATGCGATACTCGGCAAAGGTGTCGTCCGAATCGACATAGTCGTCGAGCACTTCGACAAAGCGGGGAAAATTGGCCGCCAGATTGGCTTGTTCCTCGGACATACTCGACGAGATATCGACGACGAACAAAATGTCCATCGATTCGCAGCCGGAAAGGAGGGTGTCTGTATCCGAATCCGAATCTCCATCCGCATCCCCATCGGTGTCCCCATCCGAATCGCTATCCCCGTCACTGTCGGAGTCGACATCTGAATCTGAGTCTGAATCTGAGTCTGAATCCGAGTCTGAATCCGAGTCAGCATCAGAATCGGCATCAGAATCGGCATCAGAATCGGCGTCGCTGTCCGCGTCTCCGTCGCTATCCCCATCACCGTCCGAGTCGCTATCGGCATCACCGTCCGTGGGATCGACATTGACGCGGCCCACTTCCTCGCAGGCACCAGCTGCCACCAACAGTCCGCACATCACCACGATCAAAACCACAGTTATTGTCTTCTGAGCCATTGACGGTCCTCCTTTGCATACCTATTTGGATGTTCCCGATCCAATTTCATTAAAACTGTTGTGGATGGACCGCTAAAAAGTGGGTGGCTTTTAATTGATAAAAATCATTTGTTTTCTAGGTGAATTATACATTTTACTCATTGCAGACAACGGACCTCTTCTTCGACATTTCATCACCGCGCTTGCCGAATGAAATACTGCTTGTCGCCCGGGGGGATAGCCAGGAAAAGTAAATGAAAAACACCTCTACTGGTGTTTTTTATTCAACCAAGGACCGAAAATTCGTCGCTTACTGGATTTCAATATCAAATGAATAAGAGCCGCTGCATCCCGCCTGAGTATCGAACACCAACCAGCATCCCCTGCCGAGGTCGTTGGTGGAATATTTGATCTCCGCTCCCACAGACTTGATCACCGTCGCCACTCGGCAGGTCAGATCTCCCACGCACAGGGGGGTGTTCTCGCTGCAGTCGGCCTCGTCGTCCGGGTCGCACCCCCGAAGGACATAGAACAACAGCTCACACCCCGGCCCGATCAAGCTCATCTCACGAATCGTTACTATGATCTGTTGAGCCGATGGGGGTAAGATCTTCCATACCTGATTCGGCCCATCGCTCACATGAGGCTCTTGCCGCCAACAGTACGAATTGAATCCCAGCTCGATCCCGTTTCCCTCCCCGATTTCATTCAACTCCCCCCAGTAGGAACCCGATTCACCGATAAGCAGCTGTTCGGGACAATCCATCCCGTCTGCCTCGTCTTCCGTGGCGCTATCGGTCTCGGAGGGCTCTGAATTGACCACCAACAGACGTTGCTCGCTGCATGCACCGAGGAAACCAAGGGCCAACCAGAGGAACACGCGACACTCGATAGACGCACCGTGGACAAACATCATCTCATTCTAGCTCAACTTTGCCCGACCGAACACCGGCAAACGTTGATTTCACTGGGGTAGCGGACTGTTCTTGGAGAAACCGCTCGATGCCTCGGCGCAGCGCCTTGACCTGCCAGGGCCTGAGGATTGGCTTAAACGGCGCCGGCTTTGGTCCGTCGGAGCGAAAAATCGGATCCGAAGGTCCCGGGGCCATCAGATTGCCGCCCGCCCGATCGTGGTGCAGCCCGAAGTAATGACAGAGCTCGTGGGCCAAGACCGGCGGCCGGGACCGACCGGTCAGCAACACCCAGCGCCTTCCGCGAAACGCCTTGTTCTGCCCGCGATAGCGCCAGTGCACCCCCATCAGGTTGTACGACGGGACGTCCAAGTCCTCCACCCGTTTGACCACCAGCACTGTCGCCTGCCGGGAATCGACGAATCGGGCAAGCCGATGCCGCGCCGCACGACCGACCAGCTCACATTGTGACGGCTCGAACCCATCGACTTGCACCTGCAAGGTGATACCGTGTCGCCCGAAAATTTCTCGTGCGCCCTCAATATGGGTCTGAACCCACTCCGGAGAGCGCACCGCTTCACCGTCGCACCGGGCCACCCGAATGCGCAGTGGCACAACCAATGGCCGCTCACTCACTATCTCAGTTTCGGCTGTCGCGACTGCCGAGACGATGAGGGTAAACAATAGGATTCGCCAGCACATGTCCAAGGTACTCCTCGCCGCACCTTAACAGATGAAAAAACGTTTGTGCGCCTAAAAATATTACACTATGATTGTTCTTGCACGACACGTGTCGTGCGACATCAGGGCACACAGTAAAACGAACGAACCACGACAGCCCGTTGCTTGAGGGCGACGACGGCAAATGAGCGGGCAATGGCACCCCTATCCCGAAGGAGTACATATGACCATTAAAGTTTTTCTAGCCGAAGAGGAGATACCGCGTCAGTGGTACAACCTGGCAGCAGACCTCCCCACCCCGCTGCAACCGCCCCTGGGACCGGACGGCAATCCGGTTGGGCCGGAGATGCTGGCCCCTGTCTTTCCGATGAATCTGATTGAACAGGAGGTGAGCCAGGAACGGTGGATCGACATCCCCGACGGCGTATTGGAGCTGCTGTACCGCTGGCGGCCGTCACCCCTGCACCGGGCGGTTCACCTGGAACAGGCGCTCAACACACCGGCCAAAATTTACTACAAGAACGAGAGCATCTCCCCGGCGGGAAGCCACAAACCCAATACCGCCGTGGCCCAGGCCTGGTACAACAAGGAATTCGGCATCAAAAAGCTGACCACCGAGACCGGCGCCGGCCAGTGGGGCAGCGCCCTGTCGTTTGCCTGCAGCCTGATTGGCCTGGAGTGCAAGGTGTTCATGGTGCGCATCAGCTTCGATCAAAAACCGATGCGCAAGTTGATGATGCAGGCCTGGGGCGGGCATTGCGTGGCCAGCCCGAGCGAGGAGACCGCCGCGGGCCGCGAGATACTGGCCAAACACCCGGATACACCGGGAAGCCTCGGTATCGCGATCAGCGAAGCGGTGGAGCAGGCGGTGTCCGATGAGAGTGGTGAAACCCGCTATTCGCTGGGGAGCGTGCTCAACCACGTCATGCTCCATCAGACGATCATCGGCCTGGAAGCCAAGAAGCAGCTCGCCAAAATCGGTGAGTCCAAGGTCGACGTGGTGATCGGCTGTGCCGGTGGGGGCAGCAACTTCGCCGGGTTGGCCTTCCCGTTTATCAACGACAAAATCAACGGGGCGCAAATCGAGGTCATTCCGGTCGAGCCCACCTCCTGCCCGACGATGACCCGCGCACCCTTTGCCTACGATCACGGCGATGTGGCCAATATGACCCCCTTGCTGCCGATGCACACGCTGGGGCACCAGTTCATTCCCCCGCCGATTCACGCCGGGGGGTTGCGCTACCACGGCATGGCCCCCCTCGTCTCCCAGACCATCGTCGAGGGATTGTGTGCGCCCCGGGCGATACACCAGGTCGAATGCTACGAGGCCGCGCTGACCTTTGCCAAAACCGAAGGTATCATCGCCGCGCCGGAGACCAGCCACGCGATTGCCGCCGCCATTCAGGAGGCCGACAAGGCGCGGGAAGAAGGCAAAGAGAAGACCATTCTGTTCAATCTCTCCGGACACGGGTTGATGGATCTCAACGGGTACCAGCTCTACTTCAACAACGCGCTGACCGACTACGCGTTGCCCGAAGAGGAGATTCAGAAATCGCTGGATACGATCAAGAACTATCCCCAGCCGAGTGTCGCCAAAACCGGCAAATGGTAGCAGATCCGTTGCAATGACCCCGCCAATCACCGACTGCGACCACCTCATTATTTACTGTCGTAAATTGGGGCATGAGCTGGCCTTTTCGTACTGCCGGAAGACCAGCGCCGACCATCCCTGCGAGAAGATTCTCGACTGCTGGCACGAGCAGATCGATATCGTCACTTTTGTGAACGAGCACTTCTCGGAGCAGGTACGGGCCACCCTGACCACCCCGGCAACGCCCAAGATCTCCACGCTGATCGAGCTGATCGAACGGGCCAAGGCCCGGTCCCGCTAAAAAAGAAATTTCCCGTCATCAGGGGCGGATCCATCCTTTTTGTCAGCATCGCTCGGTGATCTGATGCCTCGAAGAAAGAGGAATTGTCGCCGACAGCCGAAACTGAGCCGTATTGATCGTGATAAACTGGAGAGTTCACCAAGGGTGAAAATGACACTATTGATGAAAAACGACGAGTTACGGCGCGCCTTTCGAGAGGGCGATCGAACCGCGCTGGCGACCGTGTACCAAGCGTACGCACAGGGGCTTTTTACGATGTTGACTGTTGGTTTCGCCATCCAATCAAAGGGGAATCGGTACTATTTTCAGGGACACAAAGAGTCTTGGCGCGTCGAGAGCGCCGTTCAGGAGGTGTTTGTCCGGGCGTTCAGCAAATCAGCGCGGTTGGCCTATGACGGGCACCGCCCCTACAAAAACTACCTGCAGATGATCGCCAGGAATTACATCATCGATAGATTTCGCAAAAAGAGGGAGCGCCTGCTCCCGGTAAACGAGCTGCCCGAGCCCGGACCGCAAGGGGACTACGCCGGTCTGCACCAATCCTCACCGGATCCTGAATCCCTCGCGCTGAACAGGCAACTAAGTGATCAAGTCGACCTTTTCGTGGCATCGCTCAGTCCGCAGGAAAGGGCTCTGTTCGAGGCGAGGTTTCGAAACGGCAACTCCGTGGAGCGGACGGCGCTGATGCTCAGCACCACCGAGTATCGGGTCAAACGCGATGAGAAACGGCTGAAAGGCCGCTTTTTCAAATGGATGAAACGACGGGGCTATTTTGAGGGATATCAGTACAGTGATCGCGGCATCGCGCGCCTCGTGTGTCTCATCTTGGTGGCCTACGGCTGCGGGAGGTTGGGATAATGGAGGCCCATCTTCACCTGTTTTCCCAATGGTCGATCCGGCGGTTCTTTCTCACCGGTCGACCACTGTTCGGCATGCCGTTGTACGAGACGCTCGAGCGGTGCCCCCGATGTGCCGAATACTATCAACGCCATCAGGCGATCGAAGCGGCCCTCTGCGGGAAGCACGAGCACCCGACACCGTTTGCCCTGGATCGGGTCGAGGCACTGGTGCTCGACGCGGTCTGCGAAACCGACGCCGACCCTGTCAAGGATTTCCCCTGGGGTCGCTGGCTCCCTGCCGCTGCCGGCGCCGTCGGTGCAGTGGCACTGGTGCTCGGGCTGCTCTTTTCCACCACCGCTCCCCGATCCGATCGCCGCGTCCTGACCGCAGACCAGCCCCTCGCGCCGGTCGGTCTGATGGCCAAGGGGGGAAGCGCACAAGCGGCCTCCGAGGTCGGAATTCGCGTGTTTCGGGTTCAACAGATCAACGACAGCGTGGAACAAGCGGCACAGTTGACGAACGAGGACATCATCACGTTTACCTATACATACATTCCCCCGAAAGAGGGCTACCTGGCCCTGTTCGGCATCCAGACCGGTGGAACGATTCGCTGGTACTACCCGGAATACGGGGATCAAATGAGCATACCGATCACCGGAGACGTGATCGACGAACCGTTGGGCGACGGTATCGATCTTTCGGTGAATCACCAACCCGGCTGGTTGCGCCTGGTCTCACTGTTTTCGCCCCGCCCCCTTTCGGTGGACGCGATCGAAACGAGCGTGCAGGCATTGGCAGCGCAACCCGGCGCCATCAAACAGCTCAGCCCCCTCTCGTTCGGGGATGGAACGGCCGAGGTAGTGGAACACACCGTACTCGTGGAGGTCCGATGAATCCGTACGATGGAGGCACTGTTTCAATGAACGTCGAAACCGAGTCAATCGAAAAACGCGGCAACCGGCAACACTGTTCTCACGTGCCGATGGGTTGGGGGGTGATCAGCCTGTTGCTGGGCTGTTGCCTGATGATGGCGCCGCGAACGGGTGTCGCTAAAGGGGAAAATCGAATCTATGCCCTGGTCATCGGCAACAACCACAGCCTCGACCGGGAATTCGAACCCTTGCGCTTCGCCGACGACGATGCGGTCAAGTACTACGAGCTGCTCCGAGCGGCCGGGGCAGAGGTGGCGCTGCTGACGGTCCTCGATCCGGACGCCCAGCGACGCTTTCCCGATGCAGCGACGGTAGCGTTGCCCCCCCGGCGAGTTGACGTGCTGTCACAGGTCGATCGGTTGTACGAGCAGATCAAATCCGATCGACAAGCAGGTGTGACCACCCACTTCTTTTTCGTTTATTCCGGCCACGGCAACATCGGCGCCAATCGGGAAGGCTACATCAACTTTCTCGACGTCAAGTTCTACCGTTCCGAGCTCTATCGCACGATCCTCTCCCGGTCGCCGGCATCGTACAACCACCTGATTCTCGACGCCTGTCACGCGTACCACTTTGTGAAAAAACGAGGCGTCAAGCCGGACAAGCGGGGGAACTATCGCCGGTTGGTCAAAGAGTTTCTCCGCAGCGAGGAGCTGAACCGCTACCCCAACACCGGTGTCATCCTCGCCGCCTCGTCGACCTCGGAAACCCACGAGTGGAGCCGCTGGGAATCGGGTATCTTCTCCCACGAACTGCGCAGTGCGCTGCTCGGGGCTGCCGACGTGGATGGGGACGGAGGGGTGACCTATGCCGAGGCCGCAGCGTGTGTGGAAGCGGCCAACTCGGCGATCGACATTCCCTTGGCTCGACTAAGGGTCTTCTATCACCCGCCGGCCCAGCGGATTGACCTGCACCTGATGGATCTCTCACTCCTCGAATCGGCAAAGCGAATCCACTTCGACTCGACCCAGGCCGGTCGATACCACGTCGAGGATGCGCGGGGCATCCGAATCGCCGATTTCCATTTTTCCAATGAACAGCCGATCTCGATGGCACTGGTCGGCACCAGCCCATTCTACCTGCGCACTGCCGATGAGGAGCTGATCATTGACGGAGAGTTGTCGGAACGGCAAGTGCATCGCTCCGAGTTCACCGAACGGGCGGCCAATACCAGGGGCAGCGTTGAACGATCCTTCCGCCAATTCCTCTACCGCCTGCCGTTCGGCAGCGGCTTCTACCGGGGCATGCGCGCGGTCCACCTGCGAGATGAATCCCAAGTCCTGGTTGCCTCGACGAGCGGGGATGCCTCCCCTCGCCCGAAACCGAAGCCGCCAGCCACGGTCGGTCCCGCCCCAAAGACGCCGACGATCGATCTGAAATCCTCGACCTCTCCGTCCCGGCCGCTCGACACTTGGGGCTGGATATCTCTGGGCTCGGGACTGGCAGCGGGTGTGGCGGCGGGTTTCGTCTACTACTCGAGCACCACCGCCTATGACGATTACAAAGAGTCGACCACAGCTGCAGATGCGCGAAAATTGAGGAGCACGGTTGAAAACCGCCTGCTCACGTCGCGAATCATGGCGATCGCCGGATCGGCGCTGGCCCTGACCGGGGGCGCACTGCTGCTCTACGATTTTTCATTGAAGAAGAAACCGGCACCACCGGCCGTTCAACCATCGCTGAGCTGGACCGGGGACAGTTTCCTCATGGGAATGAGAGGATCATGGTGAGAAATATCGCCGACCCCGTTTTGCTGCTCGTAGAGAATTAAAACCCGGCAGCAAACAAAAGGAGATTCCATGAAAATTATTAACGTTCGCACAACTCTGGCCACGTTGAGTATGGTTCTCATCATACTACCAGCGTGTGAGTTCACTTTTGACAACCCGTTCGATACGGGCGGGGACGACGGGGGCAGCGACGGAGACTCGGATGGTGACTCGGATGGTGACTCGGACGGGGACTCGGACGGGGACGCTGATTCTGACTCGGATACCGACTGCGACGGGGATTCCGATGGGGATTCGGACGGGGACTCGGACGGAGATGCTGATTCTGACTCGGATACCGATTGCGACGGGGATTCCGATGGGGATTCGGACAGCGATTCCGATGGGGATTCCGATGGGGATACGGACAGCGATTCCGATGGGGATTCCGATGGGGATGGGGACACCGATTGGGACACCGACACTTTCGGAGGGGACGCTGACGCTGACTCCGACGGGGACGGGGACACCGATTGGGACACTGAGACCGATCCGTGGGACACCGATTTTTGATGATTTCGCGCGGACCGCGCCCTCCCTCTCTTCACCCCCTTTCCGGTTGTCACACTCCTCTCTTTTTCGTAGACTTTGGTCACCAACCAACGGGAGAGGGGTATGCCAACAACTTCGCTCATCTGGTTCTCTTGGCTCGGTCTAACTCTCATCTTCGCCGTCAACTGCACCTCAAAAGGTCAATCCGCTGAGGATGATCTCGAAACCGTCGCAAGGTTCAAACCCACCGACGAGTATTTCACTGCATCGCTGAGAACCCTTCACTTCATCATCGAATCCTCAAAAACCGCTCGCATCGACGAGGTATTCGGCAAAATAATCAGCCAAAACCAGCTGCCCACCTCAGCCGAGAAATGTAAGGACGGCACCTATACCGGCGCGTCTCCCTACGATGCCTACGGCTACAAACACGTGGTCTCGCTCACCATCAAGGGGGGCAAAATTACCGCGGTCGATTACGACGAGGTGAAAAAGGATGGGAAGGGAAAACAGCACGACGAGGTCTACTGTAAAAGAATGAGCCAATCTGCGGCCTCACCAGCGGTGGCGTATCCCCAGTACGAACAAGCGCTTGTTGAAAAACAGGATCTGTTGGCCGTCGATGTGATCACCGGCGCCACCTCTTCCCTCTACCGCTTTCGCTACGCCACGACCCTGGCGTTGATCAAAGCTTCACTGTAAAAACAGACAAAGGAGGTGACCATGGTGGGCAAGCCCGCACAAACAGCGCTGTGGATCTCGATGGTCTGTGTCAGCCTGGCCTGCACTGGGAACGACGGGGATCCGTCGGATGATGAGAATGGTACCGACGGGGACGGCCCACCCGATTGGACCCTCGGCACCGATATCGTCGCCGACCATCGCGCGGTCAGAGCGTTTGACCACATTCCGGATCAATGGATCGAGAAGGTGAAACAGCTCACCTATTACTACGCCCGTCGCTCCCACGGGGCTCAGATCACTCAGGGAATGGACTTTCTCGAGTACCAAAATCCCAAGTACAAACACCTCGTGCGGAGCCATTACGAAGGAGGCCCGGCACTACCGGATCAGGAAGATCCGATCGGCGTTCGCAGCTACGACGACGGCGCCGGTATCATGTACGAACCGGCGGGATACTGGCAGGATCCCGAAGGGCTCGATCGCACCCGCTCAGTGCTCGACACCGACGGCGGCGGCCTGTTCGCCTTCAGCACCTGGACCTGGAGCGACCACCTGATCAATGCGGATCACAACGACCCGGAGCGCCCCTATGTGCACAGCTACCTGGCCAGTTTTCAAAAGCTCGAAGCGGAGTATCCCAAGGTTCGCTTCGTCTACATGACCTGTCCCACCTGGACCGCGGATCACGAACAGATCTTTCCCAATCTGGTGGCCAACAATTCCGTGATTCGCCAATTCGCCGTGGACAACCAAAAAGTGCTCTTTGACTTCGAAGACATCGACACCCACGATCCGGACGGCACCCCCCATCTGGGCACGACCGATGAATGCGATTGGTGCATCGAGTGGTGCGATACCCATCCGGCGGATTGTCCAGTCCCCGCGTCGCATTGCGGCTCGGATGACCACACCGGAGAGTGCCTCCGATTGCCCGACTGCAACCACTCCGGGTCCGATGCCGCACCCGGTACCGACGACTACAAACGAAAGCTCAACTGTGTGCACAAGGCCAAGGCGTTCTGGTGGATGATGGCCCGCATGGCCGGTTGGGACGGAAAATCAATGAATTAACGGTTGGGGACGAACAGCGGTTCGACGGTGAAGTCGGTCCAGGGCTCGTTGAGTTTCCACAGACTGTTGTCATCTTCATATAACACCACATCATCGTTGTCCCCGCTGGCGTAGGCGCCCCAATGCCACTGGCAGATATCGGTGTCGGATCGGGAAAAGGTGGCGTGAAGCAGATCCTCCCCATCCTGCCAAATGTGCATCACCCCGTCGTGGTAGTTGATGTAAATCGTCGTGCGAACCCACGTGCGCAACGGGAAAGAGGGCGGGTTATCGACGAACTCGACCGTGCCGCCGGTGTTGAGGATGTGGGCCGGCGTGAGTTTGTTGGAAGCATCCTCCAGGCCGAGGGTGACCACCCGATCGTTCCACCCGCAGTCGTTGTTGACGGTCCAGAAACTGAACCATTTGCCGCTCTGAAACGAGTAGGGCACATCGAGCCAACTCCAGTAGGTGTTGACCACACCAAAGGGCGCCTCGATTCCCGTCCCCTGATTGGTGTACCCGTCGAGCAC
Organism: Myxococcota bacterium; assembly: GCA_028278265.1. GTDB lineage: Bacteria > Myxococcota_A > Polyangia > JAAYKL01 > JAAYKL01 > JANQET01. The sequence continues at coordinate 17,207 of JANQET010000382.1, forward strand.
TGTGTCCCCGTCGAATTGCAACCCGCCGTATCCCCGGTGTGACTCGTCGGAGGTGCAGGTGATCTCCGATCGATGGGAGGTGGTCCCGCTGACCGCCTGGTCCGTGGAAAAGCCGTTGCCGTGACAATACCCGTCATTCCAATCATTGCCGTAATCGGTCGACGTCCAACGATTGTAGTCTCCGGTTTCGAAATCCTCGAACCAGAGCAAGGTGACATCGAACTGATCGCTATCGCCATCGGTGTCCGTGTCAGCGTCCGTGTCAGCGTCCGTGTCTGCATCCGTATCGCCATCAGTGTCCGCATCCGTGTCCGAATCAGTATCCGCATCACCATCTGCGCCGCTGTCCTCGGCATCAGACGACTCGTCTGCACAGCCGAACTGAGCGAAGCACCCCCCTAACACCATGCACAACAACAGCCGACAATTCATCGATACACCTCCCGTGAGGGGTCAAGGTCACAATTTCGATTGTGCGTCGAAATTCCAACTGTCGCAAATCGCGTCCGAATTTACATCGCTTTCAATTGCAAATGTTACGTAACTTTACCGGTCCCGTTACCCGCTGATGCTCAAATTCAGGTAATATTTACATCGAAACACGACCTTTGCTGTTCATTTCACTCATACCGAAAAAACCGTCGTGCCAGCGCATTCAGGCCGCTTTCGATCGGCTGGGGATCGGCCCCACTGGGTTCGCGCACTGAGAGCACCTTGGCACACATTTTTCATTGCCCAAAAAGCGAGAAACCGTGGAGCTCGATGGCGTGATGCTTAAATTATGGAATGCTGCACCCACAAAGAATCTCGGCAGGTTGCCAGTTGAATCTCTTTTTTTCAAACTGTCATGTCGTATACTTAGCGGATCAACACCCAGCGACGGAGCCTGCAAAGTGACTCAAACAACAGACTACACCGGCCAGACGATTAGCGAGCGATACAAGGTTATTCGTCTGCTCGGTCGGGGGGGCATGGGATCGGTCTACCTCGGCCAGCACACGATTATCGGTAAGCAGTTGGCGATTAAGTTTCTCAACTCGGAGCTGGCCCAAAAAGAGGATCTCGTCAAACGGTTCTACCGCGAGGCCCAGGCGGCAGCGGCGATCGGCCATAAAAATATCATCGACGTGATGGATGTAGGCATCTCCAATCAAGGGGAGCCCTTCCTGGTGATGGAGTATCTCGTCGGCGAGAGCCTGGCCGATTTGCTCACCCGCGCCGGTCCGATCGAACTACCGGCGGCCTGTGGCATCCTCGACGGAGTGCTTCAATCCCTGAGCGCAGCCCACGACAAGGGGATTGTCCACCGGGATCTCAAACCGGACAACATCTTCCTGGTGCACCATGAAAACGAGGCCCCCACGGTCAAGTTGATCGATTTCGGCATCTCTAAATTTACCGCCAGCGGCAATGAGCCCCAATTGACCCGCACGGGCACCATGTTGGGCACGCCGGATTACATGTCTCCCGAGCAGGCACGGGGCGTCTCCGATATTGACGCTCGCTCAGATCTGTATTCATTGGGGGTCATCTTTTACGAGCTATTGACCAACAAATTGCCCTTCCACGGCGAGAACTACAACGAGCTGCTGATCAACGTGCTGACCACCGAGCCAACCCCACCGACTCAAGCGTACCCCGACTTTCCCCAAGCGGCGGAGCCGCTGATCATGCGGGCCTTGAGCAAGGATCCGGCCCAGCGGCCTGAGAGCGCAGCAGCGTTTTTGCAGGAGATCAAAAAGCTCGAAAACTACGATCGCCGAATCTCCAGATTGACTCAACTCGCCGCGACCATGGGCCAAGGCAGTGTGGCCAGCGGCGATCTCGGTGAGCCGGTGGACACGCGGGGGAGCGACGCCATCGCCTCGAGCGTGCTGTCCCAGATCGCGGGCCAAGCGACCCCTGACGTTTGGACCGCGACCGGTGACGTGACTGCGGCTCCCCGCCGCGGGAAGATTCTGCTCGCCTCAGCGATTGCAGCCGCGGTGATGGTCGGAGCGGTTCTTTTCGCGGTTTTCGGCAATGAGGATCCCTCGGAGGCCCCCGGTGCCACCGTCGGAGTAGCGCCCCCCTCAGTGGCGCCGACTACCGCACCCAAGGATGACACAACCGTCCAGATTACCATTCGAAACCTCCCCGATGCCGCCACGGTGTACTACAAGGGGGCCCCGGTGACTCTCAATCCTTTTCGGGTCGATCACAGCGAGGCGATCGCCCGGCTACGGGTGACCGCACCGGGCTTTCAACCCTTCATCTCGACGTTGGTCCCGAGCGAGGACCGAGAGATTGAGCTCAATATGTCCCGCGAGGTACCGGTAGCAGAGAAAGTGCCCGAACCACCGGCGGCGGCGGCACCAGCCGTGAAGAAGAGAAGAAAATCCCGTTCCCGATCCAGAGATAAATCCAAGTCCAAAAAACAGAATCAGCTATTTCAAGAGGGCAAACGGGGCACCAAATTTAGGGACGAATTCGAATAGGTAGAAAACGGAGGCGTCATGGTTCGACATCAACCATCACTCATCACCATTGTCTTAATCGGCGGCATCCTCAATCTGGCGCTTGCCGAGCCAGTCCATGCGGGAGAGAAGCGCGAGGCGAGGAAACACTTCAAGGCCGGCCTGACACTGCTCAAGGCCGAGGACTACGCGGGCGCCGCGGCAGAGTTCTCGACCTCGGTGGAGCTGTACCCGACCAAGAACGCCCTGTTCAATCTGGCCAACTGCTACAAAGCGCTGCACGAATACGCCAAGGCGCTCGAGGCGATGGACCGGCTGGTTGCCCTGTTCGACAAAAAGCTGAACCGACAATGGCGCCAGGAGATCGAAGGCTTCACCCAGGAGCTGGAATCGATCACCGCCAAGTTGACCATCTCGGTCAATCTCGACGGTGCCACACTGCGGCTGAACGGCAAAGAGCTGGGGCAAAGCCCCCTGCCGGATTCACTGATCCTGGGCCCCGGTGAGCACACCATCGAGGTCATCAAGCCGGGGTACAAACCGGTGCGCATGGCGGTCAATCTCCTTTCGAGCACACAAAAACACGAGCACTTCGATCTGGAGGAGATCGAAATCGAACCCCCGGCACCACCGGTGGAGCCGGTCGTCGAACCGGACCTCACTGAAGCCGACGGAGACCGGTCGAATTGGCGCTTCACCACTCTGTTCTGGATTGGCGCCGGGGGCACCGTGGCAACCGGAGCAGGCGCGGCGGTCCTGCTCGGAATGGCCGAATCCAAGGCCAAAAAGTACAACGAAGACAAGTTGGGGAACGCCGGTCTCAAGGAGGACGCCGAACGGTTCGGCAAAATCGGTCTGGGGCTGGGAATCGGCGCCGGTGTGTTCGCCATCGGCACGACCATTATCTTTATTTTGGATAACAAGACCGAAACCGCCGATGAGCTGATCAGCGGTTTCGTGTTGCCCGGCAGCGTGGGCGTGCGGTTTTAGGCGAGGAGAAGCAAAATGAAACGGATTAAATGGATATTATCAGTGGCAATCTGGTGTTGGGCCGCGTCACCATTGGGCGGTTGCACCTGGATGGATCTCACTGATCCAGATGCGGATGCCGGTGCCGACACCGATACGGACGCGGACAGCGATACGGACGCGGACAGCGATACGGACGCGGACAGCGATACGGACACGGATGCAGATGCCGATTCGGACACGGATGCAGATGCCGATTCGGACGCGGATGCCGATGCGGACAGTGACACGGACACCGATACGGATGCCGATGCGGACACAGACGCGGACGCGGACACTGACGGGGATGTAGACACGGATACGGATACGGATACCGACGCGGACTCGGATGCAGATGCGGACACAGACGCGGACTCGGACACCGGTTCGGATATCTTGGAGGGTTCCTGTTCAAATCCGATCGAGGTCAACCCCCTGCCGTTCGAAGATGCCTTCACCAACCTCGATCTGCCGAATGAATTTTCCACGGATTTGTGCGCCGATGTGGCCAGTCCCGGTGGCGAGGTCGTCTATGTGATGCCCGCGATGAGCGGAAAATCGTATCTCGTCACCTTGACCCCGGACAACGGGGTGGCCGGTCAGGTGTCGATTGCCGAGGCCTGCGACGAAACCGCGGAGTGCCTCATGGGTACAGACGGAGAGGGTCGGGCGCTGTTTGAAGCGACGGCCAGTCGGGACTACTACCTGATTGTCGACGGCGAGAGCGCTGAACTGGAATACACCCTGTTGGTCGAGCCGAGCCCCTGCACGGACATCGACTGTTCGGGCCACGGTACCTGCGAAGTGGTCTCCGGGGAGCCGATTTGCGATTGCGACCCCGGTTTTGCCCACGGCGCCTCTCCCACCGAATGTGTGGCCCCGGAGATCCACTTGCGACAGGGCTCGACGAGCATGCCCCACGGCAGCACCCACCCCTTTGGCTCGGTACTCGCCGACGGCAACAACGGCACCACTTCCAGCTACGCGACATTCACCATCGAGAATCAGGGCACTGCGGTGCTGGATATCAGCAGCATCAGCCTGACCGGCGCCAACGCGGCAGATTTCGACGCCACCGGCATGGGCGCCGTGCTCATCGATCCGGAGAGCAGCGCCACCTTCAACGTGCGCTTCGACCCACTCACCCCCAACACCAAAACCGCCGCGGTTCAGATCGCCAGCAACGACTACGACGAGGCGACCTACTCGATCACCGTGCAGGGGACCGGCGACGATCCCTGCGAAGAGGTCGACTGCTCGGGACACGGCACCTGCGAGCTCGATCAGGGAGCGCCAACCTGCAACTGCTTCGGGGGTTACGAACACGGCAGCACAGATCTGGAATGCATCGAGATTCCACCGCAAATCACCGTACCTCCCGGGGATGCCACCGTCACGGCCGGAGAAACCGCGACATTTACCATTACGGCCATCGGTGAAAACATGCATTATCAATGGAAAAAGGGTGGCACCAACGTGGGCAACGATTCAGCCACACTGAACCTCACCAACGTGCAAAAAGGGGACAATGGTACCGGCATCACCTGCACGGTCTCCAACCCCGGAGGCTCGGTGACCAGCAACCCGGCAGCGGTTCTATATGTCCAATATCCGCCCGAAATCGTCGATCCGGAAGATGTATACGCGAAGAATGAAAGTGATGCCGTTTTCACCGTGAGCGTAACGCCCGGCAATCCCGCTGCCACGACCTACAGTTGGCAAACCTCGATGGGGACAGAATTGGCCACCACGCCTTCAATGACACTGAACCTCGTCGACATCCATGATGACGGCAACCGATATCGCGTGATTGTCAGCAACGCGGTGGGCAGTGTAACCAGCGACTGGGCCTATCTGTATGTCAATCAAGTGTGGATTATCACTGACTTAAATGAAAACAAATATGTGGGGGCCGACGGTGAAATGGTCGATCTCACGGTCGAGGTTGGCGTTACGCCTCACGAAGAAACGGTGACTTATCAATGGTACTTCAATGACAAGTATGCACCGGACGAGTTTGTTGCCATACCCGGTGCGACCTCACCGACGTTCTCATTCGAGTTCGACGAGGGCACCCATGATGAGGGTCTTTTCAAATTGGTCATCACCGACGCAACATACGGGATAACGCTGGAATCAGGCACTTGTCGAGTGGTCATCGTCTAAGCGTCTGAGCAAAAAAATGCGAGATTTCAGGTGAGAAGATGACATCACCAGCAAGGCGCGACGATGAGTCATACTGGTGGTATGGCGAAGAGGAGCAACGCCGCTGGGA
>JANQET010000384.1 GCA_028278265.1 Myxococcota bacterium
ATCATCCCCATCTCCCACAGTCAGGACACGCCCGGACCAATGGCGCGAACCGTGACCGATGCGGCAATCGTCCTGGGGGCTATTGCCGGCGTGGACCCGCAGGACGCGGCCACCCAACGCGCCGCCCCCCACCTGCACGCGGATTACACCCGGTTCCTGGATGCCGACGGTCTAGCCGGAGCCCGCATCGGGGTTGCGCGCAAACACTTCGGCTATCACGAAAAGGTCGACGCCGTGGCCGAGTCCGCCATCGCCCGAATGAGCGCCGCCGGAGCGGTGATCGTGGATCCCGCCGATCTCCCCTCCCACGGGGGGTTCGATGACTCCGAATTCGAGGTGTTGTTGTATGAGTTCAAGGCCGACATCAACGCCTATCTGGCAATCCGCGGCGAGAACTGTCCCGTCAAGTCCCTGGAAGACCTCATCTCGTTCAATACCCAACACGCCGAAACCGAGCTGCCCTATTTCGGACAAGAGCTGTTTCTCAAAGCCCAAGCCAAGGGACCGTTGTCCAGCCGGGAGTATCTCGATGCATTGGCGCAAAACCATCGATTGTCCCGCCAGGAGGGAATTGACGCGATCATGGATCAACACAATTTGGACGCCCTGGTTGCCCCCACCGGCGGGCCGGCCTGGACCGTCGATCTGATCAACGGGGATCGGTTCCTCGGCGCCAGCTCCACTCCGGCCGCAGTCGCGGGGTACCCCAACATCACCGTGCCCGCTGGTGATGTGTTCGGGCTACCGGTGGGGGTGTCGTTTTTCGGCCGCGCCTGGAGTGAACCGGTGTTGATCAAGTTGGCCTTTGCTTTTGAGCAGGCGACCCGGAGTCGCCGGCCACCGAGATTCACGCCAACCGCTGAACTGAGAGAGAAACCGTGATATACCCGCTGGTGTGGGGTAGGGCAGGGGCTGGCTCGAGCTGGAGGACAACGAATGGTCGCCAAAAGAGAGTTTGTAGAGCAGCGAGATGGCCAACAGTTGACCGTGCCTGCTCAAGTCCTGCACTTCAACGAGGGAAAAGGCCGCTATCTGACACAACGACTGGTCATCGAGCAGGGGTCTATCGCGCGTTGCCAAACCACCGACGCACCGACCGATTTGTTCATCACCCCCGGATTGATCAATTGCCACGTGCACTGGCTGATGACCGGTGAGGCCGAAGCGTTCGACGAGCTGGTACACGAAACCATCGCCCACCCGGAACAGGTGGCAGAATGGGCCATCGAAGCCATGGGAAGAACCCTTCGTCGGGGCATCACCTTTGCCTGCGACAAAGGACCGGTCGGCCTGGGCAGTGCGCCGGTCTACCGTCAAATCGCCGAGGCCATGGCGCAAGGTGCTCCAATCACAAATTCGCTGTTTTCCACCTGGACGATGCTCGCCCCGGACGGTTTCGGCGATCCCTACGGCCGGGTAATCCATCGTCTGCAGGACCTGGCATTCGCGCTCTTGGAACATGAGGCCTCCGGTGCCCAGGTGCTGAAGTACATTCCCGAAAGTGCGTACCTGCCCGATTCGCCGCACTATCGCTTTCGCGCCGCACCCCAGGTGTTCGCCGCAGCACGCGCCGCGGCCAGAGAAAAAAACTGGATCTTTGCCGTCCACGCCAAAGGAGTCGAAACACTGGACCAGTGCGTGGCCAATCGGGTGGATTGTGTGGAACACGGCATTGAAGCGTCTGACGATCACCTACGGGCGTTCGAAAAACACGACATTTTCTGGGCCCCCACGATGGACGGGTTGCGCTGTCGATTGGAGCATGCGACCCGGTCTGACGACATCACAGCGGATGCGACCGGGGAGTGGGAGCTGATCTGTCAACTCGCCACCCGCGCCAGCCAGCTCAATGACGGGGCGCCGTTCGGTCATTTGCTCTTTGCCTCTGACGGGGGCAGCTTGGCCACACCGCACGATTCTCTGCGCGAATTATACCTGTTGCGCCAAGCGGGGTTCGATTCCCACACCGTGTTCCACGCGGCAACGATCAACGGTGCCCGTTGCCTCAAACAGGCCCTACGGGGGCAAGTCGAACCGGGCTTTCGGGCCGACCTGGTCGTCTGGGACACCGATCCCCTGGCGCTTCCCGTTGAACAATGGGCGCGGTTGGAGCAACATATTGTCGGGGTACTTCTCCATGGCGTCACTGTCGAATAGAGCCATACGACTCATCGGCCGCTACGGTCTAATCATCATCTTGTGCTGGGTCGGCATCGGCTGTGGTGAAAGTTCCGGGCCGGAAGACAACGGCGGCGGAGGCGATAGTGACGGGGACGCGGATAGCGACGGAGACGGGGATGGGGACGGGGATGCCGATGGGGATGCTGACGGAGATGGGGATGGCGATGGGGACGGAGACGGGGATGTCGACTCTGATACCGATACCGGGCCGGATACCGATAGTGAGTCTGACTCCGGTGCGGATACGGACACCACGGACGGCCCTTGTGACGGAGATTGCGCCGACAAATACTACACAGCGTGCACCTGCGATGTCTCCGATCCCTGTGGGTGGATCGCCGATCGGTTTTGCGATCTCCCCTGTGCAGAGATTGTGGTCGAGGGGTTGGACGATTCCGAGGATTGTGACTGTTATTCGACGGCTCGGTCGCAGCAAACCCCGAATTCGGCCGGGGTGAACTGTACGGGCAGCGAGCGCATCCCTCTGCCGGTCGATGGCGCGCGGTTTGTTCCCCCGATGCGGATGGATGTCACAGCCGACGGAAACGAGGCCTACTGTTGGTCCACCGCCGTGAACATGGGTCAGGCGCTCTGGTCCTGTGTGACCGTGCCCTGCACAGGCGATTGGTACGTTGTAGGGCGCTATCGGGTTTTCAATGCCGGCCATGTTGCTGAACCGGCCGATTCGATCCATCTGCAGTTGGGCGACCACCCGGCGGTGGCGTGGGATTTTGCCCAGTGCGAGGGGCCGTCCGGTGTCTGGCGCTGGGACTACGCTTCGTCCTCCCCTGCAGTCGATCCCCAAGAGTGTGATCCCGACCAGATCACGGATCCGGCAGCAGTTCCCCTGACCATCGGCGTGATGGACGTGGCTCTGCGGGGAAGGGAAGCCACCCCCGGGGTGCGATCGGCGATATCCCGTCTCTACCTGGTCACCGATCCTTTCATCCGGTTGGGGGAGACCCTCTCGGTCACCGAACCCGGTGACGTGCCGGATCCCCTGAGTGCCATCCCCTACGGCCTGTTGAGCCCCGAGGTGACGCTCGACGTCGACCTCAAGGTGGCGTTGCGGTTCGCCGGCACTGTCGATCCGGCCAATGCCCAGGGCTGTCAGCCCTTTACCGACGGCGCATTTTCCACCAGCCTGGCCCTTATCCGCGATGGGCAATGCGATATCTCAGAGAAGGTAGACCACGCGATGAACGCCGGTGCGGTCGGCATCGTGCTCGTCGAAACCGTCGAAGAGCGCCGGATCCCGCCCTTGGAGCAAACACCGGCGATCCTGGCGATCAAAGTGTCCCCGGAGCAGGGGCAAGCACTGATCGACTGGTGTACTGTCCATCCGTGGGACACGGCGATTGAACTGGCCAAGCCCGCGGTGTTTTGAACCCATCCCCGCACTCGACGGGCTGTAAACAAAGCGAGACAGTGTTGTCTGTGATTGTATACTATTGTACACTGTGACAATACACCATTGCGACGAGCAGGCTGATGGGAAACACATTTGAAATTGTTCGGAAACTCGGCACGGGAGGCCAGGCCGAGGTGTTCCTGGTACGGGATCGGCGGCGGGGGAATCGCCTGATGGCCCTCAAACGGGTGGGTCTGGAAGAAAGCCACAGCCGTGAGTTGGCGATTGAGTTCAGCCGGCTGGTCAATCTCAGGCATGCCGCCCTGGCCCGCGTGTACGAGTATGGTGTCGACGAGCACGGGGCGTTTCTCTTGAGCGAGTACATTGACGGTCCGGATATCCTCACCTGGGCTGCCACTGCCGGTGAGGAGGCGGTGTGCCGGGCCGTGGCCGCCTTGCTCCGGGGGTTGGCCGTGCTGCACGATCGGGAGTTGGTGCACGGAGACTTGAGCCCGGGGAATGTGCTGATTTGTCGGTCCAGCGATGAGCACAGCTTCGGCGAAGTGGTGCCCAAACTGCTCGATCTGGGCAATGCTCAACGGCCCGGGCAGCAGGGCATTCTGAGCACCGCCGGGTTTGCCCCGCCTGAGGTGCTCCAGGGGCGCGGCCTGTTGATCCCTTCGGATCTCTATGCCTTCGGTGTGCTGTTGGCCACAGCGCTGTACAACCGTTCGCCCTTTGAGGGGACGGAGGCCGGAGAGATCGTGCGCCAGCAACTGGAGGGGAGGGTTTGCCTACCCGATGCAGCGCTCTCTCCGGTGGCAGCCTTGTGCCGCCAGTTGATCGACCCGGATCCGGTCCGTCGTCCCGCGTCGGCACAGGAGACCCTCCAATTGCTCGCTCGCGCGACCGAACTCGATCTCTCCCCATCTTTTTCCGAGCTCTCAGCCGGCGATTTGCCCTCACCGAAGTTCGTCGGACGGAGAACCGAGTTGGCCGTCCTGAACAGGTTGATCGACCGCCTGGAGGATCCGGCCGGCGACCGGGTGGCTAGGATCGGGGGAACGCCCGGCAGCGGACGCAGTGCCACCCTCGCTGAGGTGGTGCGCCAGGCCCGGTTGGCGCGGTTGACCGTGATCGGTGGGGCCGGCCGGCCGACAAGCCCCCGGGAGCTGCTCGATGCGCTGGCCGTGCTGCCGGGAATCGAACCCCCCAGTCCAGGCTCCCGCCGCGCACTGAACGTGCGGGGAACCGGAAGCAACGACCCGGGGGAAGCTGAAGCACCCGCCGGCGCGGCAGCT
>JANQET010000408.1 GCA_028278265.1 Myxococcota bacterium
CATCCCGCAGGATCGCTTCGACAGCTTCGGCGCAGGGGTCATCGAAGCCGTGGAGAATCGTCATCGCCCGGGCCGCGGCCAGCTCCGTATCGAGCTGCACGCCGATCAGTGCTGCGGCTTCGGGACGCCCCGAACGACCCAGGGCCATCAGTAGCTCGGCCCCGTAAATAGGCTCCTTGGCCAGAACATTGAGTTTGTCCCAGGGAATGCGAGCCCGGAGCCGATTGAGCGATTGCAGGGCGGTGAGGGTCAGCAACGGATCGGAACTGTCCATACACGACTCCAATGCGGTGATCGCTTCGTCGCCCCCCTGTTCCCCCAGCCACTCGGCCGCACAGGCCTGCACGTTGAAGTCCTCGTCCTCGAGCGCATCGATCAGCATCTGCAGCACGCGGGAGTTGCGAAATGCGCCCAGCACTTCGATGGCGATCTTTCTTCCCGCCGCGCTCAGTCCGGCATACCGCTCGATGATAATGTCGACCGTATCCTCTCCGGTCATCACCAACGCCTCGGCTGCGGCATTGCGCAAGCCGACGTTGTCTTCCTGCAGGATGGCGTCGATCAGCCGGTCGATGAGGCGGGGAATCGTGCCGATTTTCGAAGCGGTGATCACCGCCTCCTTGCGCACCCGCCAATCATCGTCGGCCAGCGCCCGGTTGAGCAAATCGACGATTTCGTCCGGATCGAGCTCGGTCAGGCCGACGACCGCCCGCCGTCTGACCTCGGGGCTTTCATCGGTGAGTCGCGCTTTGATGTCTGTTGAATTATTCATCAAAATAGTCGCTTCCTGCCATGTCTGACTCCACGAATTCCGCTGCCGAACCGATGATGGCGTCCGGATCGAGCTCGAAAATCAGTCCGTCGTCAATATCGAAGACGTGCTTGATCCAGGTCTTCTCGCCATAGGCCAACAGGGGGTGTTGTTTTTTTCGTTTGGCGTTGGTCACCCCCACCACTTTGGTTGCCCTGTCGACGACGATGCCCACGTTTTTGCCGTGAGTCTTGAGCAGTATCCACTTGATCCGCTTGAGCTCGGTCGCGTCCTCCAGACCGAAGCGCAATCGCAGGCTGACGATTGGAATCACCGCTTCGCGGTGGTCGGAGACGCCGACCATGAAGGAGGGGGCGCCGGGGATCTGAATCAGCTCCAACGGATTGACGATCTCCCGCACCGTCATGATATCGATGCCGTACTGTACATCGCCGATGAGAAAACCGACCAACTTTCGTTCGGTCTCCGCCGGTCCCTGATCCAATAAGTCAAACCTCATCTATAGTTTCTCCGATAGCATCGTATCCAGATCCACCACCACGACGACTTGATCCTCTCCCGGTCGAAAGAGACAGAGCATGTAGTCGGTGAGCTCCCCGGTGTCCAGTGACGTGCCGGTCTCCAGCTCCTCTTCGTCCACTCGCCGGACCAGGGTCACCGCGTCGACGAGCATGCCGATTCGCTCTCCCTCGTTTTCGACGATCAGCACGCGGCCGGTACGGGGCCAAGCGGTCGGCGGGAGACCCATCAATTGACGCAGATCGACGAGGGTGATCACCGCCCCGCGAATCGAAACCACACCGAGGATGTGGGGCGGGGTGGTCGGCACCCAGGTCAGCGCCGGGGGCTTGACGATCTCCTGGACCACATGCAGGTCCACGCCGTATTCGTCTCCTTCGAGGGTGAAACACAAAAATCCCGGCCTGCCTGCATCGGCGGCTGCATTGGCCGCGTCTCCGGGCACCGATCGTTTGGACAGCTCTTTGTTCTCCGGGTGCTGATCGTAGAGTGAGATGTCTTTTGGCATGCCTTACTCCACCGGTGCAACCCGCCGCTCGACGCGGTCCTTGGCAACCTGTGATTGCTCGATAATTCGCGCAGTATCGAGGACCAGTGCCAAGCGCTGATCGCCGATGTCGGTGACCCCGCTGAAGACCTCGACCCGGCTTAAGCTCTTGCCCAACGGCTTGATCACCACATCCTGCTGCCCGATGATCCCGTCGACGACCAACCCCAGCCGGCGGTGACCGTAAGACGCCACGACCACACACGAATCCTCCGGCTTGTCGTCCCCGCGGGAGAACCCGAAGAACTCGTCGAGTCGGCACAGGAAGAGGGTCTTTCCCCTGAACGTGATCGCTTCGGTGCCCATCACCTGGTGCACGTTCTCGGGTTGAATGTACAGGGCTTCGGCGACAGTGTTGATCGGCACCGCGTATACCCGATCGGCGATGGAGACGAGCAACGCGGGGATGATCGCCAGGGTTACCGGCAGGGTAATCATGAACTTGGTGCCGATACCCGGATCGGACTGTACTTCGACGACGCCGCCGATGGTCCCGATGTGGGTTTTGACCACATCCATGCCCACGCCGCGCCCGGAGATCTCGGTGGTCTCGGTGGCGGTGGACATGCCGGGCAGGAAGATCAGCTCGGTAATTTCCTGATCGGTCATCGTCCGGGCCTGCTCTTCGGAGATCAGCTCGCGCCGGGTGGCCACCTCGATGATGCGTTCGACATCGATTCCCTTGCCGTCGTCCTCGATTTCGATCATTACGTGGTTGCCCTTCTGATAGGCGGTCAGGGCGACCGTGCCCACATCGGGTTTGTTGGCCGCCCGTCGCTCCTGGGGACTCTCGATGCCGTGATCGATGGCGTTGCGGATGATGTGCATCATCGGGTTGGACATCTCCTCGATGATCAGCTTGTCCACCTCGGTTTCAGCCCCACTGACGATAAAATTGACCTCTTTTTCGAGATCGCGGGAGATCTTGCGGATCATTCGGTTGAGCCGATCGAGCATCTGGGTCAAGGGCACCATCCGTACCTCGAGAATCCCCTCGCGAAGCTCGGCCAATCGGCGCTCGAATCCCCGATTGATCCGATGGAGCTCGAGGGTGAGATCCCGGCGGCCCAGCACGGTGCGAATATCTTCGCTGACGCGGGCGATGGCACTGCAGATCACCGCCAGCTCCCCCACCACGTTCATCAGTGTGTCCAACTTGCGAATGTCGACGCGAACCGTCTGACTGACCGAACGCAGGGAGAGCGCCCGGCTGCCTTCGGCCTCCGGTTCGGCGAGTGCCGCCGGTGCCGACTTGGTGTGCCGGGCTATCTCTTCGGCCAGCGGGTCCTCGGGATCGGCCGAGGGAATATGCTCGGGGGGGTCGGACATCACGCTGCGCGGCTGTCGCTTGGCTTCTATCCGCTCCAGCTCCACATCCATGCCGTCGACGGCTTCCTCCAGATCGAGCGGGTTCTTCTGCAGGGCGAAGATGATTTGGATCTCCAGTCGATCCGGCTCCCCCTCTTCGGCGCTGGGCAGGTAGGTGATGATTTCGCCCAACGGCTTGAGCTTGGATTTAATCTTGTCGAGATCTTCGTCGATTGATTCCAAACCGAATTTGGTGTGAATTTTGTAGAGCGCCACTCCCCGATCGATGTTGGTGCGCAAGCGGTGCTCTTCGTATTCGGTGAGAACCTCGAACACTTCTGATTCGAGCAACAGCTCGGGTTGCGGTGCCGCCGCTTCGGAGGGGGGACCGGTCGGCGAGGCGTTCTCGCTCTGTTTTTCCCCCAGCCGGTGGAGTTTTTCGAGCAGCTTCTCTACTTCGGGCAGGCCGTCGGCGGCCTGGTTGTCCCCCACATCGCTGACCTGGCTTAGGATGCGGGTCACCAGATCCACACTCTCGAAGAGCAGATCCAGCACCGAGGGGGTCAACTCGATCCGACCCAAACGCAGCTGATCGAGCAGGTTCTCTTCGTAGTGGGCGATTCTCGACAGGGGATCCACGCCAAAGGTTCCGCTGAGGCTCTTCAGCGTGTGCATCCCCCTGAACACTTCGTTGACCAACTCCGGATCCAGGTCCCCTTCTTTGATCGCATTGTCGAGCAGCATCAGGTTCTTGCCGAGAGATTCGGCGATTTCCTGTGCTTCGGCGAGAAATTCGTTGAGCGCCTTGGCGTCCTTTTTGTTCTTCTTTTTCGCCATCAGCTGCCGGCTTGCTCCTCATCGGGAAAGAGTTGATCCACTTCATCGACTAAATCGTTGGGCGAAAACGGCTTGGCCAAGAAACTGTTGGCGCCGAGGGTCAACACCCGCTCCCGATCCCGGTCTGACGCCTGGGTCGAGATGATTAGAATGGCCACTTCGGCAAAGCGACCGGAGCGCCGGATCAGTCGAATCAGCTCGTGACCGTTGATGTCAGGCATGTTGATGTCGGTGATCACCAGATCGAACGCCTCTCGGGGGAGGTACCGCAGGGCCTCGAATCCGGATTTGGCTTCGGTCAATGCACAGTCAAAGCGATTCTTGAGCGCGCCGCCCACATAGGTTCGCATCGCTCTCGAGTCGTCGACTACCAGTACTTTCAGCTTCTTTTTCGGCGCCTTTTTGCGATTCACGGCTCTTTACATCATTGCGGTTCAACCGCGGTTGACCGCTGGCTCAAGTGTTTAGACCTCTCCACCATCAGATTGCGTCTTTGCTCTTCGGTCTTCCGATTCCGCTGCCGATACTCACCCCCAGCCATGCCCCACACACACCAGTCACCACTGGCGAACACAGCAGCCCTCACCCCATACCCCACGAACGAAATAAGTACGACACTCCGATTCCGGCAGCCGCGCCGATGGCGCCCACGAGGACCGCCATCCCTTTATTAAAGTTAGATCCAATCATGGCATGCGCCCTTTTTTTGTCAAAAAAAGTATCATTTTTGTTGATCAATTGGTTGGTAACTCGATCTGTACATCTTTCATTTCGTCGAGTTGTTTGATCTGTTGTTCGAATTCTCCCATACCCTCTTCGTTGACTTGCCCATCCCCTGCGCCGAAGATGGACTGGGCCATCAACCTGGAAGCGGCAAACCACAAGCCACCGGCCAGCACCACCACCCCGACATACCAAAACCCCATCCGTTTGGTATTTTTAAAAATGTACACCAATATCACGACGTGCAGCGCGATCGCCGCCAGCGTCGCAACAACTGCCGCTCCCGTAAGTACAATGGCCACCGACATAATTGCGCTCCTCGGGTTGGTGAAACCGTTAATCCATCATCCTTTTTAGGACTCGCGAGCCCTAAGGAAATCTAACAGCAAAAACGAACCGTAACAACATTACGGGCGATCACCGTCGACGGGCTCTGGGGCATCGGCCGCGACCGCACCTTGGCCAAGCGGGTTCGGTGGAGGAGGAGGGGCGCTTTTCTCGGCATCGGCCGCGGCCTCCGGATCCGCCGGGGCACCTCTCTCGTATTGGGCCGCCTCTCCTGGTCCGGAATAGTCGGTCCAGGTGGTCTTTCGAGTTCGCACATCCATATGGACGAACACCGAATTGGGATAGTACCCGGCGCCTACCCGGGGGAGATTCTTGATGTAATTGTAGAGCTCGGTGTTGGACACACCGCGGACGCGAAAATCCAGGGCCTTGCCCTGATTGTGCTTGGAGACCCGTTGTCCCCGGCGACGGGGGCGGTAGCCGGAGACGATTTCGATGGTGTGACCGGGAAAGCGCTCGGCCACCCGCTGCAGCATGTGAATCAGCCGGGGGTGTAACAATTTGGTCCGCCGGGTCTTGAATTTGGAGCCGGCCAGTTTGCTCAGCTGCCGGCGACTGTGGGGGATTACGCGCCCCCGCTTGTTCATCAGCCGCAAGTGAACGCGGGCGTCGTTCCAGATGCTGACGAAGCGAATCTTCTGCGAGGCGAACCCCTTGAGCCGTACCGGGACGACCTCTTTAGCACCGGGAATGAGGATCTGCTGCCCCACGCGGATCGACGTTTGGGGCTCCATGCCGTTGGCCTGGATGATCCGCTCTCCCGTGGTGTTGTACGCCCGGGCGATGATCCAGAGGGACTGCCCCGGTTGCACTTCGTGCATCACGCCGCCCGCCACCTTCTTGCCGGTCTTTGCCAGCTTGGAGACCTTGGCCGGTCGGCGGGGTTTGTCGACGTCCTCGTCATCTTCGGGAATGATCAACGTGCGGCCGATTTGCAGGCGATCCCCTGGTGACAATTTGTTGGTCACCGCCAGCATCTTAATGGAGACCCGATGTTTTTTGGCGATCGAGACGAGCGAGTCCCCCTGGCGGACCACGTGCCCCTGGAGCGCCCCTCCGCGAAGCTCGTAGGGAATCGACAACACCTGGCCCGCCCGGACGAAGTCCCCCGGCTTGAGGCCGTTGACCGCGCGGAGATCCTTTTGGGAGACGCCGTGGAAGTCGGCTATTTTGGCCACCGAGTCGCCGTTCTTGACGGTGTATTGGGTACCGGTGACTTCGCCGGGACGCGGAATGGAAAGTTGTCGGCCGATGCGAAATCCATCTCCGGGTTTGATGTTGTTGAAGCGGAGCAGCTCTTCGGTGGTGATGCGGAACCGTTTGGCCACCTGGGCCGGGGTGTCCCCTTTTTTGATGGTGTACTGTTTGAGCTTGGCGGTGAGCCCGGTCGTTCCGTTCAGCGAGACAATAAAAACGAAAAGATAGAAAATAATGTTTTTTGCGAACCGCTCGCCGCTGAATTCTTTTTTATCTCTCGACACACTCAACTCGCCCGCGGTTCCCGACAACCGCCGATGCTTTTGTATAATATTCTAGTCTCAAACACAATCCGGCGCCCGAAACCACAACGCGCACACGGGACGATTAATTTCTGCAGCGGGTTCGATAGATTCGATAGATCCGTGTTGGTGCTCGATCGTACTCCCACAACAGGGTATGGTAATCGCCAGCGAGCACACGCCGGCCGCTGATTGAACAGAGGAGAGCAAGAATGAAATTGTCGATAGGGATGATCGGAGTCGTCGCGCTGCTGTGGAGCGGGTGCGGCGCGGGATTGCACAACGGCACACCGCGACAGCGGCAGGTTCGAATCAACAGCGGGGAAATTTGGATCGTGTCCAAGGGAGAAGCGCGGCCGATTTACCAGTTGGATGACAGGTTCTATCTGTTGGGGGAGAAGGGGGCGCCCTACGCCATCTGTCTGCACAACCGCCTCGAGCGTCGCCTGGAGGCGGTGGTCGCGGTTGACGGACGGGATGTCATCTCCGGGCGGGTGGCCGATTACCAGACCGATCGGGGCTATGTGCTGCTCCCCGACGAGGAGATCTGTATCGAGGGATTTCGACGGAGCTTGGACCAGGTGGCTGCCTTCGAGTTCTCCGAGGTGGCCCAATCCTATGCGGCGCTGAGGGGCGACGCGCGAAACGTCGGTGTGATCGGCGTGGCCCTGTTCGAAGAGGTAGACGCACCACCGACGACGGTGTCGATCGCCGCCCCCGGAGGGGACGTGGCGCGAGAGGCACCGGCCAAGGCACCCACTGCCTATGAATCCGAGGACGCCGCGGGTGCGGTGGCCCAGCCGCTCGAGCAGCAGCGGTCGGGGTTGGGGACCCGCTACGGGGACCATGTGGACTCGGCTGCGGAAATCGTCCCCTTTGTCCGGCGGGATGCCCAACGGCCCCAGGAGGTGGTGGCCTTGTACTACGATGATCGCCAGGGACTCGAGCAACGAGGCATTGTCATCGATGACCGGTCCGCCGATCCCTCCCCTGATCCCTTCCCCGGGGTGGAAGCAAATGCCGGCCAGGAGTTTGCGCCGCCCCCCCAGTAAGCCCCATAATAATAATAGACTAACCCTTCAAACAAATAGAGGTAATGCGAACTATCATGTCTGCACAATTGAACAACGATCTCCCCCCAGAACCGGCGGATCTCCACTATCGCGGAAAACGCGTGACCATCGAGCGGGGCGCGACCATCGAAGAGCTGATGAGGCGCCATCCGGATCCCCAAGACGAAACGGTGTTCGCCGCGGTGATGAACAACCGGGTCGTTTCCCTCAAAACGCCGATTCTGCGCTCCGGCAGGATCGAGCCGGTCCACTATCGCTCCCGACACGGGGTGCGCATCTTTCGCAACCACTTGACGCTGATGCTCTGCGAAGTGTTCTACCGGCAGCACCCGGGTTGTTCCATCCGCGTGGGGCAGGCCATTTCCGAGGGTTACTACTTCGAGATCGCCGGCGTCGACGTCAACACCGAGTTCGTCGACGAGCTCAAGCGCGGGCTGGACCAGTTGGTGACGGATCAACAGCCGTTCATCCTGAGGTTGGTTCCGGTCGAGGAAGCGCGCCGATTGTTTTACCACAAGGGCTCTCTGGTCAAGCGGCAGATCCTCGACAACTGGCCTTCGGCCCATGTGTCCATCGTGCAGCTCGGCCGGTTCGTCGAATTTTGTTTCGGACCGGTGGCGCCCCACACGGGCATGTTCTCCGGGTTCAAGCTGTTCGGGCTGAACGGCGATCTGGTGCTGCAATTTCCCGACCCCGGTCATCCGGAGGTGCGGCGCAACGACGGTCCCCAGCCCAAATTGTACCAAACCCTGAAAAAGTCGCGGAAGTGGGGCGAGGTGCTCGGGGTGTCCCACGTGGGTGAGTTGAACCAGGCCTGTATCGACGGCAGCATCAATGAGGTGCTCAAGGTGGCCGAGGGTCTGCACGAGAAGATGATCTCGGATATCGCCGACGATATCGCCCGGGTACCGGATCGACGCTTGATTTTTATTGCCGGTCCGTCTGCCGCGGGCAAGACCACCTTCTCCAAACGGCTCTCCATTCAGCTCAAGGTCAACGGTCTACAGCCGGTCTCCCTATCGCTCGACAACTACTACGTCGACCGGGAAAAGACCCCGCGGGACAAATCCGGGGCCTTTGATTTCGAGGCGCTCGAAGCAATCGATCTGGAACTGTTCAACGAGCACCTGCGGCAGATCCTCAACGGTGAGGAGGTGCTCACACCGCGGTACGACTTCGCCCGCGGGCATCGGGCGGATCCCCACAAGTGGATCAAGGTTCGACTGAACAGCAATCAGATCGTGATGATCGAAGGCATCCACGGACTGAACAATGCCCTGACCCCGTCGGTGAAAGCCGCGGAAAAATATCGTATCTACATCAATGCCTTGAACCCCTTGTCCATCGACGAGCACAATCGCATCCACACCTCGGATACCCGCTTGATTCGGCGAATCGTTCGCGATCGGCACTACCGGGGCTATCTGGCGGCAGAGACTATCAACACGTGGGATTCGGTCCGTCGCGGCGAGCGAGAGCACATCTTTCCCTTTCAGGAGTTGGCGGATATCATCTTCGATTCATCGCTGATTTATGAGTTCTCGGTGTTGAAAATTTTCGCCGAGCGCTACCTGCTCGAGGTGCCCCGATCCGACCCGGCCTATGCCGAGGCCTATCGACTGCGGCGCTTTTTGGCGATGTTCGTCCCCATGTTGCCCGGTGACGTTCCCCAGACATCCCTGCTGCGGGAGTTCATCGGCGGATCTTCTTTTGCTTATTGAGGCTATTCTATGATGAGTCCGGCGTAACCCACCACCTGGGTTCGGTCCATTGTCACATCGCCGGAGGTGGCGTAGCGCACCAGCCGTCCTTCTGTGGCACCGAGCTGTTTGGCCGCGTGGAGCACCGCAGTGGTGGGCATCACCCCGCACATGGAGATCCGGTTGTCGGCGACGGTGCTGTACAGTCCGTCCGGGTCCAGTTCGAGGATGCGGGCGATCGCCATGTGATCGAGCCGCCGGGCGTGGTCCTCGGAGATGTAGTGGGACATGTCGGTTGAAGCAACTAACAATACGGATTCGTTGATCTTTTCGATTGCCCGGGCCAGTCCTTGGCCGATGTCGCGCAGCTGCTCTGCAGTGGTCATCCCCAGGGCGATGGGGGTGAGGATCATCTCGGGGTTGCGGCGCCACAAAAAGGGCACCTGAACCTCGAGGGAGTGCTCGTCGAGGTGAGCGAGGGGGTCTTGCTCCATTTTGCATTCAGCGATGATCGCGCCGCACAACTCGTCATCAATCGGTACCTCGCCGAACGGAAATCGCCATGTACCCGGCGGCGCCACTGCAGCCCGGGCGCGGGCGCGACGGTGCTGGGGACCGAGAATGATCACCCGGCGCGGAACCTCGATTTGGCTGAACACCTCCCCGGCGACCGGCCCGGAGTACGTATATCCGGCGTGGGGTGAAATGGCGGCCAGCGCGGGTTTGAGCGGCACTTTGCCGGTTGCCAGGTAGCCGTCGACCTCACTGATGAGCGCCTTGGGGTTTCCCGGATAGAAACTCCCGGCCACGGCTGGATCTCGGATGGGCATCAGCAGCTATTATAGAACCACCGCCTGCGGCGAACAAACCCTAATCAAAAAAAGGCTCAATTTTTGGAATCGGTGGCCGAATTCACTCTGTGGAGTGATCAGGTGAAAGTACTTTTTGTCGACGATGATCCGCAAATTCTGCGCGGCATCAAACGGATGATGTTTCACGTGGCCGGCAAGTGGGAGCTGCTGTTCGCGCCCAACGGCCAAGAAGCCCTCCGGCAGCTGGAGACCGCTGAAATCGATGTGCTGGTCACCGATATGCGCATGCCGGACATGGACGGGACGACCCTGCTCACCCAGACGGCGAGCCGATTCCCGGATGTGGCGCGAATCGTCCTCTCGGGCTACGCGGAGTTCGAGACACTGCTCCGGGCGATTTCGGTTTCCCACCAGTTCCTCAACAAGCCCTGTCAGGCGGAGGTACTGCACAGCGTGATCCAGCGGGCCTTTGACCTGCAACAGCTCATCTCGGACGATGCCATTCGTGAGATCGTCGGGCGTCTGGAGCGGTTACCGGCAGTGCCCCGGCTCTATGCCAAGCTCACCGAATTGATGGCCCAACCGGAGACCACCGTCGACGAAATCGCCGAGATTATCAAGCAGGATCCGGCGATGGCCGCCAAATTGCTGCAATTGGTCAACACGGCCTACTTCAGTCCCACCAAGCGGGTGAGCAACATCACCTTGGCCGTGATTCGGATGGGGTTTCGCATTGTGAAGAACCTGGTGTTGTCTATCGAGGTGTTCGAGGCCTGCCCGATTCGCGATGGGGCCAACGGATTCTCCATCGAGGCGGCACAGGCGCATGCGTTGCGGATTGCCAAGGGGGCCTCGGCCCTGTTCGATGAAAAAGGTGTCGCTGATGATGCCTTCACCGCCGGGCTGCTGCACGATATCGGTAAGTTGCTGCTCGCCGCCGAACTGCCGGAGCGACTGGACCAGGCAGACGTGATGTCCCGAGAAGAAGATATCACTCCTCACGAAGCCGAAAAGCAGCTCTTTGGCATCACCCACGCCGAGATCGGTGCCTACCTGCTCAGTTTGTGGGGCTTGCCCTACCAGGTGATCGAAGCGGTGGCCAATCACCACGAACCGTGGAAGGTCGACCTGCCCCCTGAACTCAGCCTGCTCACCGCCACCTACATGGCCAACGAATTGGACAAGGAAATCGATGCGGAACCGGCCCACCTCAACATCTACGACCAGGATATCACCCTGGCCCGGTGTCGACAGATCATGACCGCGGTGAGCGCAGGGGGGTAGCTCCCCAAAAACGACGAAATTCCCGAAGATTTTTTGCCGCTCCTTGTTCCGTCGCCAGCTGGTTTTCTGGCCCGGATGCTGGATCAACTGCACAAAACGCGATATGAAACGGCAATCAGAACGACAACTCAAGGAGAAAAAGATGGCAAGATTGGGGCCGATTGTACTGGTGACCGTGGCGTTGTTTTTCGGGGGCTGTTGTAAGCTGAATAAGGCGTCGACGCTGACCAACCTGAAAAACGTGGCCAAGATTTCGCTGGAAAACGACGCCCACCTCGATCAGGACGAGGAGATGGCCAGCTCGCTGAAGATGGCGGCCAAGAGCCGCAATGAGCAGGCGCGCAATCTGGCGCGGGAGATGGCGCTCAGCGCGGGGAACACCGAAGTCGAGGTGACCGCGGCGATGGCATCGTCGGGAACTGAATAACCACCATCGAACCGATCGACCGGCTCGATCGGTGGAGGGAGGATCGAGATGCCCGAGTTGGATCTGGACACAGTCAAACAAGATTTAATCGGCATTGCCGAAAAAGCACTGAGCGGATTTATCGAAGTGATCAAACAGGACGGTGCCGAAGCGGCGGCCAAGGGCAAGGAATTTGCCGCCATCGCCCAGGCCCTCACCAAAGACCTGGTCGATCAGAAAATCACTCAACAACAGTTTCGCGACGGATTGGCCAATATTGAACTGGCGTTGGAGTCTTACCTGCTCGCCGAAGGTCTCAAGCAATCCCGCAAACAACTGGGGGTGGCGGTGAGCATTCTCAAAAAGGTGGCCAAGATAGCCATCTCCGTCGTGGTGTCACTGCTGTAAACCTGTTCTATCGAGAGGCCGCGCCGGCCAGGCGACGGACAAAGTTCCGGGCTCGGCGAATTTGATGCCGGGTGGCGAAGAACGTCGCTTTGTGCGGTTCCCGTTGTCGGCGCAGGTCGGCGGAATCGTCCTCGTCGAGACGCAGCACCGGGTACTCGGCGAGCAGGGCTTTCAACGCGGTGAGTGTAGACTCGTCGAACACCACATCAAAGGCATCGAGCGCGTCCCCCATGCGCCATGGTGCGCCCTCCTCCATCGCTGCCCGTGCCTCCGGCATCATGTCGGCCAATTGGGCCTGGGTGCCGGTGTCGGCCAGCGCGGTGACGCTCTGAACCAACACCTGCTCCAGGTTGAGGCTCGTGTCGAGCGCGACCTCGCTGTAGAGCAGCTGCCAGCCAATGCGGAACAGCTTTACCGGGCTCTCCTCGATCAGCAGATCCAGGGCCCGGCGGGTCTCGTCCGGCGCGTGCCTCGGCGCGGCCTCGATGAGGTGCTCCAGACCGAGATTGCCGGTGGCGATTGCTGCCCGCAGGGCTTCGATGGGCCTGAACCCGGCGTCCCCGTACCGACAACCGGCAATCAGCACGTTGGCCAGGTAGGCCAGCTCGGCGACGATGCGGCCGTGCCGCAGGGGGGCCAACTCGCGCAGATCGACCACGGCCCGTTCAAAGAGGGTCTGGCGCTCGTAGTCGGTCGACGATCGGTCGCTGCCCAAAAAATAGTGGGGCTGTTCCGGCGCGGCGATGCCCGCGTCCTGCAGCACTGTCACCAGTTTTTCGACAGACGAGATTGGGCCGGTGGGTGCATCGGGTTCGTGGGCCGGCGCTCGGGTCGACCACACCCGTCGCGGGGTGACCTCCAATTCGCGAAAATAGGCCCGGGTGATCGGATCGGACCGTTGGGCTTGGACGATTTCAGACAGGGGCGTTTGCCGGGCCAGACGTAAAAAACTGCTCGCCGAGCTGGGGGAGATGTAGCCCTGACGAGCCCGGCGATCTTCGCGATCCGCGGCGGCGTCGGATTCGATCATTTCTTCGGAGGTCAGCACCTGGTACAGGCCGCCGTTCTCTTCAATGAATTCGGAAGAAGCGATAAAGCACCGCTCGAGAATGCGGTGGAACAGAACCCCGTTGTGCTCATCGAGGGTGACCAGCGCAGCCAGGATGGTGTCCCATCCGTCGTGTTGTTTGGAGATCACCTGGTACTCGCCGAACTCGTGGTACAGACAGCTCTGCAGTGCTTTGTCGGTCAGGTCGATTTCAGTGTCCTGACCGGCCAATTCCACGGCGAGCCGGTCGATGTTGATCACCAGGATGTGTCGGTAGAAGCCGAGCAGTACCAGTTCGAAGGGTAGTTCGTCCAACCGGTCTGCGATGAGCTCCTCCCCCCCTTCGGCGAGAACCTCCAGCCAGAGGACAAAACGCTGTGCATCGAACTGATCCTCCAGTCCCGGCCGATTGCTGCGCCAGAGCTCCCCGTCAAAAATCTGGGTCAGTTGCTCACTGGTGGCCATCGAGAGGATGTCACCGCACTCCTCGACCCCGATGGTATCGATCAGCTTGGCCAGCGTGGCCGGGGCGAGCTCCTCAACCGCGGCAATCAGGTCGGGTGCTTCGAGAATGTAGTTCAACAATTGAGCTGGATTGGACGGTGACAACTGTAATCGAGACTGCGACACAGCCCCATTATACAAGAAAACAATTGCCCGTTGGTAAATGGTCTGCGATCCCGCGCGAATGACCGGGACTTGCGCCGTTGAATCGATAAAAGATAGTGCCTTCAGTACGTAAATAGGGATACACTCGTGCAAACGAGGCAAGGCCAGGGAGGAATGGAATGAGCGAGTACGATGAAGGTACATTTGAAATGCTCTGGAACTGCGCCTATTGCGGGACGGAGAAACTGCTCGGGCTGACCCATCGCCATTGCCCGGTTTGCGGTGCCAAGCAGGATGCCGAGGCGCGGTACTTTCCCGCTGACGAGGACAAGGTCGCGGTCGAGGATCATGAATATCACGGGGCGGACAAGGTGTGCGGCTCCTGCAGCAATCCCCAGAGTGCCAAGTCCACCTTTTGCGGCAATTGCGGCGCGCCGATGGATGGATCGGCTGAGGTGAAACGGGTGGAGGATGACCCGCCTCCTGCGCCCTCGGCGCCCACTGAAAAACCAAAGAAAAAGAGTTCCCGGCTCAAAGTGATTGTCGCGGCGGTCGTGGTCTTGGTCATCGCCGCAGTCGCCGTCGTGGTGCTGTGGAAAAAAGAGGTGGGCGTCGCGGTGACCGGCCACACCTGGAACCGCCGGATCGGCATCGAGGTGTACGCCGAGGTCAAAGAGTCCAGCTGGTGTGATCAAATGCCCATGGGTGCGCGGGAGATCTCCCGTCGGAGAGAAGTCCGCTCTCACAAGAAGGTGCCCGACGGTGAGGACTGCCGCACCAAGCGGGTGGACAAGGGAGACGGCACCTACACCCAAAAGCGGGTTTGCACCACCAAGTATCGCAAAGAGCCGATTTACGATGACAAATGCCGCTACCGGATCAAGCGTTGGGTCGAGCGACGGGCCGAGATCGCCGAGGGAAAAAGCCTGGCCGAAACCCCTGTGTGGCCGGTCGTCAAGCTCGCCAGAACGGGGATCGGGCTCGGCGCCGAACGGGAGGGCAAGCGGACGGAGACCTACGAGGTTCACCTGCTCGACTCGGAGAACAAAACCGATAGCTGCGCCTATCCGATGGCCCATTGGGCGGCGATGCCGGTCGGTTCCCACTGGTCTGCCCAAAAAGGGGTCATCTCCGGCGCGATCGATTGCGGATCGCTGGTGCCGGCCAACTGATCCGAATTCGCCACACCACACTGTGGCGATTTAGAAACACATTTTCTGCCAAATCCCATCACCAGCCCCCTCAGACCCCATGGCATGTATATTGCTGCATTCCGCTTTGATAGCCCGGAGGAGAGTCCAATGATGCGATATACGATTTCTTTGACACTACTTACTGCGACGGTGCTGGTCAGCGGCTGCCTGTCCCACGCCATTCTCAACGAGCGGCGGGAAAAGGTGGTGCAGGCGGCCAAGTTCGACAGCGACTGCAACCAGATGCGGGTGGTCGAACAACAGGATGACGAGCGCTACAAACTGGAGGGGTGCGGGCTGGTCTACATCTACTCTTGCCACGATCGTCACCTATGGACCGGGGACGGGGCGTACGACGTGACCCAGCTAATGCTGGCCGGCAACATCGATTCGGACGCTCCGTGTCATCTAGTGCGGCACTATCCGAACCCGCAGACCCTGTGATGCCGCAGAAACCGCGGCGGTAACCGATCCCCTTCTCAAGTCCATAAACCTGCCGCGGGACGAACCTGTCGATCGTGCC
The DNA here is from genome assembly GCA_028278265.1 of Myxococcota bacterium. Taxonomy (GTDB): domain Bacteria; phylum Myxococcota_A; class Polyangia; order JAAYKL01; family JAAYKL01; genus JANQET01. The sequence continues at coordinate 15,610 of JANQET010000408.1, forward strand.
GTCTTAACGACAGCGATACCAGAATAGCCGACAGCCCAATAAAAAATGCTATATCGTTAGTGTGGTGTTCAATGGATGACCGCAGGAGCAGAGCCGATTCGGTGATTCCTCAGCGTTCCTTTCTCACTTCCAAAGGGGGCGCTGCCGTCGTGATCGTCCTCGGGGGGCTGTTGGGGGTTGTGTCGATCTGGGCCGGATCGGTCGCCGTTCAGGTGAGCGGTCACCGAGAGGAAGTGGAGCGCTGTGTCACCTGGATTAGCCGAATTCGAACCTTTTTGGCCGCGCTCGATTCGATCGATACGTCTCAGAGCATATCAACTGATCGGGGATCGATAGCCCAGTCCAGCGAGGAATTCGAAGCGGTTTTAGCTGATATCGCTCGATTTGAGACGAACCGGCAGTTGAGTGAACACGTGAATAGAGTACGGCAGCTCCTCTCAGTGGTGGCAGCCGGCGGGGGAACAAATGGTCGACACGCGCGCTCGCTTCGATTAGGGGAGCTGCGTCAACAAACGGATCAATTGATCCCGCACGTTCGCAGCAAGCTTCGAACCTTGTCGGAAAAATTGGCGGTCTATTGGGAGTCGCTGCAGTTGCTGGTGATGGCGGTTATCGTGCTGTGCTCGGTCGTCGTCGTCCTGCTCCTGGTGACTCGTCGGCAGGCCAAGCGACTCGCCGCGATGAGCGATCGGCTGCAGGCCGAGCTGGTCGAAAAGGACCAGAACGAACGCGCGCTCAGAACTGTCGCCGCAGCCACGGCGCACGAGATCAACAACCCCCTGTTCTATGTGGTCGGTCATCTGGATCTGTTGGATATGCAGCTACAATCCATCGAAGATCAATTTCCCGACACCTTGCTCAGACAGCTGAAAGACGGCGTCAGCCAAGCCCTGCAGGGGGCCGATCGGGTGGCTCAAATCGCCAAAGACCTCAAGCATATCTATCGCCCCGCGCAGGAGGACTTGGAGAGCGTCAACCTCACCGAGTTGTTGCAGAGTGTCCGCAACCTGGTGTCGGTCACCATCAAGAGCCGCGCCCAGATGGAGTCCTCCCTGGCGGTGATGCCGCCGGTGCGCGCCAACGAGTCCCGTTTGGCACAGGTGTTTTTAAACCTCCTGCTCAACGCCGCGCAAGCCATGCCGGAATCCCGGCCGTCCAACGAGAATCGGATTTCCCTCCGCGGGCAGGTGGAACAGGATCAGGTGGTCGTGGAAATCACCGACAACGGAATGGGGATTCCACCGGCGATTCGAGAGAAGGTGTTCGACCCCTATTTCACCACCAAGTCCGAGCAGACCGGCAGCGGTTTGGGGCTGTACGTCTCCCGCACCATCGTGGAATCTTACGGGGGCACCCTGGATTTTCGCAGCACCGCGGGTGAGGGGACGAGATTCTACGTTCGGCTGCCCATCGCCGCACAATCCCGTACCACGCCGGTACCCCTGTAGTCCGGATAATGCGGTCCGCTTTCTGTTGGGGGTCTCGTGTGCTCGAGAACTACTCGTTGTTGATCGCTTCGACCTCTGCCGGAACGTCGATGTTGCCGTCCAGATCCTGGGTCTTGGTGAGCGTCATCGAGCCCGTATGCAGAATGAAGACGTTGGGCAGGTACGCCCAGAGGTAGGCTTCGGCATCCTCGGGATCGGCTGCGTTCCAGATATCCTTGGTCTCGTTGTCAATGGCCCGCCAACTGCTTTCGAAGCCGTAGTCGTTGATGACCGCATTGGCGTCTTTGAGCGTGTACATCGTGTTGCCGTTGAGCGCGACTTCCCAGTACATACAGACGAGCTCGGCGTTTTCGGCTTGAACGGTGCTCTCTTGATCTTTCAGCTGCTCGAACCGAGCAGGACAGCTCGGTCAGTCCGAGGACCCGATGACGAACACCAGCGCTTTTACCTCCTCCCGGTTTTTCCAAACGTCGCACATGCTGAGCACGGTTTCCGTACCGTCAGGGCCGTACATTGCTGGTAACTCGGTTTCCGATGGAACCACGTAGTCCTTGTACCAGGCGTAGGGGCCTGCGGGATACCCCGGGCATTCATCCGTATCGCTGTCCGAATCCGAATCCGTGTCACTGTCGCCGTCCGAGTCCCCGTCGCTGTCGCCGTCCGAGTCCCCATCGCCGTCGCCGTCCGAGTCTCCGTCGCTGTCCCCATCTGCATCGCCTGACGAGTCGTCATCGTCCCCATCCGATTCCCCCCCGCCGCAGGCGAGGGATCCGCAGATCATCAGAGCGACGAGACCCAATATGACCAAGAATCGCCAACTGGTCGTTATTTGTTCCATGATAAAAATCTCCTTACTCAAGATACACTCTCAAGCTGTCGGTCGCATCAAACGAAGTACCGCCTCACCCGCGGACGGTTCACTTTTTTCGAATAAAATTATGTATTTATAAACAGGGTTGTTGATGATTTTGAATCCTGCCCCGTGGCTGTTCCACCGTTTGACAACTGGCCGTACGGCTCGCCCGCTTTACAGAGTTGGCCAAAAGTGCTCTGTTTCGATTTATGAGTACGGTTGTTAACGACGTTGCCGGGGTTCGCGCCGAGTACCAGCAACTACTCGAGAAATATCAACAGTCAAAACAGTCGCTCGAACGGCGGAGTCGATTGATATCGCTGCTCCGGTTCGCCATTTTCATTGCGGGAATCGCGGCCTTTGTCTTCTATTCCCAAAGTGAGGGGGGCTGGGCCAAGATGGCGCTCACCGCCGGCATGGCGCTCACCGCCCTGTTCCTGGCCGTGGTCATTTTTCATCGCAGGGTCATTGCCCGACTGAAAACCTATGAGATGCTCTGCGCGATTCAGCTCGAAGGGCTGAGCCGGCTGGCGCGCGACTGGGATGCTCTCCCTGAAATCCGGGTTCCCACAACGATTTCGGAAGACCGGGGGGTGATGCGGGATCTGGATTTGACGGGCCGGGCTTCCCTGTTTCAGCTGATCGGCAGCGGCAGAACCTGGAAAGGGCGCGAGCTGTTCTTGAGGTGGCTGCTCACTGCAGAGCGCCCCGACGAAGTGACAGCGCGCCAGGAAGTGGTCGCCGAGCTTCGCCGCAACACCGATTTCCTGCAACGGTTCGAGCTGATTGGCCAGCGCGCCGGCGGTAATGATCGCGACCCGGCCCCCTTTCTCGACTGGGCCGAATCAAAGCCCCGGTTGCTCAATCGCCCCTGGGTGATCGGGTTGTCCCGCCTGTTCGGCCTCGCCCCGATTGCTCTAGGCGTGCTCCACTATTTCTCGATTATCGAGCAGCCCCTCTGGTTTCTCGCCATGCTGTGGAACATGCTGTTGACCGCGTTGCTCGCCAAAAAAGTGCACGCTATTTTCAATCTCGTCTCGTTTCACAAAGACAAATTGGGACACTACTCCGATTTTTTCAAGCTGATCAGCGAGTCGTCGTTCGGGGCCGACCGAGCCAGAAAATTGCAGGATCAACTCAAAGTGGGCAGGTGGAATGCCACCGAGCAGATGACGCGACTCGAGCGGATCTCCAGTTCGGCGGACCTGCGGTACTCCTCGACGACCTACCTCTTGGTGCAGGCGCTTACCCTGTGGGACTTCCACATTCTTTATCTATTGGAGCGGTGGCAAATCCACGTGGGGGGGCAATGCAGGCGGTGGCTCTCGGCGTTGGCCGAATTCGATGCCCTGGCGGCCCTCGCCTTACTGGCCCACGACAATCCCACATGGAAAGTGCCCGCGTACCGCAGGGAAGATCGGCCCCGACTCGAGTGTGTCGACCTGGGCCATCCGCTGATCCCGCCCGAGTCCTGTGTCACCAATGATGTGGAGCTGGGACCGGAGAACACCTTTTTGCTGGTCACGGGTTCAAACATGTCGGGAAAGAGCACCCTGCTGCGCGCCGTCGGCCTCAATGTCGCCCTGGCCGGGGCCGGCGGTGCCGTGAACGCTCGGACGATGAGTTGCTCCCCGATGCAGCTGGCCACCAGTTTCCGAATCGAGGATTCCCTGGCCCAGGGAATCTCGTACTTCATGGCCGAGCTGACCCGCTTGGGCCAGATCGTGACGCTCAGCCAAACCAGCCAAACTACAGGCACACCGCCGGTACTCTATCTGTTGGACGAGGTGCTGTTGGGGACCAATATCGAGGAGCGACGCATCGCCGTACAAGCGGTTCTCGGCCACCTCCTCAGAAACCGGGCCATCGGTGCTGTCTCATCTCACGACCTCTCCCTGGCCGATGCGCCGGAGCTCAAGGGACGCGTTCACAGCGTCCATTTCACCGAATCCTTTCGCGACGGAACGGACGGCCCGATCATGCATTTCGACTACAAATTGCGCCCGGGAATCGCAACCACCACCAACGCCCTGAAACTGCTCGAAATAGCCGGTATTAGCCTGAGAGTATAGCAGTTGCCCGCAAATCGATTTCAAATATCGACGTAGGGGCAGGTCCCTGTGCCTGCCCTCCCTATCCCATAAAACGGAGTTGCTTCTCGACGGGATTACATGCTGCGTCGTCGGATGGGGATTTTGATGCCGATGGTGGCGCCTTTGTCCGGTCCGTCGCTCAAGGCGTAGATTTTCCCGTTGATTTTAGCGAGGTAGTTGGCACAGTAGTGCAGGCTCGTACCGTAGCCCTTGCCCTTTAGTCGGTAGTCGTAGAAAAAAACCTCTTTCAAGTCAGCCGGGGCGATGCCGCATCCGTTGTCGGTGATTTCGATTTTGACGTAGTCATCATCTCGAGATACCGCGGCCTTGAGTACCCGGCTGTCCGGCGGTGTGGGGCGCATCGCCTCGGCGGCATTGCTGACGATACAGTTGAGAATTTGGACGATTCTCAACCCCTGGGTCAGCACCAACGGAACGTCGGAAAACTCCTTTTGCACGGTCACCTTCTGGTCCGTCAGGGCAACCGAATTCATGATCAGCACATCGTTGACGATTTTGATCAAATCGTGTTCGTAATCCAGCTGATCCGGTATCTCCGTGTACTCTTGGAGCGCGGCGATGATCGCGTTGATCTCGTTCAGTCGTTCGGACGCGTACTTGGTGTTTGCCCGAGCGGTCTCGAAGAGGCCCAGATATTTCTGACCGATGTGCAGGTAGTACTCGATCAGTGTTTTGTTCTCCTCGTCCTCGAAAAACTGCTCCTTGAAGGCTTGAACCTTGTTTTCCAGCAACGCCCCCGCCTTGATCAGCCGTTTGTTTTTAATCAGATTGTTGAGCAGTTTGTCCGTGCTGGAAATCGATGTCAGCGCACCGGTCATCACGTTGGCAATATTGTGAATAATTTCGCGGGAGATGTCCGCCATACCGGCTTTGTAGGCCAACCGGTTCGCGTGCTCCAGTTGGGCATTCAGTTTTTCGAGCTTCAGCTTTTGGATTTCATTTTCGAAGATGAGGGTCAACGACTCGGTGTGACCAGACGCGTGTTTGTTCAACCGCTGCTTCAACCCGTCGATCTCTTTTTCCATCTGAGAGAGCCGCTCGATGTACTGATCCCGTTCGTGTTTGACGATTTCGTAGACTTCGCCCGGTGAGAGCGTAGTGTATTTGTTCATCAGCTGGTTGCGTTCCGCACCGAGTTCGGCAGCGTCAGTGGAGCGGTGAGTGTCGCCGTTGTTTGCCATCTTAGCCCACGACCGGCGAAAGGGCGTATCGAATCCCGTTAGGCACTGGCCTCCTTGCCCTCCACATTGATGTACTCGAAGAGCTGGCCCAGGGACTCCAGCGGCCGAAACGAGACCGCCTGCCAGTTCAACGATTTGTTGTAGATGATGGTGGTCTGGATGCTCTTTTCATTGAACAGTTTGCACAGATAGATGATCGAGCGCACGGTCGATGAGTTCATGTAGTTGAGGTCCATGAAGTCGACAATTGCGTTCCTGCCGCAAAAGGCGTCACCCAATCGCGCGATGTACGGATCGAGCACGGCACCCGGGTCGGTGAATCCACTCTCGCCGATCCAGCTGATGCGGATGGGGTCCTCCAATGCCACGGCGATCTCGAGATCGTCTGATTTTAGATTTTCCATCGGGGTGTCTCCATCTCCTCTGATTCACCGTCCACGGCAAGCGCCCGGTCCAGGCGAAGCGGCCCGGTCCAATCGGCTCGACCCTTGCGGGTCAATTCAGGCTTCTCGTGGCGGTGACCCTGATCAAATCGTCTTCTTGACGATAGTCCAATTCGAACTTCCCCTCGTGGGCAATGCGGATCAGGCCCAGCTGGGTCGGTCCACGCAGGGGATCCTCAATCAGCTCCATCAACCGTTGGGTGTAGAGCTCGCCCACATCCTCGCTCTGCCGAATTTTGGCCACGTGGGCTTTGAAACTGTCCAGGTCGCCCTGATCCATCGAGCGGTTGGCCACGCCGATGGTCAATAGATCATTCTCGATTGCCAGATTGAACGAAATCTCCGATGAACCGTACTTGATCGCGTTTTCGACCAATTCGGCTGCAGACATCACAGTGGCATCGACCAGTTCGGGATCTTTGTCACGTAGCTGATGCTGCAGTTTCTTTCTGAGCTCCTTCAACTTGTCCTGCACTGATGCGAATTCATAGACGATGGTCACTCGGTCACCCACGGCAAGGCTCCTTTTGCGACGGTGGAGGACTTCCCGAAACCGCTCGATGCGTCAACCCTGTCCAAACGAAGACCCCCAAGTCTATAGTTACTATAGTTCGAAAATGATGTCGTTCAATGAGCCCCGCCACCTTTCCCCTCACTCCCAAGTGAAGCTCCAGGTGCAAATCGAATCCTCCATCACGATGCAGGTCTTTTTGTGCACCGTCGGATTTTTGAGCCCTGCGCCGATCAGCACCTCCCTGAGGTAGCCGGTGAGGATGTCGCAGACCTCCGCCGACGGGCAGCCGAACTCCTCCAACGTCAGGACGCCCTCTTTGTCGCCGGTGATTCGCATCTTCATCTTACCGGTGTCGTGTTGACTGGCGAACAGCGCGAAAACTCTGCGGGGGAGCGCCAGCACATCCGGATTTCCCTTGAGGTGGCTGTAGATCCCTTCGAGGTGGTCCTTTGCCGCGATTTGGCCGAACCGCTCGAGAATCTGTGTGCGATCACCGGTCAATAGGGCAGCAGAGGCGCGAATTATCTCCAACAGATCTTCTTCGGGGTACCATTGGGAGTCGAGGATGGGCTCGTTTAAATAGTGGTGCAAGACTGGAGGCAAGACCTTTAACGCCTGCTCGCGGCGGACGCGAAGAAACTTCACGAATCCGGTTAACGTCGTCCCTTTGGCACGCGCCATTCCTCCTCCTCTACTACTAATTAACGGAAGAAACCGCCGCGACTTTACCCTGACGATGTAAAATTCGGTTCAATCGAAAAAGGGTGAAATCCACTGCCAGCCCACACCTAGGGTGACGTTGGGGGTCTTCCAATGGTCGTGACGCCAGGGCAATGCACCATCGATCGGCACGATCCACTCGGCGCCCAACTGGAGTCGCACCCGCTCTAAAAAGCTCAGCGCGACGAACACTTGGGTCACCGGAGCGGAGCACCGCTTGAAGTTTCGCTCAAAGGCCAGCTGATCGCAGTGCTTGCGGTCCGAATACCGGCGCTCCTCGTCGGGGAGCAACCCCCCGTCCGTGCTGAACTGATAGCCGATTCGATGGCCCAGACGCAGGTGAATCCACGGTTCGGGCAACACAGGCAGCCGGAACTCAAATCCGACCATCGGGGTGAAAGTAAACAACACCTCATCGAAATCCCCGGAGTACAGCTCACTTCCCCCTTGAATTTCGAGGGCATTGTTCAATCTGGCCCAATTGGGCAGGGCCCACGAGGTGCTCCAGCCGAGCTCCGAGCCCCGCCCCACGGTGAGATAGACAATGGTTTCCGGCGGTGTGGGCACCACGTAGTACAACATCGGTTTACCAAAGGTCTTGATCAGAAACTCCTGACTCAGGGGCAGCTTGTCGGCGAAGTTCTCCACATAGTAGAGAAACTCGGAGTGCATTTTCTTGGCCGCCTGGGTGGCTTCATCCCGTTCCAACCCCAGGTCGGCAAATTCAAATTCATACACGCTGAGCAGTCGCAGAAAATGTTCGAACTCGTTCTCGTCCCCCTGCTGGACCCAGATTTCTCTTCGATCGGCGTCCACGTCATCGGGTACCAGCACGCCCTCTACGAGCGGGGGCGCCGCGCCGTCGCCGGCCAGCTGGCAGTGGATGTGGGTCACCTGGCAATCCGGTTTGAGTTGACCGCAGTGGGCGTATAGCCGATCGAGGGAGGCCTGCAGCAAAATTTTGAAGTCGCGATGCTCGTTTTGTGGGTCGTCGCGGCAGATTCCCTGGTGCTCGATGAAGCCATCGGTCTGCCCCTTCCGATCCACCGGCCACTCGTCGAACCAGGCGCGCAGGCAATGAAACGGACGCCAAGAGGCGATCCAATTCGCCTGCTGTTCCGGTGTCAGGGCGGGGGGCAGCTGTTCGGGATAGTGCTCGATCCGTTTGTCCTGAGCGGCCAGATAGCGCTGCAAAAAACGGCGGGCGTCGTGCATCCCCAGGAAGAAATCGTACTGGCGAAACTTGGCATCGAAGAACCCGAAGAAGTTTCCCAGCACCCCGCTGGCGTTGGGAAAATCGCGGGTGGTCAGGGCCATGCGGTCCCGCACCTCGGGGTGTTCTTCGATCAGGGTGTAGAGCTCCTTGGCCCGGGCCGAATCGATCACGCTGCCCAACAGGATACCCAAGTAGTTAAAAAAGTTGCCGGTGGTCACCAGGCCGTTTTCTGATTTTTCCTCGTCCATGGGGTACGAGGTGTGGTCCGGATCCACATACCAGAACACCAGGTCGTCCGGAGCCTTTCCGCCGCTTGGCATCGTCCTGGTCAGCGGATCGTCGATCCAGAACAGCTCCCCGTGCTCGTCGCGGCGCAATCCCGCCTCGGCGATGCGGTAGGCCAGGCGCAGGGGACTGTTGTCGAAGACACCTCCGTCGATATAGCTGGCCGGTTCGCATTCGGAGAGGCGCTGGCCCGTCGGCGCGCTCTCGCAGGCGATGTCCTGCGGGGGAAAGACAATGGGAAAGGCGGCCGAGGCAAAGAGCACTTTGCGCAATAGGTTGAAGTTGGCCGCATCGTTCACGGCAATGGTCTGGTCGCCGGTACCGGCCTCATCGTCCGTCCCCAGAAAGGGCAACAGGGGTTGTTGGAGCTGGGGATCCAGATACCGGTAGTTGGTCACCCGGGGGGCTGAAAACGGCGGCTGGGCACTCTTGACGCGAATGACGAATTTTTCCTCCTGCCGGGGAATTGAAAACCGCTCCTGGACTTCGATGTCGTGGCTGGTGACCCGGGTCACCGCCGAGCCCATCACCATGTCGAGTTGTTTGCCGTCGCGCGGAAGAATCCCTTGCTCCCAACGCCGCTGAACGATTTTGGAGACCTCGTCCAAGGAGGTCCGGGACGATACGGTGGAGGAAGGAGCGTTTTTCACGTCGAGCAGTTTCTTCACGCTCATCTCTTTTGAGGTCCACACCTGATAAAACAGGCTCTCTGTGGGAAGGGATGGGGCATCGGCCGAGGTATGACAGGGGTCGCTCGTCAGTGAGCCGGATGGGGCCTCGCACCGGGCGCTCATGGCGATGATCGTCAACAGGGCGTTGATCGTTCCGGCCGAGGCCCCGGTGACGATGCGCAGATCGTAGAGCCCGGGGTTGCGCTTGATGAACTCGGTCAAGTAGTACATGTACCCGGATTCATAAGCGCCCAGCGACGAACCGCCGCGAACGGTGATCGACAGGGGGCTGGGCCGAGGGGGGTCGTCTTGGCCGGCGCTGTCGCCGGACTTCTGCTCCGGCATTGGGTCAGCCGGCGGGACGTCCTGAGCATACGCCGTGCTCATGAAGGGGGGCGCGTGGAGACATAGTTGAACGGTGATGGCTGTTGTCAGTACACCCGTCATGCTGTTGTTCATTGGCCGCCTCACTGGTTTGGGTAGGAAGGTGTTGCTCAGCGAAAGAAGATCGCGAGAAGGGATCTCACATTCGGACCTGGGGAGAAACCGCCCGGCGTCCGGCAACCGCAACCGGAGTCATCCCCATCTCCGGAGCCGTCGTCATTGTCGTCGTCATCGTCCCCATCCGCATCACTGTCGCTGTCCCCATCGGCATCTCCGTCGGCATCCCCATCGGCGTCCCCATCGGCATCCCCATCGGCATCCCCGTCACTGTCTGAGTCCGCATCGGAATCGCTGTCCGAATCGCTGTCCGAGTCGCTGTCGGAATCGGCGTCTGAGTCACTGTCCGAATCGGCGTCTGAGTCACTGTCCGAGTCGGCGTCTGAGTCACTGTCCGAGTCGGCGTCACTGTCACTATCCGTGTCACTGTCGGCGTCGCTGTCCGTGTCCACATCTCCGGCACCGTTGATATAGACTGTGGGATCGCCGAAGAGCAGGGTTTCGTAATAGATCCAGCGCATGCACGGTTCGTCGATCCGCTCGACCAGATCCTGTTTGTGATCCGCGTGAATCTGGCCCAGGACCGTCATCTCCTCGCCGAACACCGCGTCCCAGAACTCCCGGTGAAACCGGTTGGACGGACCGTCGGTGGTGTCCTCGTCCCCCCAGCCGTAGCGCACATTGAAGATGACCGCAAAGGCGCCGTTGGGGGAGATGGTGGTGAAGTACTCGGCCATGCAGTTCGAGGTGTCGAAACCGCCGGGCAGACACCCCTGGGAGTAGGCGAAAAACGGTTTGCTGTTGTCGAGCGCCATCACGTCGGAGCCGCCCATTGTCATCACATTCGTCTGGGAGGCGTGGCCGAAGTGGTTGACCCAGGCGATCGAATCGGAGTTCATCCGGGACATCAGTGCGCTTTTGGAGAACTCCCCATCTTGAGCATAGAGGGTTTCGGTGGTGAACTCGGGATCCGCAGCAAACCCGGCGGTGGTCATGCCGTTGGTGGTGGCCCCATTGACAATCTCTTCGAGGGAAGCCTTGGCGTAATCTGAAATTCCTCCGAATCCCAGGTGCTCACCGGCCATCAAATTGCCGTGTTTGAACGCCCCGTCCGGATCCTCGTTTTCAAAGAATATCGTCTTGTTGACCCAGTTGGCCACCTGATCCCCATTGTCCGACGGCACGCGCCCCAAGTAGACATCCAGCAGCAGGTCCACGTCGCCGCCCCCCTCCCCGTCGGTGGGTTCGCCCCATTGGCCATCCCCGTCATTGTTGAACGGGCCGTCCAGGCAGGCGTAGTAGTGGTCCGTGGGCATCGTGGTATCGTAGGGGGGATCGTCCGGGTAAACATCCGGGGTCCAGCTGACGACGAAGAAGGTGCGCGCCGGTACGATATCAATGTCCCCCACCAGCAGCACCGAGTGGATGCCCCACTGCTCGTATTTTTCGGTGATGTAGTTGCGAATCTTCTCGATGGTGTCCGCTCCGTCGATCGAGCTCTGAATCGATTCGATGGTCTCGATCACGGTATCGACCCCCAGGGCGATTTTGTGGTCCCTGAATGACGCCAGGCTGCCCGCGCCGGTGGCACTGGCCAACGTCTCGCTGGTGATGATCACGTATTGAGGATCCCCCTGTTTTCGAGGGACCGCAGCTTTTTGATACGGGATCAGCGCCGCCGGATTCTCGACCCGATCGGCGACGGGAAACATCGGGTGGGGCCGGATGGACAACCCTTTTCCCGCTGCGGGATCCGGTTCGAGCTCGACCTCCAGGGTGAAGGACCGGCTGTAGTGGATCTCGCGGGCGGCCGGGTTGTACTTGACCGGAAACAGTTTGACCATCAGCACCGGTACGCCGCGGCTTTTCTGCACGCCGATTATTTCGACGTCCTCAAAGGGATAGGAACGGTTCGCGCCGTAGACGGTCGGCCGGGGCAGGGTGCGCTTGCCGCTGGGTCCGATGGAGAGGGGGAACGGCGCTCGACCCGGGGCGATCAAGTGCTTGCCGGGGAGCGTTGCGATCCCCTTCGGCGTGTAGCGCACCTGCTTCATCCGATATCCCGGAGGAAGTATCAGGTTGGCCGAAACAAAGGGCAGCGCCGGTTCGCCGATGTTTTTTTGAACAGCTGCCGTGCCCAGACCGACCGCGACCCAGCTGTCCCCCGCGCTGTTGAGGAAATAGTCTGATGGGCTCACGTGGGGCGCCGGTGCCCTGTATTCCAGCACCATTCGGTTGACGGACATCTCTTTGACGTTGACCAGAATCGGCGCCTGGACCGGTTGATTTGATGTTTGTTCGATTATTGAACGAGCGGGTTGCCATTGATCCGCTTCCACCTGCTGGCTCAACCCCATCGAGAACAACAGCGCGGCCGAGTAGGCCATCCCCCATATTTTCCGTGAACGCCTTGGCATCGCAACTCCTTGTACGGTTTATTCCTTTGTCCATCATCGGTGATCCGCGGTAAGATTTGTAGATTTTTTTTGATCGAGACGAAGATTGCCGCGGGAAGTGTGCAGCGCTCGTCGAATCGACGTGATTTTCGGCCCAGCGCTATGCTGGCTTGATCCATTTTCCGTCGCCGGTCTCGAGCACTGCACCGCCTCCGGTTTCAACAGCGAGTCCGTTGCACGTCCAGACATAGGGGGCGTCACTTTCGCAGAGGGTAACGCCAGAGTTGATTTTCGCTGTTTCGAGCATCTGCTTCTCCCGCCGCTGTCTATATACCGATCACCGAGTTTTGGCAGCGACAATTGTCAGCTGTGATCTTGACCGATTCGCCAAATAGCGCTTTTCTAGCAGTGATGAAACGGAGCGATATCCCAAACAATATCAGTCAAAATATCCAATCGATCCGGCCGATCCAATCCACCGCATCGACCAACTGTATGATCTGTAATGCCCCCCTCGAGTATCACAACACTTCGGTGATCAAGAGTTGCTTCTACTGCAATCAGCAGATCTCGTCCAACGCCAGCTGCCGCAACGGCCATTTCGTTTGCGACACCTGTCACGCCGGTGAGGCGGTGGCAGTGATCGCACAGATTTGTCAGCACACCGGCGAGACCGACATGATCACCCTGCTCAAGAAGCTGCGCGCCCATCCAGCCGCGCATCTGCACGGGCCGGAGCACCACGTGATGGTCCCGGCGATCATCGTCTCCACCTACCGCAATCTGGGAGGTGCGGTAAAAGGCGATATGCTCGCCACCGCGATCGAGCGGGCCGGTCAGGTTGCCGGAGGGTTCTGCGGTTTTATGGGCGCTTGTGGCGCAGCGGTGGGAATCGGCATCGGATTCAGTGTGCTGCTGGAGGGGACGCCGCTTACCCCGGCCGTGCGCCAGTTGGCCAATCGACTCACGGGGATAGCGCTCCGGGAAATCTCGGCTGTCGAAGCGGCCCGGTGCTGTCAGCGGGATTGCGCTGTCTCCCTCAACGTAGCCGCACGAGAGTCAGCCGAGATTCTCCCCGTCCCCCTGCGCGCTGATGACGACTTGAGATGCTCACAAGTTCGACACAACAAGGAATGTATTCATCGCGTCTGCCCGTTCTTTCCGCCAAATGTCAAAAAGAGCGATAGCGATAGGGGCTAAACCACGCAGTTATCCGTATCGATTGAGAGCTAGCGGGTCAATGTGGTGAGGAGAATATTGATCAGCGAGGATCCCGCGCCGACCAGGCGGCAGCCGCATCCGCCGTCGTCTCCGTCTCCTGAGTCGTCGTCATCGTCGGTGTCGGCGTCGCTATCGCTGTCGGAGTCGCTGTCCCCGTCTCCGTCTCCATCACTGTCCGAGTCGCTGTCAGAGTCACCGTCCGAGTCGCTGTCTGTGTCACTGTCCGAGTCACTATCGGCGTCGCTGTCGCTATCACTGTCCGAATCGCTATCCGAGTCACTATCGGAGTCGCTGTCACTATCGCTGTCTCCTCCCCCTTCCACGGTGACTTCTTTGTCTATCTCATCTGTCAACGGGGTGCTGGTGTCGCTCTGTACGGTCAGCTTTACCGTGTAGGTCCCCGATTCAGCGTAGGTGTGCGAGGGATCCGCTTGGTCAGAGGTTTCCCCGTCGCCGAAATCCCACTCCCAGTCCGCTACCGAACAGTTGACACAGTTGCTCTGATCTTCGAACTCCACGGTCAGTTCGCCCGGGGTCGTCGTAAAGCCGAAGTCCGCCTGGACCGCCGCGGTGAACAGCTCGGTCTCCCAGATCCCCCGGCCGAAGGTGGCGGCCCGCAGCAACGGGGTGTCCCCTGAACCGCCGTAGAAAATCTCCAGCTCGAAGATCATCGTGTGGGGCAGGTTGTTGTCAAAGGGAACCCAGTCGTCGAGGGTGTTGTCCCGGTAGTACACCCCCACGTCCATGCCCAGGTACATGCCCTCGGCCTCGCCGTCGTGAAAGATGGTGCAGTTGTTCGGCAGATTGGGCAGGCTGCCGGAGATGTTGGTCCACGTGTCGCCCGCATCGTCGGAGATGAAGACCTTTTCCCCGTCCGAGTATCCCGAGAAGCTGGCCACCACTTTTTTCTCATCTCCCGGGAAGACGTGCAGGTAGGTCACGTACAGGCCGGGCAGGGAGCCGGTAACCTCGTCCCAGCTGCTGCCGCCGTTGGTGGTGCGCCAGATTTTTTCGCCCTTGGCCACGTACAGATAGTCCGGGTCAGAGGTGGCCACGGCGATGGCGTTGACGTTGCCGTCGCCGAAGCTGCCGATGGTGGTCCAGCTGCCCATGCCATTGGTGGTTTTGCGCACCCGATCGTTGCCGACGAATATCGTGTCGGAATCAGTGGGGTGCATCACGTAGGGGGTGATCCAATCCCCCTCTCCGGGCTGGCTGATGCTGGTGTTGGACGAGCCGCCGTTGGTGGATTTGTAAAACGTCCCCCGCTGGGAGGTGCCGTACTGCACATTGTCGCTGTCGTGGGAGATCATCGCCTCCATGCCGTCGGCGCCGAGCCATTCGCTCCAGTTGTTGTTGACGAATTGACCGCTGCCGTTGTCCTGGGCCCCGGCGACGATTTTGTAGGCACTGCGTTGGGACAGACCCAGCCGATAGAACTGCCGCACACCGGTGCCGTTGGAGATGCGGTTCCAGGAGGTGCCGATGTACGTTGACGCGGTGCCGTCCGACCCCATGTAGAGCGTGTCCCCGTAGGTGATCATCTCGTGGATGTCCACGTGGATGGCGCTGCTGTAGTTGTTGCTCCAACTGGAGCCGCCGTTGGTCGAGCGGTAGGTCTGCACCTCCCCGGCGAACATCTTGTCCGCGTTGGTTTGGGAGACGGCGAAGGTCATGTCGTACCAGGTCTGATACCCCGGCCCGGGCCAGTCGCTCAGTTTGGAGAAGGAGTCGCCGGTATTGGTCGACTGGTAGACGCCGTTGTTCGTCGACGCGACATAGATGTTGTTTGGCTCCGCTGCGGTGATCGCCAGTTGGGTCCGGCCGCTGGTCGAGACCGTCAGCTGCTCCCAATTTTCACCGGCGTCGGTGGAACGATAGACCAACGAGGGATCGGACGCATCCCGATATACATGGGTGTTGGTGTACACCGTATTGGGATCGCCCGGTTTGAACTCCAGGTCGTCGAAGGTGTCGTCGAGGACCTTGGTCCAGTTTTCGCCGGCGTCGGTGGTGCGGTAGACGCCGATGCTGGTGGCGACGAGCAGGATGTCCGGGTTGTCCGGATTGATCAGCAGCTCGCGGCAATAGGTCTCGTCCTCCTGGTCGAAGGCAAAGCCGGTGGGGGCCCAGGTGTCGCCCCCGTCCGTGGTTTTGTAGACCCCGGCGGATTTGATATAGTAGGTGTGGTCCCCCTCGCCAGTGGCGATGTAAATCGTATCCGAATCGTCTGGATTGATCGCGATTTGGGAGATGCCGATGATCGGCAGCTTGCGGTCAATCAGCGGCTCCCAGGAGTTGCCTCCGGTGGTGGTCCGCCACAGGCCGCCGGTGGGCGCACCGATATAAATCGTGTCGCTGTCATTGGGATCCACTTTTATCGCGTCGATGCGGCCCCCTTTGGACGATGACAACACCGGCCCCACCTCGACCCAGTCGCTGCGATCCCTATTGCGAAGGCCCAGCTTGGCATAGCGCTCGTCCCTTTTTTTGAGCTCCCGCACCATCAGCGGGGTGTTGATCCCCACCGATTTTCGCAAATTCGGATAGGAGCGCTGCTTGGCGATGTAGAGCGACCGCTCGACCTGCTTGAAACTCGCCCCGGGGAATTTTTGATAGTAGGCATCGAGCAACTGTCGGATTTTGATCAGATCCGGGTGACGTTGGTACATTTCGGCGATGATTGCGCCGCGGGTGGCGATGAACTCGGCGCGGGTTGCCGGGTCGGTGGCGTATGCCGTGTCCCTCTTACCGGCAGTGGCGGTCGTCCCCAACAGCAACAGGGTGACTCCGAGCATTGTCGTCGTTAGATATTGAAAGAATGATTTCATTTCTTCCTCCTCGTTGCCATAAGATCTAACAAGATTGCCCGCGCCATATCAATGAAAAAAAACGAATCGGGAAAAAATGGTATCGGCCGATCCCCGCCCTGAAGCACTTGACAACACCCGTCGATTGTTGGGATCTCCACGGGATGTATCTGCTCGGTACCGGATTCTTTCGGCTTTTATTAATCGTGACCTTGGGGGTAACCGCGGTGACGGCGGGGATCAGCGAGGCACAGGAGACCACTGCTGACGACGAATGGAGCGAGGAGGAGCTCGATGCCCTGGCCGCCGCGGCCGAGCAATCCGGGGACTATGAAACGGTGATCACCGGCAGCATCAGCGAAACCCGACGGTTTGAGGCCCCGCGAAGCGTCGACACGGTCTCGCCGCAACAGATCGACGAGCAACAGGCGCGCTCCCTGCCCGAAGCGGCGGATCAGGCAGAGGGGGTCTATCTCCAACAGACCAACCGGGGGGCGGGGACGCCGATCATTCGCGGTCTGCTCGGACCGAGCAATCTGATTCTGGTCGACAATGTGCGGTTCAATACCGCCACCTTTCGCACCGGGCCCAACCAATACTTGGCCCTGCTCTCCCCCTTGGCCCTGGAGCGCCTCGAGGTGGTGCGCGGTCCGGCCTCGGTGCAGTACGGCAGCGGGGCGATGGGGGGCATCGTCCATCTGATCACCGCGACCCCCGAGCTGGCCGATCCGTTCGATTGGAAAGGGGAGGCCAGTCTCGGGTTTTCAACGGCCGATCGGAGCACCACCGGTGCGTTCGAGTTGGCCAACAAAGCCGAAGCGCTGACCCTGCTCGGGGGTGGGGAGCTGACCCGGTTCGGCGAGCTGAGGGCGGGCGGCGATCATCGGCAACCCCGTTCGGACTACGCCACATCCAGTTGGCGGGCCAAGGCGATTTGGGCTCCTGATGAGTCGTGGTCCCTCACCGGTACCTACTTAGGCGCGCGGATCGACGATGCGGTGCGCACCGATGCGGCCGGGACGGGTGATATGCGCGTGTACGACAACGACGATCACCTGGCCTACCTCACCTTTCACTGGCAGGGAGAGCAGACGCTCAGCCTGATCAACGGCACTGTCTCGTTTCATCGGTTGGGGGAGGTCGTCGAGCGAAACAACTGCAACACGCTGCCCGACAGCAACGTGGTGGCCGATCTGGTCCGGTGCCTCAACGGAAACGACGCGGTGGTCAATCGCAAGCGGCGCTACCGGGACACGGTTTATGTCGGCGGCGCCGATCTGGACGTGGGGTTCGATTTCTGGGGGCGTCGGCTGCGCTTTATGATCGGCGGTGACGTCTATTTCGACTACGTCAAATCTTCTGCCGAGCAGGCCCGCGTGACCGCTGAGGGACAGTTCCCCTTCATTGCCCAGTCGAGGGGTAACTTTACCGATGGCTCGACCTATCGCACCGCCGGGGCTTATTTGAACGGGGAAGCGACGGTGCTCAGGCTGGTCGATCGCGATAGCGAGCTCAAGACCTTGGCCGGTGTCCGGTTGGCCAACTTCGGCGCCCGGGCAGATGGTGTGGCCCAGTTGGGTGACGTGAAATACAATCACACTGCCGCTGTTTTTGCCGGCGGGCTCCAATGGCTTAAGGGGGAGTGGCTCAATGTTTTCGCGTCGTATGTCCAGGGGTTTCGCGCACCGAACCTGATGGAGACGACGGTCTTCGCCGACACCGGCGCCAAATTCGAGGTGCCCAATGACCAGCTCGAGCCCGAGCGCTCGGACACCGTCGAAGTCGGTGTCAAGTTACAGACCGACGTGGTGGAGGCACGGATCCAGGGGTTCTACAGTCGGCTCAGTGACACAATCGATGAGGTTGCGGCGACATACAACGGCGCCGGTGAGGTGGACGGTCTCCCGGTGGTCCAGCGGGACAACGTGGCCAGTGGGATCCATCTGGGAGTGGAGGGAGCGGCGGCGGCCAAACTGGGGCGGCTCACCGTGTCCAGCGGCTTGACCTATGTCAAGGGGGATTTCGAGGACAGCGCGGGCAACCGGTTTCCCGGCCGGCGGATCCCACCCCTATTTGGAGCGGCCGGTCTGCGCTACGACCATCCCAAAGGCGGCGCTTACGCCGAAACGACCTTCCGTTTCGCCCTGCGCCAGGATCGGCTCCACCCCAGTGACAAGATCGACCCGCGCATCTGCGAGACCGCACTGCACTCCGGCGTGCTGCAGGAGGCGTGCACCGGAACCCCGGGCTGGTACACGATCAATGCCAGGGCCGGCATGCGCTTCACCGAGCACCTGGAGCTTCGGCTCACCCTCAACAACTTGACCGACCAAAAATACCGCACCCACGGCTCCGGGTTCTTCGCTCCCGGGTTCGACGCCCGCGTCGCCGTGGCGGTGGCGTTTTGAGATGGACACCTTCATGAACTCCATACCTGTCGCCTTCAGTTCCCTGCTCAACCAACCCCGTGGACGTGCTCTGCTCTTGGGAGTGGTCGTGGTCGTCGCCCTGGTGCTGCGCTGTTGGGAGTTCAACGCCGTCGCTGTCACGAGCCTCAAATACGAGCCCGATTCCCGGGACAAGGTCAAGCTCGCCCGGGCCATCGCGTTCGATGACGAATCTCCGAAGTATTTCAACCATCCCCGGCTGATGCTCAACACGTCGGCAGTGTTGCTGCGCATCGGTGCGGTGTTCGGCTACAAGGGCAAGAAGAAATCCGCCCGAATGATGATGGGCCACATGATCGCCCTCTCTGTCGGTACCTTGCTCTTGATCTACTTGATCAGTTTGGAGTTGTTTCGAGATCCGCTCATCGGGCTGACCGGTGCGTTGATCTACGCGGTGATCCCAATAGGTGTGGTAAGCCCCCACTACATCAAAGAAGATGTGCCGGTGATGTTCTACTGCACGCTCGCCGTGTTGATGCTGGTCAAACTGCTGCGCACGAGAAACCGCCACTTTTTCTTGTGGAGCGGGCTGTGCATCGGGATGGCGATCGGTACCAAATTGACGGCGTCCGTGTTGGTGCCCATCGCCTTGCTGGCCTACGTGATCTACTTTTTGCAGCGCAAAGCGGGCGAGAAGCTGTTGTGTTGGCAACTCGGTGTGGGGCTCGCCTTGATCGTCATCGGGTTCTTTGCCTTCAACCACCAAATCCTGCTCAACCCCGACGAGTTTCTCTCCCGGACCGGCCGACAGGCGAAATACGCACAGCGGGGCCACTCCGACGGCACCCTGTTCCATCCCTGGGACTATCTGTGGACCTACCAGTTGCGCTACGGCCTGACCCCGGGAATGACCGCCGGTATCGTGCTGGCCTCGTTCGGGGGCACGGCGTTGATTCTGCGGCGGTGGCGCGAGCACTGGCCGGCGATCGTCGTGCTGGTCTGGTCCGTGGTGTTCTACCTCGTGGTGGAGCGCTCGCCGGCCAAGCCGTTTCCGCTCTTTGTGCGCTATGTCTATCCGGTCATCCCCCCGATGGTCAGTTTCGCCGCCCTGGCGCTGGTTCGATTCTCCCGGTGGGCGGCCGGTGTTTTCCCTTACGGCAGGCTCGCGGCGGGGGTGATTGTTTCGGCGGTGTTGCTCTGGCCCGCTGCGCAATCGGTGATGATCGTCGGTGGATTGATGCCCGACACGCGGATGCGGGCGGCGGACTGGGTTCATCAGCATGTGACCCCCGAGTCGGTGATCCTCCTCGACGGCCGTCCCTATTCACCGCGATTGGACAAAGCACATCGGACCGAATCCAGAAGCGTGTGCCGCAAGAATAATATGACCGCTTTTTACCGAGTAGATTTTCTGATCACCAACAGCTTCAAGTACGACCGGTTTTTCGTGAACGAGAAGTACACCCCCATCGCCAAGGAATCATCCGACTGTTTCCGGGCACTGTTCGAAACGTGCCCCTTGGTGCAGCGGTTCGCGCCCCGGTTCGATTTCCAAACCATCGGATTCCACAACCCGGAAATCAGAATCTACGACATGAAGGAGTGCGGCACCGTACCCCTCTGAGAATTCGTGCAGTCCTCCGGGGTGATGGTGACGACGACCTTTCCTCGGCAGTGGCCTTCACCGAGGTAGCGGAGCGCTTCTGCGGTCTCGGCAAGTGGGAAGCAGCGGTCGATCACCGGTGCGATCTCGCCGGCTGCTATTTGCGCCACGACCGACGGTAGCCCCTCGTTCTGCTTCAACATCAAGAGCCCCAGTCGCTTTCGACTGAGCAGGGATATCCAAGGCCCGAGCAATCCCAGCTGGATCAGCGGTGCCATCGCCCCGCCGACCATGACGTATCTCCCTCCGGGATTCAGGGAGCGGCTGTAATCGAAAATCGAGCGATGGGCAGCGAGATCGAAAATCAGGTCGAACCTTTTATCAACCCGGGTGAAGTCCTCATTGGTGTAATCGATAACCCGATTTGCGCCCAAAGACCGCATAATGTCGAGCTTCTCGGTGTTGTCGACAGCGGTCACCTCGGCCCCGAGTATGTTGGCCATCTGCACGGCAAATGTACCCGCGCCGCCCCCTGCTCCGTTGATCAAAACCGCCTGTCCTGATTGCAGCATTCCTTTGTCATAGAGTCCCTGACGAGCGATCGCCGCCGCCTGCGGAACGGCCGCTGCCTGTGCGAAGGACATCCCCGGCGGCTTTAGCATCAAGTGTTTTTCCGGCGCGCAGACGTATTCGGCAAACCCACCCCAAGTTCCGAAAATGTCGCCGAACACCTCATCACCCGGTTGAAACCCCGTGACGTTCTCCCCCACTGCCTCGACCTGTCCCGCGATATCCGAACCGAGGACATGGACCTTGGGTTTGCGCACCCCCATCACCCGGGCATAGAGGGGGGTTCCCGTGAGAAACTCCCAGTCAGAGGCGTTGACCGAGGTCGCCCGGAGCTTGACCAATACCTCGTCGCGCTTGGGCGCGGGCGTTTCGATCTCGGTTAGCCCGAGCACTTCGGGGGGACCGTACTCGGTGTAGACAACTGCTCGCATCGGTGGTGTTGAGCTCCTCCCGTCGAGTCTTGCGGATCGGCATCGACCCCTCCAAACCTCTCTCTATCCAGAGAAAAGTCAACTTTTTCGGGAAATAGTTTCCATCGATCTGCGATGTGGTGGGCATTTGACTGCGGCCGGAAACCTCCTAAAAAAAATAATTGGTACGATTATCGTATCGGCTCACCCGGGGGAAACAACGATCCAATTCACCGGATCGGCAAGAGGTGAAAATTATGATTGATATCACAGGGTTTGAAGTGTCCGGAGAAATCCATAGCAGTCGTCGCAACAAGATCTACCGCGGCCTGCGCCAGGAAGATCGCAAGCCCGTGGTGATCAAAGTGCTCAATGATGAATACCCCTCTCTCGAGGAATTGAACAAGTTTCAATATGAATACGAAGTGGTGTCCAAGCTGCAGCAGATCGACGGGGTGATCGATCACTACCAGGTGGTGGATTACGGCAACACCAAGGCCATTGTGATGGAAGATTACAACGGGTTGTCTGTCGACCATTTGATCGAGAACGGCATGGCGCTGAAGACCTTTTTTCATCTCGCGGTGGAGCTGGTCGATATTCTGGCGCAGATCCACTCGGAGAGCTGCATTCACAAGGACATCAAGCCCCACAATATCCTGTACAATCTGCAGACCGGCCAGGTGAAGGTCATCGACTTCAGCATCTCCTATCAATTGAGCCGGGTGAATCAAACGGTGATCAATCCCGAACGCAGACCGGGCGGATGAATCGCTCCATCGACTACCGCAGCGACTATTATTCCCTGGGGGTGACCTTCTTCCATCTGCTCACCGGTCGTTTGCCCTTCGAGGGAGTGGATCCGTTGGAATTGATACACGCCCACATCGCCACAGAGCCGCCGTCCGTCACGACGATAAAACCCGAGCTCCCGCCGGTGCTGGACGAGATTATCGGCAAGCTGATGTCCAAGACAGCGGAGCAGCGGTATCAGAGCGCCGTTGGACTGCGGGCCGATTTGAAGCGCTGTCAGGAGGCGTTCGCAATTAGCGGGACGATTCCGACCTTTGAAATGGGCAGGAGGATTTGTCCCGGGTCTTTCAAATTCCCGAAAAACTCTACGGGCGGGAGAAGGAGCTCGCCATCCTGTTGGAGTCGTTCGAGCGGGTAGCCGCCCGCGGCAAGGAGACGCTCTATTTCAAGGGCGCACCGGGAATCGGCAAGTCCAAGTTGATCAACGAAATTCACAAACCGATCACCCAAAAACGGGGATTTTTCATTTCGGGGAAGTACGATCAATTCAAGCGGGCAGTGCCTTACAGCGCCCATATTCAGGCGTTTCAGGAGCTGATCGATCTGCTGATCACCGAAAACGAGGAGCAGACCAACCGCTGGAAGGAGCGCATTCTTGCCGCGGTCGGTAAAAACGGACAGGTGTTGATCGATATTCTGCCGTCAATGGAGATGTTGGTCGGTCCGCAGCCGGCCGTCGAGCAACTGCCGGCGGCAGAGGCCCAGAACAGGTTTCGCTTGGTCTTTCAACGCTTCATCAAGGTCTTTGCCCGCCCGGAACATCCGCTGGTGCTGTTCATCGACGATCTGCAGTGGGCCGATCAAGCCGGACTGAAATTGTTGGAAGAGCTCCTCGTCGATAACGAGCTGGAGCATTTCCTGTTCATCGGCGCCTATCGGGACAATGAGGTCAGCGAGACCGATCCGCTCAATTTCATGCTCAAGAATCTGGCCCAACACGGCATCGAGAGCCAAAACGTGACCCTGGCGCCGCTGAGAGAGGCGGCAGTGGGGGAACTGATCGGTGACACCCTGGGGCGGGCGATTGAGGAGGTCGAGCCGCTGGCCGGGGTGATCCATCGGAAGACCGAGGGGAATCCGTTCTTCGTCAATGAGCTGCTCAAAGAGTTGCACGGGGAGAAACTGATCAGATTCGATGGGGGCTGGCAGTGGGAGATGGCGGCCATCGCCGAGACCGACATCACCGACAACGTGGTCGAACTGATGGCTCGACGGATAGCGAGCTTTGACGCGCAGGTCATCGAGACGCTCCGGGTCGCTGCTTGTGTGGGGATGAAGATCTACCTCGATACAGTCGGTCTGGTTTCCCAAAAGAGTGAACCTGAGATTTTCACTGAGCTGAAACCGGCGATTAATGAGGGGATGATTCTGGTCTTGGATGATCACTATCGGTTTGCCCATGATCGGGTGCGGGAGGCGGTCTACTCCCGGATTCCGGAGGGCGACAAAGTTCGTATGCATTACGAGATTGGCAAGAGCTTGATGGCCGACAGGGTAGGGGACCGGTTGTTCAGCATCGTCAATCATCTGAACCGCGGACGATCCCTGTTGACAGCAGCAGATCGGGAGCTGCTCATCGAGTTGGGCCGTCAGGCCGGACAAAAGGCAAAGGAGTCGGCTGCTTTTGATCCGGCGTTCAACTTTTTTGGAATTGCGGTGGAGATGCTGCCTGAGGACGGTTGGCAATCCCACTATGAGTCTGCACTGGATCTGCACAGCGAAATGGTGGAGAGCGCCTTCTTTGCGGGCAATGAGCAGGCGTACAACCACCACTGGGGCATTGTCGACGAACGGGCCGCGACCACGCTGGACAAAGTCAAGATTTACGACATCAAGATTTTGCAGCTGTTGACCGACAACAATCCCAAGGCGGCGATCGATGCCAGCCTGGACTACCTGGCCCAGCTGGGGGTGGCCTTCCCCAAACGGATCAACAAGCTGACCGTACTATTGGAGTACGTGAAGACCAAGCGGATGCTCGATCGGTTTTCCATGGAAGAACTGATCGATTTACCGGACACCGCTCCTCCCGAAATTGTCGCGGCGAAACAGATTATGGATCGCATGTCCATCGCGGCGTACTACAGCTCCCGTTTTCTGCTGGCCATCACGGCCAGCAAATGGTTGCGCCTCAACATGCAGTATGGCAATGGGGGCCGGTCCTATCCTCCCTACGTCGGTTTCAGCACCCTGCTGGTCACCGCCTTCGGAAAGATTTCCTACGGGTGTGAGCTGGCCTCGGTTGCCCAAGCGCTGGTGGACAAGAGCGACGACAGGGTCGCGCGCCCAAGGGTGACCCAGTTCTACACGGCGCTGTTCGAGATCCTGAAAAAATCGATTAAGTCCTGCTGCGAAACCTATCACGAGACCTACCTGCAGGCCTTGGAAGTGGGTGATCTGGAGACCGCGGGGAGTTGCGCGTTCACCTACGCCAATTTTGCGATCTACTCGGGCAGCGAGCTCAACGCCCTGGATCAGGAGCTGGCCGCTTATGAGCGCGATCTGTTCAAGCTCAAGCAGGAGTTCGCCTTGGCTGTGGTCAACGTGTTTCGCCAGACGGTGCTCAACCTGTTGGGTAAGTACGACAAGGACCGTTGCCAGCTCATCGGTGAGAGTCTCGATGAGGAGCAGATGGTGGAAACCTTCGAAAAAATCGATCACGCCGGAGCGCTGCTCGCCCTGTATCTGGGTAAGATGTGCCTCGCGTACACCTTCGGACGGCACGCCGATGTGTTGGAATACGCCGCAGCGAGTGCGGCCTATCACGAGAAGTTCAGCCTCTCCCTGCTCTTTCCCCAATACCTCTTCTACAAGAGTCTGAGCCAATTGGCACTCATCGGCAAAGGTGAGATTCCCCGGCGAAAAGGACTGAAAGCAGTCAACAAGGAATCACTGGTGCTGCGGCAATGGGCCGAGCAGGCCCCGGACAATTATCTGCACAAGGTGCATCTCATCGACGCCGAGTTGGCCCGGGTCAGGGGGGACAAGTCGGAGGCCCTGGGAATGTATCACCGCGCCGCTGAGGCCGCGAAAAGCGTCGGGTTCATCAATGAGGAAGCGCTCACTTGCGAGGCTGCGGCCCACTTCTGCCGGCAGGAGAACCTCACCGATGTGGCCCGTATGTACATGACACGGGCCCACTATTCGTTCACCCGCTGGGGCGCTAGAGAGAAGGCCGAGCAGTTGGCGGAGACCTACCCGGCGTTGATCAGTCAGGTCAGCCGAAGCGGAGCCGGTGATGACGATCCGGTGGGACAGACCAGCGTTGCGTTCGGCATCCGGTCGACCGTGTCGACAGGCAGCGCCACCTTTTCCGGAACAGGACTGGATCTGAACACCA
This sequence comes from Myxococcota bacterium, assembly GCA_028278265.1. Taxonomy (GTDB): domain Bacteria; phylum Myxococcota_A; class Polyangia; order JAAYKL01; family JAAYKL01; genus JANQET01. Next base: position 41,046 of record JANQET010000408.1, read on the forward strand.
TTCTCAAATCGAGCCAAACGATCTCCAGTGAGATCGAGATGGACCACCTGTTGAACAAGATGATGAGCATCGTCATAGAGAATGCCGGCGCGCAAAAGGGTGCATTTCTGCTGAGCGAAGCGGGCGGTTTGGTCGTCAAGGTCGTGGCGGACGGCTCTGACTTCCGGCTGCAGTCCACTCCGCTCGAGGAGTCGCCGGATTTGTCCCAGGCGATTGTCAGATATGCGGTGAAAACCGGGAACAGAGTCGTGCTGGACAATGCGGGAGAGGACGGACGATTTGCCAAAGACAACTATATCGGCCGACATGACATCAAGTCGGTGATCTGTTCGCCGCTGATGAAACAGGGGGAGCTTACGGGGGTGATCTACCTGGAGAACAATCTATCGGACAAGGTGTTCACGCCGGCCCGGCTGGAGCTGCTCAACACCCTCTCGGCTCAAATCGCGATCTCGGTGGAGAACTCCCTTCTGATCAGCGAGATGAAGGAAAAAGAGCAGCTCAAAAAGGAGATGCAAATCGCGCGGGAGATCCAGACCTCCCTGTGTCCGACGATCCCCAAGCACGACGAGTTCGAGATCGCCGCGACGATGCGGCCGGCGGACGAAGTGGGGGGAGATTACTTCGATATCGCCTATGACAAGCAGGGGGACTTTTGGTTGGCTATCGGCGACGTCACCGGGCACGGGGTGACCGCCGGGATGATCATGATGATGGCAGAGACCGCGTTCAACATCTGCACCACAGAGGAGGTGGCGCACACCCTCAAGGAGGTGATTCAAAAGATGAACGCCGTGCTCCACGAGAATATCGCCAACCGCCTTCACGACACCCATTTCATGACCATGTGCGTGTTGAAATACCTCGGCGGGGGGGCGTTTTCTTTTGCCGGCGCCCACGTGGACATCATCGTCTACCGGGCCGCCGCACGGGCCTGTGAGTTCATCCCCACCAAAGGCCTTTTCTTGGGCATCCTGCCCGACGTGGAAGCGACGACCCAGATGAACCAGTTCCAAATGGAACAGGGGGATGTGCTCGTGCTCTACACCGACGGCATCATCGAGGCCAAACAACCCGGTCCAGAATTGAAGATGCTCGCACGGGAGGGACTGGCCCGAATCATTGCCGACAATGCACAGCGCAGTGTCGACGATATTCAGGCGGCGATCCTCGATGAAACCCTCGCCTGGTGCGACCATCAGCCCGAGGACGATTTGACGATGATCGTGGTCAAAAAGAAATGACCCCACGACAGGACAAGTCTCCCCTCACGATTCAAGGTCTGAACGGAAAGTAGAACGGGCGGAAGCAGGCCTTGAATCGGGGGAGGTCAGCCGAAACCGCAGCCTTGATCAGCGCCGCTTCGATGCAGCTGGATTCGGCGGGTGTTCTGTGTCCTCCGGGATCGCGGGCGAGGACGATTCTACCGTCGCCGGTGATCACCAGGCGAACCATGCGCGGGCGGCGCGGCCCGTCGACACAGTGATCGACGGTGTCGTGCAATTTGTCGAGCGCCTGATGCATGGCGACCACTTTCGGGAAATAGGGTAGGGGCGGACCGGCATCCGCCGGCGCGGGCGGACCGGCGTCCGCGGGCAGCGGCTCGAGGGGTTCCCGGCAGGTGATGCCCGCCTTCTCCAGCGCGGTGATCACGTCCAGCCTGAACGCGATGCCGGCGAGCAATTGACGGTCGTCGACCGAGAGAGTCGTCATCCCCCCGAGGAGCTTTTGAGCACGCTGATATTGGGATCGGGCCAGTTGAAACTGCCCCAGCCGGACGTTGATCGATGCCTGATCGTCGAGATTCGAGGCAAGCGCACTGAAGTGTGAAGGCTTGGCCGGGGTCAACATCTGGTGGGCCCGTTCGAGTAGCTCGAGGGCGGGGCCGTTGCGGCCGCTTTTCTTCAGCTTGAAGGCGCGGTCGGTCAATTGCGCGACTTCGGACAATGCCTTTTCGTCCCTTGCGGCGACCGGACCGGACCGGGCTGCAGGTGGGGTGTCGACGGTGGTCTGCGTCCGATCCGACGAACAGCCGAGGGGTATCGACAAGAGACACAGGGCGAAAATGATCAGTTGGGAAATGGTGTGATTCATGGCATGTAATCCTAAGAGGTCGTAGGGATGAATGCAACAGAGGTCGTAGGGATGAATGCAACACACCCCACCATCCGATTGCCCAGCCTGGCGCTGGCCTGTGCCCTGGGATTGTCGACCGCCCCCCCGCGGGCACAAGAGGCGCGACTCCCGGCAGATGAACCGGATGATCGGGTGTGCGAAGACGATCCGATGGCCGAGCCCCCCGACGCGATGCAGACGCCGCTTTGCCACCCGCCCAAGGCGGACAAACCGCCCCGGTCCCGGACCTACGCCTCGAAGCGCCGGGGGTATCGTCGGGTGATCACTACGCTGTACAACGTCCACACCAACGAAGCCGTTCCCGTGCTCAAGGGCCGCCGACCGCCCGCTGACGTGCTCGATCATCTCTTTCGCTGTCGCGGATTCGATCTCCCGCACGCGCTCGATGTCCGGCTGATCGACGCCATTCTCCGGGCGGCGTCCCATTTCGAATCTTTGCGCGCGGAGATCATCTCGGCCTATCGCTCGCCCAAGTTCAACGATTCTCTGGCCAAGAAGGGGCGCGGGGTTGCCGCGGAGAGCCGGCACTCCAGGGGACAGGCGGTCGATTTTCGGCTGAGCGACGTGGGCGCACGGGAGTTGGGGCGATGGCTGGAGAGCCATTTCTCAGGCGGCGTAGGCACCTATGTGGCCGACAATTTCGTGCACATAGACGTGGGACCCAAGCGCCGGTGGTCAGGTCGCTAGCTCGATCCTCGGCGTCAACCGGGCTCGGCCGAACGGGTGTTCGGAATGTTCGGCGGTTCGATTGAGACGGCCAGGTTGGGCCGCTTGAGGGGCAGGTTCAGCGTGAAGACCGCGCCCTCGCCCTTGCCGTCAGAGTGTACCGCGATCGAGCCGCCCATTTCATGAGCGGCGATTTGGGCGCTGTGCAGACCGAATCCGTGACCGTCTTTTTTGGTCGTGAAGCCGTGGTTGAACACCCGTTCGAGATGGTCTTCTTCAATGCCGATGCCGTTGTCCTCGACCTGGATTCGAATGTTCTCGTCGTCGATTTTCGAGACCGTCACCTTTATCTGCTTGTTGCTTTTACCGGTCGCCAGCAGGGCGTTTTTGGCATTTTTGATCAGGTTGATCATGATCTGAACAATGCGGTGGCGATCAAAAATCGCCGGCGGTATCTGCGGGCATTCGACGGTGAGGCTGATGCCGTATTTGTGGAGCGACGGCTCGTCCATCTGAATCGCCGCGTCGATAATGTTGTCGATGGAGACCATTTCGGAGAGGCCGGCAGCCGTGGCCATGGACTGCTGAATGTTCACGATTTCGGTGATGTGCTGAATGTGCTGGATCAACTCCTCCATCTCGTGAAGTTGCTCTTCTTGTTCCTGGACGAGTTGGATGGACAGTTTGCTCAAGAAGGCCGGTATCTTCTTCCCCTGCTCGTTGGCGCTGAAGAATTGGGCCAGATCGTCGCTGTGCTCGCGGAGCAGATCCGCGGTGCGGGACACACTGCGAATGCGGGAGTGGCGGATGCGGTTCTTGACCACGGTCGCGATCACCCCGATGCTGTTGACCACATTACCCACGTTGTGCAGCACGCCGGTGACGATCTCCGCCTTGCCCGCCAACCGGGCGGTCTCGATCAGCTGTTCATTGGTCACGGCCAGCTTTTCAGCTGATTCCTTTCGTTCGGAGATGTCTTGAAAAACACCGATGGCGTGGGTGATCCGGCCCGCTTCGTCGTACACCGGGGTGGCGGTCACCTCCAACGGAACGATGCGGTCCACACGGTTGATCACGATGTCGTCCACTGTGCACGGTTCGCCTTTGAGCGCGCGGACGAGAGGGGTTCGCTCCACCGGGTAGTCCTCGACCGATTCGGCCATGCACACGGCGTAGATTTCGTTGAGTGTCTCCCCTGCCACGTCCTGCGCCGAACCCTTACCCAGCATCGCCCGTGCCGCCCGGTTGGCCATAATCGGCTTGCGCTGGGCGTCCACCACGAGGATGCCGAACGGGACGGCGTTGAGGAACCGCAGCAGTTGCTTTTCATTGGCTCGGAGTGTTCTTCTGTTTTCCAGCTGTTCGGTGATTTCACTGGCGGTGAGGATGAAGTAGGTCGTCCCCTCCACGGTACATTGGGAGATATTGACCAGCAGGTGAATGATCTCCCCGGTGGTGGTCAGACAGGTCAACTCCCGGTTTTGAACAGACCCACTGGTACGCAGCTCTGCCAAGAGATCCGCTTGCTCGGGGCTGTCGTTGAACAGGGAAAGGGTCAACGCTTTCTTTCCGATCAATGCTGCTGGATCGTAACCCAGGACCCGGGTAGTCGCGGTGTTGGCCCCGACAATCCTGCCGGTGGATTTGACGAAGATCAGCGTAGGCGTAGGACTGGAGAGAAAGACCTGTTGGTGGACCTCCTTGGTCAGGTTCGTGCTGTCCTGAATCGGTCCTTCTGGTTCCGGTGGTGTCATCGAATCATTTTCGCACGTTGTATCGGCGTTTCGGCGTTTGAAGTATTATCGTCTGATGGTGAATGTTTTTGTGCAAATACACCTCGATAGGTAAAAACGGCCATAGTTGTTTTTACTAAAGTTAAAAATTTGAAATATTATCGAGCAGTTGTGCGGAGAGGCGATCAATCGGGCAGATCACTTGCGGGCCACCATCGTCTTCGCTTCCGCGGCCGGATCGGTGGCCCCGGTGGGTAGGCCCGTCTCACCTACGGATTCGAGGAGCCGGTGGATGTTGGCCTGTGTTCGGTCGGTAATCCGGTCGCGGAGCGGTTTTTTGCGTTGTTTGCGGATGGCGGCGATTTCGGTCTTGCTCATCCCCTTGCGGCCGTAAATCGCTTTTTCACCGGGGCGGGAATAGTCGATCCAATAGGCCTTGCGGTCTCGAGTATCCATGTGGACGAAGACCGAGTTGGGATAGTAGCCGACCCCTGTGTTGTCGAGGGTTCTGATAAACTGGGCCAGCTCCCGATTGGCAACACCGGCCACGCGAAAGTCCAGGGCCTGTCCCTTGTTGTGGTACGACTCGTGCCCGGGTTGTCTGGCCACCCGCTGCCCGGAAACGATCTCCAATCGCTGCCCCGGGAACCGCTCGGCCACCTTTTGGAGCAGCTCGAGAATGCGCGGGTGCAGGGGAAACGGGGCCGGTTTGTTGACCGGTCCGGCCAGCTCGGAGAGCACCTCGAGGGCCTTTGGATTGGGGCGCCCGCTGCAGTAACACAGCGGAATAGTATGTGATTTTTGATTGCGCACCCGGTAGAGGACGGTCGGATCCTTGAAGCAGGGGGGCGGTGGAATCAGTTTGACGATTTTTTTCACACCGGGAATGAGCAGCTCCTGGTTCTCGGCCACCCGATCCGGGTTGGCCAGCTTGTTTGCCTGAATGATGCGAGAAACGGGCATTTCGTAGGCTTTGGCGATTAGGGTGAGATTGAATCCCTTGGGGATGTTGAGCACCACGCCGCGCGTGGTCAATTTGCCGTTTTTGGGGTCCCCTGGAATCTTGAGCAGTTGCCCGGCAAAGATGCGGTCCGCATTCTCGATCCCGTTCGCCTCGATGATCTCCTGCTCTTCGATGCCGTACGCGATCGCGATGGCGCCGATGTTGTCCCCGGATTTAATTTCGTATTCGTCGATGATCGAAAGGGGCTTGGCCTCGGGCGATTTGGGTACGGACGATGATGCCGGGCCGGCGGCGTGGGCCGCCGGGGAGAGGATGAAGCAAAGGGCAAAAGCCGCCCAGAGGCTGCTCGTGGTGTTGATGGGGTGCTGTCGTGCAGGTGTCATCGGTTTTACTCCTCGGTTACCTTCTTTATGGTAGGTTTTTATCCTACATGTCAAGTTTTGTAGTTAAATGTAGGCTGAGGTGGTTTTGGTGGTTGCCTGCAGGTGGGTATAATTTAATAATTTCAGATGGTTATGTCGATGCGTGGTTAGAGTAGGGTTTCCAGGCAGGCGATGACCCGGTCGATCTCTTCGGCGGTGTTGTAGTGTACCAAGCTGATCCGCACCACGCCGTCTTCCGGATCGCGCACCAGGGCCGATGCCAGCCGATGGGCGTAGAAATGACCGTATCGGATACCGATGTCTTGCTCGTTGGCAGCCAGGACAATCTCTTTCGAGGATTTCGAGCGGTGGACGAAGCTGATGGTTCCCACACGGGAGCGGTCGGTCTGTAAGGGACCGATGAGGCGAACTTGCTCTTTGGTGCGAAGGTACTCGATGAGTTGTCGTTGCAGGGGTAGTTCACAGTCGGTCATCGTGTCGTACGCCCGATTCACGGTATCCCGGTCAAAAGGTGTCCGGTCAGGGCGGTCTGCCAAAAAATTGAAGTAGTCGGGCAGGCCCAGGACGCCGGCACATCCCTCGTGTAGCACCCCACCCAACTCGAACTTGTCGGGCATATCGGCGGGATCGACGAAGAAATGGTTGGGCCCGGAGATCTCGGCGAACGCCTCATGGGTGCCGAACATCGCCGCCATGTGCGGTCCGTACACCTTGTAAATCGAGAACACATACCAATCGACCTCCAGCGCCTGGACATCGATCGCCCGATGGGGGGCAAAGGCGACCCCGTCCACCACGATGCGGGCACCGACCGCGTGGGCCATTCGGCTCCAGGTTCGCGCGTCGTCGATCCGGCCCAACAGGTTGGAGACATGGGGCACAGCCAGGATGCGGGTGCGCTCACTGAGCAGCGCCTCGAGCTCGTCGAGGGGATTGGTGAAGGCTTGGTGCTCGATGTTCCACCATTTGACGGTGTATCCGGCCGCGGCCATCCGGGTCCAGGGCCCTACGTTGGCTTCGTGTCCCGCCTGGCAGACGATGATTTCGTCCCGTCCGGGAATTGGGGCCTGGGCATAGCTCTGGGCCAGCCGTGCGCAGAGCACCGATGTGGAGGGGCCCATCGCCACGTGCCCCGTATCGCCGCAGTTGACCAGCACCTCGAGCACCCGGCGCGCGTCGTCAATGGTTTGAGTGGCCCGCTTCCCTGCGGGATAGTCAGCGCCCACTTGGACGAACGAGTTGACGAAGTAGTCGCGAACCCGGTCGATCACCGTGCGGGGGACTTGAGATCCGCCCGCATTGTCCAAAAGAATGTCAGCGGATCGTAGAGCGGGAAACCACTCGCGAATGGCATCTGGGTCGATCTTGTTGTTCATCTGCGCAGCATCCCACGATCGGTCGATTTGGTCCACTGAGTTTTGTCACCGTTTTAGGGAGAGCGAGAAGAGAGGCGGAGGAGGTTTTCCCTGGCATCCCCGTTGGTCGGATCGAGCGCCAGCGCTTTTTTGAATTGGGCTCGGGCTTTGCGGTGTCGATTGGTCCCCATGAACAGGAGACCCAGGCGATTGTGGGTCGCGCTCGCCGCGCTTCGTTGGCGCAGCAGCCGCTGGGCATTGGCCAAATCGGTCAGCAATGCCTCCTGATCGGCGCCGGGTTGAACCAGGGCTCGATTGAAGTGGGTGATCGCCTCGGCGAGGTGGCCCTTGCGAGCCAAACACAATCCCATGTTGGTCAGCGCTTGTACGTTGAACGGCTCGACGGTCAAGGCGTTGGTAAAGTGGGCCATCGCCTGATCCAGATCTCGTCGATTCATCCAGAGCACCCCGAGGTTGTTCTGTGCCGGCGCGTAGCGGGGATTTACCGAGAGGGCTCGTCGGTAGGTGGCGATGGCCTCGTCTGTACGCTCGAGGCGGGCCAGGGAATTGGCCGCGTTGAACAGGGCCTCGAGGTGGCCGGGTTCGGCGGTGATCGCCTGTTGGTACAGCGCCAGTGCCGCCAGGTCATTGCCGGCGTATTCGTAGGCCACCCCTCGATCCAAGTACATCCGGGCCGGGCTGGGCTGGTAGGGCACCCAGGGAATCCGCGTGAGCGCGATCAGTGCGATCAACCAGGGCAGGCTGAAGGCCAGGCGCTTGAACGCCTTGGTGCGCACCCGGTCGAAAATCTGAACAATGCCGTAGGCGGCCATCAGCATCAGCGACCAGATCAGCGGTACCCGGTAGAGTCCGGTGGCAAAGAAGGGCAGATACGACAAAAAATAACAGCCGACAAACAGGGCGATCAACAGGCTGACCTGGTGGGGCCAGCGCCGGCTCGGGTCCGGGGGCAGTCGTCGCTGTTGTACGACCAGCAGGCCGAAGCCGAACAACCCCAGGGCCAGTATCAGGGAAAAATCGAGCGGGATACGGCTCAGCGTCGGGGAAGCGGCGCGGTTGTGGTGCAGTGCGGTGTAGTTGGAGATCTCATGGGGGCTCCAAAAGAGATACGCTTTTTTGAGGGTCAATACGATCCAATCGAGCGGGTGCTGCTTTGCGTACTCGAGCGCTCGGCCGGTCCAGTAGGCTCCCGCCCCGCGGTGATCGAGACGGCGCCCGAGTTGGTGCTCCAGCCGATTGAGCACCACGGGATATTCGAACAGGTTGCTAAAACGGCCGATCGCCGGGAGTTGGGGGACGAAAGTGCCGGTGGCCCGCTCATTGTTGCCCAGATACAAGTTGATCCCGGCGTTGGCCGAAATGGTCGGGTAGTCGGCCACGGCCCAATTTCGCAGGACCGGCAGGCTCACCAGTGCGGCGACTCCCACCGCGAAACTAAGGCCGAAGATCCAGGCCCGTTTGCCCTCGCCCCGCCGGGATGCGACCCACCAGGTCCAAACGAGGACGGCGGGAACAAACAGCAGGATATTGGGACGGCACACCGCGTACAGCCCGAGAACCAGTCCCGTACAAAGGCCGCCGGTTCCGGTAAAGCGAGGGCGCTGGCGCCAGATGACCGAGAAGAAAATCAACAATAGCAGGGTCAATAGCACCGGCGCGTGGAGCTGGGCCTCGAAGTAGATGTGAATCCAGTACGTGCTCAACAACCCGGCGCTGATCAGACCGACCGCTCTGCCGAACATCGCCCGCCCCAGGGAAAAAACCAGCACCACGGAGAGCAGGCCGAGCAGCAGCTGAACGATGCGCGGCGCCAGGTAGCCCGGTCCCCATAGTGCGTACATCCCCGCTAGAAAAAAGGGGTAGCCCGGCGGCCGAAGATAGGGGCTGGACGAAACGCGCGGATCAATGCCCTGGGCCATCGGCGGCAGGGACCAATCCCCCATGGCCAATCCCCTGGCCCAGTAGTCGTGGAAGCCCGCGTCGATGGGGGGAACGACAAACTCCGGCGCATCTTTGATCTCCCATAGATAGCCGAGCCGCAGCCCGGCGCCGACCAACACGATGGCCAGGAGGATCGCGATTTCGAAACCCGCGAGGGGGCGCTTGGACTGAGCAGTCGAAGAGTCCTTCGCGTCGCGCTTCATGGTTGAATTTTGTCCAGCCCTACCTTGAGTTTTTTGAGATCTGCGGCCAGCTCGTCGAATTGCGCCGCCGCACCGGGATGGGGTGCCAATCCGTGAAGGATCAACAAGACCCGGCGGGGTTTGCGGCGGAGTATGGCGGAGAGGATCCGATCCACCAGCAGTTGCAAACCCTCTTCACCCAACCGGCCCACCGGCGCGGCGATCAACGTGCGGTGATCCAGATGAAACACCGGCGCGGCATGGGCCAAATGGGTTTGCTCATCGTCGTCCCAGCCCTGCCTGGCGGCGTGGCAGTACCGCTCGGCCGCCAATGGGGTGAGCCGCGAGATCCATGGGGCGCGAATGTGGCCCGCGGCGGCCAGCGCGTCGTCGATTTGAATCAGCGCCTTGATCATCGATGTGGGCCCCCGGTTCTCCTTTGACAGGTGCTCGGCCTGAAACGAGAGCTCCTCCCGCAGAGGGTGAAAACCGGGATCCTCGATGTCCGTGCAATCCAGCGAGGCGTGGGGGATCAGTGCCGCGACAAATCCGGGGAGGGGCTCATCTGCGCCCTGGGCCAACTCGGTGAGCACGACGTGCCATGGCTGAGCCCCGCTCATCCCGCTGCCCCGTTGACCGGTTTTGTTTTCCAGCGCCGGTGAAACCAGACCCATTGGGAGGGATGGCGTCTAATGCGCTCCTCCAGTCGGGCGGTGAGCAGGGCGGTGGCCTGATGGACGTCATCGGGCAATCCACAGGGCTCGACGCACAGGATGTGCTGTCCGGCGGCCGAGCGGTGGATAGCGCCGATCACTACCTCGGCCCTACTGCGCAGGGCCAACACCGCGGCCCCCACCGGGGTATACGCCGGGCGATTGAAAAAGGGGACAAACGCGCTGGGCACGTCGGTGTCCTGATCGATCAGCAATCCGAGCACCCCCCCTTTTTTCAGCACGCGCAACATTTTGGCCGACGCCCCTGGCGCTCCGCGAAGGATCGACTGGACGCGGCCGCGACGGCGAAAAGAGAGGATCAGCCCAGTGAACCGCGAATCGTAGCTCGCCTTGGCCACCGTGGCGATGGGAAACCCCGCACCGGCCAACGCCTGGGCCATCAACTCCCAGTTGCCCAGGTGACCGGTGACGTAGATCACCCCTCGGTCCGAGGCGAGGGCATCGTCGAGCACTTGACGCGTTTTTTTGGGGATGAGGACTTGAGGTGCCTTGGTAGGTGAGTTAAGTACCCGGCAAAGCTCGATCGCGTTCTGGCCCAAATGGTTGAACACACCGCGGGTCAGCGTCCGGGCGCGGCGATCGGTCGGGGAGCAGCGGAATGCACCGGCCAATTGCTGCCGGGCGGTATCCCGTTCTCGCGGGGCGCACCAGTAGGCCAGCGCTCCGAGCAAGCGGCCCGCTTGGGTCACCAGTCGGCTCGGAATGAAGCCGGCGATCAAAATGTTGAACCGGACGAGATAGTAAATTGCCCAGTTTTTGACGGGCCGTAGCATTTGGGCCGGATAATAGCACGTTTGACAATAAATTGAGCTTTGGCAACCATACAGCACCAAGGGGTGTCCCAAGAGAAACGCCCGAAGAGAGTTTAAATGTCCGAAATATTTGAATTTTTATCCCGTGGTGGCGTGATCATGATCCCGATTCTACTGGGATCGGTGATCGCTCTGACCATCTTCCTCGAGCGCATCTGGAGCCTGCAGGAGTCCCGGATCATCCCCCGGGGAATTATCCAATCAGTGCTCGCTGCCGTGAAAAACAAGGATTTTACCGGGGCGCGGGAGGAGTGCCTCAAGAGCAATTCGCCGATCGGGCGGTTGATGCTCTGCGGATTGGATGCGGCGGGGGGAACTCGCCCCGACGTCAAGGTCTCCCTCGAAGAGGCGGGCAAACGGGAAGTGGCCAAGATGGAGCGCTACATCGAGGCGATGGGCACCACCGCGTCGGTCGAGCCCCTGCTCGGTCTACTGGGCACGGTGACCGGCATGATTCAGGTGTTTCAGAAAGTGGTGGTCACCTCCCGGGAGGGGGCCGTCGATCCCGGGCAGTTGGCCAACGGTATCTGGCAGGCCCTGATCACCACCGCGGCCGGACTCTCGGTCGCCATTTTGGCGTTCATCGGATACCGCTATCTGCTGTCGCGGACAGGCCGACACGCGTTGGAGATGGAGGATGCCGCCTCCAAGCTGCTCGATCTCGTTCATCCGAACAAACGCAAAAAAGATCAGAAAGAACAGGATGATCCCCAATGAACTTTCGAAGTGAGCGCAATGGGCGAAAAATAGTCGCCCTGGAGGTCACCCCTCTCGTCGATATTGTATTTCTGCTGCTCATCTTCTTTCTGCTCACCGCGACCTATGTCAAAAACCCAAGCCTGGACATCAGCCTGCCCAAGGCGTCGATGGATCAGGTGACCAATCACAAAAAAGACATCACGATTTCCGTGAAGAACAGCGGCGAGCTGAGGTTCGAAAACCAACAGGTCTCCAAAGAAAAGCTTGAGGGGATCCTGTTGGCCGAGTATGCGGAGAATGAAAAGGCGATTGTCATCATCCGGGCGGACAAGGAGGCGATGCACGGCCGGGTCGTTGAGATCATGGATATGGCCAAGCGGGTCGGGTTCGAGAAATTGGCGATCGCGATCCAGAAGGGGGCCGCACCGGCCCAGTGAGCTCGCACGTTGGCC
>JANQET010000449.1 GCA_028278265.1 Myxococcota bacterium
GAATGCACTGAAGACCATTGCCCTGGCCCTGACCGACGAGAACATTTCAGTGCGGATTGCCGCTGCCACCGCCCTGGCCCAAATCGGGGCGCCGGCGGCCGAGACGATTGTCTCAGCCCTGCGCACGGCCAGCGGTCCGCTGCAGGCCTCGCTGATCCGGTCGCTGGGACGGGTCGGCCATCCCGAAGCGGTCAATATTCTGCGGGGGATGTGCCGGGGCTCGGCGGATGTGGCTCTGGCAGCATTGGAGGCGATGCAGCAATTGGGCCTCGAGCTCGGTGAGAGCCGGGACGAAATACTCACCCATCCCGACGCCGAGGTGATCAAGCAGGCGCTCGAGTTGCTCGGCATCGAGGTGAATGCCAAAGAGCTGATCGGTCTGCTCGCCCACGATGCGTGGGACGTACGCCTCACCGCAGTGGAACGGCTCGAGCTGTTCACCGCGGAGGAGGCGGTACGCCAGGCGCTCAAGTCCCGCTTCGAGGTCGAGGACAACGACCTGGTGCAGGAGACGATTGTGCAGGTGCTCGCTGCCAAGCGCAAGGCGAGGTACAGCAAGTGAGAATCGGTGATCCCATCATTGAGCTGTCCCTGAAGCGATTTCGCCTGCTGCGCGATCTGATCAACAGTTTTTGCGGCATCTATTTTTCAGATGACAGTTTGTTCCTGGTCGAGAGCCGCTTGACCGAGCGGTTGCTCTTCTTGGGATTGGATTCGTTCGACGATTACTACCACTACCTGCGATACAACCCCAAAGGAGAGACCGAGCTGGAGGAGATGGTCGATCTGTTGACCACCAACGAGACCTACTTCTATCGCGAGGAGTACCAGCTCCGCGCCTTCACGGCGGATATTCTTCCCGAGCTCCACCGCCGGCTGGAGAGCCGCCGGCGTTTGATGGTTTGGTCGGCCGGATGTGCCACCGGGGAGGAGGCGTACACCGTCGCGATGATGATCAAGGACACCGGGTTGTTCGACGATTGGGATGTGCGCATCTTCGGCTGTGATATCAGCCGACAGGTGCTCACCCACGCCCGTCGCGGCATCTACGGTCCGTCGGCATTTCGCTGCACGCGCCCGGAATTGCAGGCTCGGCACTTCACCAAGACACCGCAGGGGTACAAGGTGAAGGACAGCATTCGCGCGATGTGCCACTTCGGCCATCTCAACCTGCTCGATGAGGAACGCATTGTTCTCGTCGGGCACGTGGATGTGATTTTTTGTCGCAATGTGATGATATATTTCGACAAGAAATCGAAATCCCACTTGATTTCACTATTTTATGACCGGTTGCGGGATGGCGGATTCTTGCTGCTCGGTCATACCGAATCATTAATCAATCTGTCGACCGCGTTTGAGCTCGTCCATCTGAGCGAAGACCTGGTCTATCGGCGTCCGGAGGTTCCCCATGGGCCGTAAGCGCGATCTTAGAGTTTTGGTCATCGATGATTCGGCGTACAACCGACGCATTCTCAGCGAGATTATCGAGGAGACACCGGGAATGACCCTCGTCGGCAAGGCGCTCGATGGGGACGAAGGGCTCAAACTGGCATTGACCCAAAAACCCGATGTGATTACGCTCGACCTGGAAATGCCGCGAATGGATGGGTTTACGTTTCTTCGGCTACTCATGAAGAAGCGCCCCACACCGGTGATCGTCATCAGCAGCCACAACGACAGAGAAAAGGTTTTTCGCGCGCTGGAGCTCGGAGCGCTCGATTTCGTGGCCAAGCCCACCCATCTGGCCTCGCCCCAGATCCTGGGCATCAAGGACGAAGTGATTCAAAAATTGCGGCTGGCCAAGAGCTCCAAACTGAGCACCATTCCACCCCCACCGACGCTGCTGCAGCCCGGTGAGGAGCGGTCGGTCCATGCCGGGGATCCTTCCCGGGCAGCGGGGAGTCTCGGGGAGTTACAGACCGCTGCGCCGATCATCGATGAAGAACGGACCGCCAACCGGGTGATTGCGATGGCGGCGTCAACCGGTGGTCCCACAGCGGTGACCCACATTCTCACCGCCCTACCCGCCGATCTCCGCGCGGGGATTACCATTGTCCAGCACATGCCCTCACCCTTTACCACCACCTTTGCCGAGCGCCTCGACAAGCTGTGCAAAATTCGTGTCAAGGAGGCCAGCTTTGCCGAGCCCCTACTCGAGGGCACCGCGTACATCGCTCCCGGGTCGACCTGTCTCGAAGTGATCGCCGCGGACAAGGGCTTGACGATTCATGCGGCCCAGCCTACCGGGGAGGAGCGCTACCTGCCCTCGGCGAATCGGCTGTTCATCAGCGTGGCGCGCTCGGTCGGAGCCAACGCCCTGGCCATCGTGCTCACCGGCATGGGGGACGACGGAACCAAGGGGGTACAGGCGATTTCCGCCGCGGGGGGCCAAACCGTGGCCGAGGACGAGACCACGGCGACGATCTCCGGCATGCCCCGTTCGGCCATCCTCAGTGGGGCGATCAACCGCATCATTCCCGTCTACCAGATCGCCAAGGTCATCAAGGAGTTCGCCCGGGGCGGGGTGAACTGATCGCCTCCTCACAGCTGGTCTGAAGTCGGGTCTGAGCGTCCTGGCGTTGCGCCGCGGTCCACCCCTGCCCGAACCGCTCGAACACTTTTCGGGCCATCTCGAGCCGGCAGAGCGCGATCTCTATTTCAAACCAGGTCAATTGCACAGACGGGTCTTTTGGAGAGGTTGTGAAGTGGTTCAACAGTGCCGTACGGGCTCGGTAGGGTTGGCCGGTTTCGAGCAACCAGCGCACAGTGGTCGGCACCAGCCGGCGATCCCGCGGTTTGGCCCGGGCCATCTCGTTCACGTATTGGCGCGCGCTCCGGATCAGCCCGAGTCGAATCAGCTCCCCGACGAGCTCGTCTCGCAGCTTCAGGTTGTGGGGGTCGCAAGCGACGGCGAGGCGAAAGAGATCGGTCTTGTACTCCGATGATCCATTTTTTGGGACAGACCCATCGTCGAGCTCGGTCATGTGGGCGGTATGACTCGGGTTGAGTCGGCACATCGATTCGAAATGGGCCAACGCCACCGGCCAATCATCCCTCTTG
>JANQET010000465.1 GCA_028278265.1 Myxococcota bacterium
CCGTTTCTCCTTGCAGCCAAACGCCAAATGGCCGGCCGCGATCGCTTTCGCGCTCACCGGGATCGCCCTGGGCCTGGTTCAGCTCAAGGTGATGCCGCCGATGCTGCTCGCCGAGCGCTTCGCACCGAATTTCGGCTGGCTGCAAATCGCCGGTCTGGGTCTCTACGCGGCCTGGATCACCGAGCAGATGCTCGACCCCGCCACCTCGGCTCGATGGCGCCTGCGCATTTGGTTGATCTTCTCGGTCGTCTTTTTCGGACAACTGGCACTGGGCCTGGCCGGGGCGGAGCGCCTGCTGATGTCCGGTGAGCTCCACCTCCCGGTTCCCGCGGTGATCGTCGCCGGCCCGCTCTATCGGGGACACGGCCTGTTCATGCCGATTCTCTTCGGCTCGACCCTGCTGCTCACCGGCCCGGCCTGGTGCAGCCATTTGTGCTACATCGGCGCCTGGGACGGCCTCGCGGCCAGGCAAAAGAAACCACGCCCCCTACCCTCGTGGACTCGCTCCCTGCGCATCGGCATTTTGATAGTTGTCTTGGGCGCGGCGTTGCTGTTGCGAATGACCGGTGTCTCGACGGGCATCGCCGCGGCGCTGGCCATCGGCTTCGGGATCGCCGGCGTGGCGATCATGGCGGCAATCTCCACCCGAACCGGTGCGATGGTGCACTGCACGGTCTATTGCCCGATCGGCGTGCTGGCCGATTACTTGGGGCGGCTCAACCCCTTCCGCGTGCGGCTCAAAGAGGGCTGCACCTCGTGTCTGAAGTGTGCCAAATCGTGTCGCTACGACGCCCTCTCCCCCCGGGACATCGAACGGCGGCGACCGGCTGTGACCTGCACCTTGTGCGGGGATTGTTTGGCACAGTGCAAGGACCGGCAAATCGAGTACCGCTTTCTCTCCTTCAAGGGCCGGGGGGTTCGTACAGCTTTTATCGTGCTGATCGTCGCCACCCACACCGTGTTTATGGGCGTGGCGCGGATGTGAGCGGCGGACCGTTGGAGCGACTCCGTCGAACCGTGATATAGCGGAACCGATGAGGGAATTCGGCTTTCAATGGCACATGGGTGACGCCTGCAATTTGCGCTGTGCCCATTGTTACCAAGATCGACAAGGGACACCGTCCAAAGTGAATCTGGCCCGGTTGACATCGTTCGCCGAGGCGATCTTTTCCGCGCTGCCCAAAGGAGAGGTCTCGATCAACCTCACCGGGGGGGAGCCGTTGCTGATGCCCGAATTGATCCCCCTGCTGACCCATCTGCAGTCGTATCCCAATCTCAAAGAAGTGAATATCATCACCAATGGAACCATCGCCGAACCGACCTTGCTCGACCGGTTGGGCGGCATGGTCAAATTGAACCGGATCAAGATATCCCTCGAGGCGGGAGACGAAGCGATAAACGACCGCATTCGGGGAGCCGGCTCCTTCCGCCGGGTAATGGACAACCTGCCCCTCTTTCACCGCCACACAGCCCGCTCCATCGTCCTGATGATCACCCTGGCCAAGTACAACCTGAACCAAATCGAACCCATTGTGGGAGTGGCCAAAGAGCAGGGATTGGCCGGGGTCATCTTCGAGCGCTTCGTTCCCCTCGGCCGGGGTCACCGCCTCGCGACACAGCGACTCTCGGCCGCGGACTGGCGCACGGCAGTCGCCTCGATTGCACGGGTTGCGGGTCTCGACGATGTTCCGCCGGCCGAGCTGGCGGAGTTTCGCGCCTTCTGGCTGGAGATCGGACCGGACGGTGACACTTCACTGCAGGGAGCCCGGTGCAACCTGGGGAATCAATCGATGGCCCTGATGCCCGACGGCACGGTCTTTCCCTGCCGCCGACTACCGGTGGTGTTGGGCAGGTTGGGGGAGCAACCCTTTGGCGAGTTGTCGAATGCTTTGACGCGATTCGATCGGGCCAACCCGATCCACTCATTCCTTCGGGCGGGCGGATCACCGGACGGCGAGGGCGCTTGCTTGGGCTGTCGGGCGATCGCCTTCAATGCCGTAAAAATGTCGACCCCACCACAACCCGGTTGAGAAAACTGCCGTATTTGCTCGACTTTACAAAATTACTCAATAAATTAAACGAGTTCCCAGCGAAACCCATCTTGCATTCTCCAAAGGGTTATGGGATATAGACCCCTTCATTTTTCTTTGATGCATCCTCGGGATGTCATCTTGATGAGGTACGACAAATGACAAAACCAGCAGTTGCTATTCTGTGTAGCGGGGGGCCTGCGCCCGGCATCAACACCGTGCTCAGCGCACTGGCCAAATCGTTCTTAAGCGAAGGATTTCGCGTAATCGGTATAAATGAGGGGACCAAAACCCTGTTTACCGATAACGTCGATACCACCGATTTCACCTTTCCCTTTGCCGACCGGATTTTCAATGTGGGCGGCTCTGCGCTGAAAATGTCCCGGTACAAACCCAAGGATGAAGAGTTCAACACCAAGTTTTTCGTGGAGAACAACGTCAAGCTGTTGGTGACCATCGGCGGCGACGATACGGCGACCACGGCCAATCGAATCGCCAAGTTCCTGCGCACCGAAAGCCTCGAGATTCAAAACATCCACGTGCCCAAGACGATCGACAACGATCTCCCCTTGCCGGAGAACCTGCCCACGTTCGGCTTCCACAGTGCGCGCAACGA
>JANQET010000472.1 GCA_028278265.1 Myxococcota bacterium
CAAGAGGATCCGTCGTCAATCGCGGCCGCGGATACGACGCCGCCACCGGCTGCCCCAACCGAGAACATCCCGGGCGAAGATGACGAAGCCCGATCGGAAGACTCGTTTTCCAATGACCCGGAGGCTCCGGACACCATCCCGGCGCCATTTGATTTCGATCCCCTGATCGGCACCCTGGTCGACGGTCGATACCTGCTCAACGACGTGCTCGGCCGCGGGGGAATGGGGTCGGTGTACAAAGCGACTCACGTGTTGATGGACAAGCCGGTGGCGATCAAACTGATCCACGCGGAACTGGCCCACCTACCCAATGTGGCCAAACGATTCGAACGGGAAGCCCAATCAGCGAGTCGCCTCTCGGATCCCCACTGTATCACCGTGACCGATTTCGGCCGGACCGATGACGGCAAGCTCTTCCTGGTGATGGAGATTCTCAAAGGACCCTCCCTGAGCCAACGTATCGAAGAAGGTGGCGCCATACCCGTAGAGACGGCGGTTCACTTTGCTCGCCAGATCCTCAAAGGCCTATTGCACGCCCACAACGCCGGCGTGGTCCATCGGGATCTCAAGCCCGAAAACGTGATGTTGGTCACCCACGGGGATCAACACGATTTCATCAAACTGCTCGACTTCGGTATTGCCAAGCTGGCTACCGGCGGTCCGGCGAAAGACAAGCTCACGCAGGGGGATGTGGTGTTCGGTACACCGGGCTATCTCTCCCCGGAACAGGCCCTCGGCGATCCGGTCGACCACCGGGCCGATCTCTACGCCTGCGGCGTCATCTTGTACGAGCTGCTCACCGGAGAGCTGCCGTTCCGCGGGGAAACGGCGATGAGTGTCATTTCCCAACACCTGACGGCGCCACTACCCAAGCTGAGCAAAACCCGCCAGTATCCGGCCAAGCTGCAAAAAGTAATCGATCGAGCGATGGCCAAAAAGCCGGAAGAGCGGTTCGAGTCCGCCCAGCAGTTCATCGAGGCATTGGACGCCATCTGTCCCGAGCCGGCGAGGCCGCTCACCGACTCGGCGCGAATGGCCAAGGTCAAGGGTGACGGCACCGGTCAGTCGACCACTGAATCCGCTGTCATCGTCGGTCAACTCGGTGAGCCGCGAGCATTGATCGCCAGGCTCAATCAACTGCTGCGCACTCGACCCGCCCGCGCCGGATTGGCCGGCCTCGCCCTGTTGGTGTTCGTGGTGATCATCGTCGCGTTGAGCCAGCGCACGACGCCAGAACTACCACCGCCCGAGCCGGAGGTGGCCGCGACCGATGCGCCCCCCGTCCACACCGCACCGCAGGTGAAGAACGAGCGGCGGGCCAGCGCGTCCCCGGCACCGGCGAAGACCCCGGTGGTGACCGCAGCGGATCCGATAGATTTAATCGACGCGCAGCTTCGCAATGGCCTGCCGGCCGAGGCAGTGGTAACGGCCAAAGAGTTGCTCAACCAAAATGATCAGGATGCCAAAGCGCACCTCCTGCTGGGCCATGCCCAGTTCCTCTCCGGCGATCGCGCCGTGGCGATGGAGGCCTACCACCGGGCATTGCAGCTCGATGAATCCCTCAAAGAGGATGTGCGCTTCAAGGAACACCTCATCGAGGGGTTGAAATGGGCCACCTCGCGCTACCAGGCGAGCGTGCTCCTCGGTCGGTACGGCGGGGATCCCGGTTTGGCCCTGCTCGCCTCCCGTGCGGGATCGGCGAGGGTCAGCGGTGTCGAGCGGCGGACGGCACGGGAAGCGCTGATCGAAATCGGTCACCGGGACAAAATCGATTTTCTCGCCAGCCTGACCGCCGATTTCAACGAATTCACCACCTGCAAAAAACGACGGCAGATCATCGCCCAGATGATGGAGACCCGAAACCCGGGATTTTTGCCGTTGCTCGAGAACTACAAACCACCGGTGGGCAAGAAACGGAAGCGCCGCTGGGCCCGGGCCAATCAGTGTATCTTTGCAGACGTGGTCAAGGCGATTCGCCTCCTGACAGACATTCGCGATGGGGTGCCGGAGGAATCCAGCGGGTCGCTGGAGGAATCCAGCGGAGACGCCGCACCATGATCTTCAACGGGCCCCGCTTTCTGCTCAACCCCCGACGTTCCTGGCAGATCGCAGTCGACCAACCGGATCGGTCGTCCCTCTGGCTGGTCGCCGCAGCGCTGACCGCCTCCATCTGGCCGGCGGCAGCGGTCGTCGCCGGGCACTTGGGCGCCGCTGCGTTGGGCGTGCAACGGGCCGAGGTCGCTACCTTGAGGGCCGCCGTGGGGCTGACCTCGGTCGTCGGCGGTGCACTGGTCTTCGCCCCGGCGCTGACGTTGATCCTGCTCTGGTCCACCGGCGCGGCCCATAGCCACCTGGCCCCTCGTCGCGCCGGTTCGGCAGCGATGACTTTTTTGTGGCCGGTATGGTCGATGGGTATCGTCCTCATCATCCCGCCCCTGCTCGGGTGGGGACCGGAGCCCGGTGAGTTGGCCTGGATTGTGCTCGCCGCGCTGATTGTGATTCGCAGCTGCCGCAGGGAGGCCCTTGCCGCAATGGGCGTGCGCCGGCGGTGGGCCAAGCGTTTCATGGTTCGCTTCGTGATGGCGTTCGTCATTGTTTTTGTTGCGGTGGTCATCGGGCCGGCCTCGATCGCCCGAGGGGCGTTGGGGGTCTCCACCGCCGCGCTACCCGATCTTCCCGGACCGACCGAGCTCCCTACGCCACCCGAGCCCATCTGGTAAGCCGGATGGATCGACGACACCGGGCTTCATGATCGACCTGCACACTCACTCAACGGCCTCCGATGGATCCTGGACACCCGGTCGATTGGTGATGACAGCAGCAGACATCGGACTCTCCGCCCTGGCGTTGACCGACCATGATACCGTCGACGGTCTCGACGAGGCGATTCAGGCCGCTCGCGCCACTGAGCTGACCTTTGTTCCGGGGATCGAGATTTCGACCGCGAGCGATCGGGGTGCCCTGCACATTCTCGGTCTGTTCATTCGACACCGGGATGAGGGACTCGCGCAGCTGCTCGAGGAGTTGATTGCCCTGCGCAACGAGCGCAACGCGGCGATCGCCGAGGCGCTGACCGCTGCCGGTCTGCCGATTTCGCTGGAGGAGGTGGTTCGCACTGCCGGCGGTCGGGTGGTCGGGCGGCCCCACTTTGCCCAGCTGATGACCGACAAGGGATATGTCAAGCGGTTCAAAACCGCCTTCAGCCGCTACCTGGATCGGGACAAGCCGGCCTATGTGCCCCGTCAAAAACCGAGTCCCCAAAGAACCATTGCCGCGATTCGCAACTGCGGGGGGGTACCGGTCCTGGCCCATCCGGATCAAACGCTCAAACGGGGCAGCGAGCTCGCGAATTTAGTTCGCCAACTGACCGACGACGGCCTGGCCGGCATTGAAGTGTACTGCTCAAAATACCCGATCGGTCAAACCCACGCCTACATCCGGCTGGCCCAGAAATTCAACCTGGTACTCAGTGGAGGATCCGACTTTCACGGTGCCGCCAAGAGCAAGCTCGCCCTGGGAAGGGGCACCGGCAGACTGAGGGTACCCGACGAGCTGCTCCAACCCCTCATCGATCGAGCCGAACAAATCCGTACCGAAAACCGCTGAACCAAAAAGTAAACGAGAGGACGAAAGCCGGGTAGGTGAGGCCGTGCTGGCCAATTCAGCCAGATTTCGGGCGCGCCCGCAGTGCGCGGCCGAGGCATTACAAAACGTAAGCCGAGGCTGCACGCGAGGACGTAAGCTGGAAGATGGCTCCACGATGAGTTTGGGTAGGTGAGGCCGTGCTGGCCAATTCAGCCAGATTT
Organism: Myxococcota bacterium; assembly: GCA_028278265.1. Taxonomy (GTDB): domain Bacteria; phylum Myxococcota_A; class Polyangia; order JAAYKL01; family JAAYKL01; genus JANQET01. The sequence goes on from JANQET010000472.1 coordinate 3,807, forward strand.
CGTGCGCGCCCGCAGTGTGCGGCCGAGGCATTACAAAACGTAAGCCGAGGCTGCGCGCGAGGACGTAAGCCGGAAGATGGTTGGATTGGACAGCACGGGAACGTGTGGGAATCGAACCCACCTAGCACGCTATTAACGCGCAATAACGGATTTGAAGTCCGCAGGGCCCACCAGGTACCCATCCGCTCCCGCATTCGTTGTGTCGAAAATAAGGTCAAATGTCAACTATCGCCTGCCGATTCGCCCAGTAACCCCATGTCCCGCAGACTGCAAAAGGAGTCGTGACCGATGATGATGTGGTCGAGCACGGGAATCCCGATCACCTCGCCAACCCGACACAGTCGGTTGGTCAACGCCACATCGTGGGGACTGGGAGTGGGATCACCGGAGGGATGGTTGTGCACCAGGATGACCCGGCGGGCGGCTTCGGCGATCATCGGCCGAAAGACCTCTCGTGGGGTCACCAGACATTCGTCCACCGAGCCCTTGGCCACGGTGACCTCGCTGATCGGATTGTTCTTGGTGTTTACACCGACCACGAGAACGACCTCCTGGAGCATCACCGCAAGTCGCGCTCGATATGCGCGGTAAATATCCAAACTGGAACAAAAAGCGAATTCCCGACCGGGCTTCTTGGCCGCCTGCTCAGCCAACCGGAATCCGATTTCCATCGCCGCGACCAGCCGCGCCGCCTTGGCCTGACCGATCCCGTCGATCCGGGACAGGGCTCCCATTCCGGCTCTGAACAACCCCACGATGCCGTGGACCTCGCCGAGGAGGCGCCGCGCCACTTCGACCGCGTTCTCCTTACTCGATCCGGTGCCCAACAACAGGGCAATCAGCTCCGCATCGCCGAGGGCGGCCGGACCGGATTGGGCCAACCGTTCCCGAGGTTTTTCCCGCTCGGGCCATGTTTTCATCGATGCCATGGTGACGGGAAAAGCAACACCCGTGCCAGTGCCAAACAGTCGGTCAACTCTGAATCGTTGCCCCGTCTGTGCGGCGAAAACGATCGATCGCCGGCGGTGGAACGCCATCCGTCGCCTCAGTACCACCCCCTCGACCGACAACCCAAGATGGGCCCAGTCCCGCTCGATTGGGAAAATCGATTCCGAAAAATACCGCCCTTTGAATAAAAAGTGTAAACTAACTTCAATGCAATCTTTCTTGACGTATAATAACTTATACGTTTAGGATTTTCGCAGTGTGTCACCCTGGTGAATCGGTACGGAAAAGGAGTATCCCTTGTCCAACAAAGTGATTCTGTTTGCTGATGATTCCGCCACGATGCGGACCATTATGGAAAAGACATTCGCCGCCGAACCGTACGATGTGATCTCCGTCCCGTCTGGCGAAATGGCTGTGGTGAAAGCGAGAGAGATGAGCCCGTCCGTGGTCATCGCAGACGCAGGCATGGTCGGCGTATCCGGCTATGACGTTCATCGAAAGATGAAGGAAGACGACGCGACGAGTGATATTCCCGTGATTATCATGGCTGGGGTGTCCAGTCCGTACGACGAGAATCGGGGCCGTGAAGCGGGTGTCAAAGAGTTCATGAAGAAACCGTTCGATACCACCCAGTTGATCGCCAAAGTCAATCAGTTGGCCGGGGCGACCGCTCAACACGCGCCAGCTCCGGCAACCGAAGCCCGACCGGCTCAAAAGGCAGCAGTCCCGGCGGCCGAAGCCCGACCTGCGCCGGTGGCTACAGCTGTGCAGTCATCCAAACCACTCCCCTCCCTCGGGGACGCACCGACTATCGCCGATACACAAGCCGGACTGGCAAATCCCTCGTCTCCAGCGCAAGCGAGTTTTTCGCCTCAGGCGACGAGCAAGCGCACCCCCAAGAAGACCTTGGAGTTCGGCGCATCGACCGGTAAACCAGAACCGGTCAAACCAGAGCCGGTCAAACCAGAACCGGCTAAACCGGCAATGCCGATGGCCAAAGAAGCTCCGCCGATCGCTACGGTTCGACCGGCGATGAACGAAGAGCCCGAAGAAGTTCAGACCGTTTCGGTTCGCGCCAGCGCGGTAGAGCTCACCTTGGACGAGCCCGAGCTCCCCACCCCCGAGCCCATCGACGAGCCGGCCGCCCCGGCCGAGGAGGCCGATTTCCAAGTGGGCACGCTGGCAGAACTGGCTCAAATGGACGAGCAGGGGGATCAAATTCCAATGGAGCCGGCCGAGGATGCGATTGATCTCACCGTCCCCCGCCAGCGGGCACCGGCAGACGAAGTCGACGAACCACTGCCGGTGGTTGAGTTGGTCGATGATGACAGCGAAGACGAGTCGGCGGCTGTCACAGCCGAGCCGCTGCCCATCGCCGAACCCTTGGAAGAGATTCCGCTGACCGCACCCATTGCCTCACCGACCGTTAAGAAAGCAGCGGCCGCTGCTGCCCGGGAAGTCGTGGATCAAGTCGCCGGACTATCCCCGGCGCAAGCCGAGGCGATTACCCAACTGACCTCCGACGTCATCGAACAAGTCGTTTGGGAGGTCGTTCCCGATCTGGCCGAAACCATCATCAGAGAAGAGATTGCCAAACTTCTTGAGGAGTAGTCCCTCCACATGCTCGACATCCAACGCATTCGTCAGGAGACCGATGCAGTAAAGCGCGGTCTGAAGAACACCGGAGCAGCAACCACTATCATCGACGAGATCCTTTCCCTCGATCACCAGCGGCGAGAATTGCAACACCAGGGTGACAGCCAGCGCGCCGAAATGAACACCGCTGCCAAAAACATCGGCAAGCAAAAAGACCCTGATCAGCGGGCTGCCCTGATCGCTTCGGTCAAGGATTTAAAAGCACAGATCAAAGCGAATGAGGCCGCCTTACCCGAAGTGGAGAATCGCCTGGCCGAGCTGATGCTCACCGTGCCCAACATTCCGCTGGAGGAGGTTCCGGTCGGAGCAGACGATTCGGCCAACCAGGTGGTCGAGATCAAGGGGCAGCCCCCTACCTTTGATTTCACCCCCAAGCCCCATTGGGAGCTCATGTCCGATCTGGGCATCATCGATTTCGAGCGGGGCCAGAAGATCTCCGGGTCCCGTTTCTACGTTCTGCGGGGGGATGGGGCGCGGCTGCAACGGGCGCTGATTTCCTGGATGCTCGACGTGCACACCAAGGAGCACGGCTACGAAGAAATCTATCCCCCGTGCATCGTGCGCAGCGACTGTCTCGTGGGTACGGGCAACCTACCCAAATTCGGCGAGAACCTCTACCGGGACGCAGAGGACGACCTGTGGTTGATCCCCACCGGTGAGGTGCCGGTGACCAATTTGTACCGGGACGAGATCATTCCCGCAGCCGACCTGCCGATTCGACACGTAGCCTACACCCCTTGCTTCAGGCGCGAAAAGATGAGCCACGGCAAAGAGACCCGCGGGATCAAACGGGGCCATCAGTTCGATAAAGTGGAGATGGTGCAATTCGTCCATCCGGACCAGGGCCGAGCCGCGATCGATGAGCTGACCGGTCACGCGATGCGCATCCTCGACGCCCTGGGCCTGCACTACCGCTCGGTCAAGATGTGCACCGGCGATCTGTCGTTCGTCTCCTGCCTCAAATTCGATTTGGAGAGCTGGGCCCCCGGTGTGGACGACTGGCTGGAGGTTTCCAGCTGTTCCCTGTTCGGCGATTTCCAGGCCAGACGGGCCAAAATCCGGTTCAAGGACGAAGCGGGCAAAAACCGATTTGTCACCACCCTCAACGGCTCCGGACTGGCCCTCCCCCGGGTGGTCATCTCGATCATCGAGTCGTATCAGCAGGCCGACGGCACCGTCACCGTCCCGGAAGTGCTCCACCCCTACCTGGGTGGTCAGGACCGCATCCAAAAAAGGTAGCTCCCCTTTCAGGACAACGGTATAGTGGCCCCTATTCTCAGGAGGTACCCCATGAACCGTTCTTTTTTGATCCCTCTGGCCGTGCTGCTCGGTTGGGCGCCCGGGTTTTCCTGTTCCTCGGGCGAGCCGGCAAGGCAGCCGGACCAACACCTGGTGGAAGCGGCCGATGAACCCGCGGCAAAGGGGCCCGGCACCCCGGACTACGATTCCCTGCTCAACTCCCTCGTCTCACCGCCCAAATTCACCCTGGACAGTGAGCAGATGATGCAATTCGTCAAGCTCTCGCTGCACTGCGTGGACCAGGAGTATCCCAACAAACCGGGAACCGTGCTGGCCAGCGACAAGGAAGTGCAGCCCCCCCGTGTCCTCCATCCGGCGTTTTTCGGCTGTTTCGATTGGCACTCGGCCGTGCACGGCCATTGGGCGATGGTCCGCGTGCTGAAGAAGTTTCCCAAAATCGAGTTGAACAAGGAGATCCGCGAAGCCCTGGACAAGCACCTCACAGAAGCCAACATTCAGGTCGAGCTCGCGTATATGCAACAGAAGCACCACGCCCTGTTCGAGCGGCCGTACGGCTGGGCCTGGCTGTTACGCCTCACCGCCGAGCTGATGACCTTCGAGGACGAGGATGCCAAGCGCTGGGCCGCCGTGCTCAAACCCCTGAGCACCCATATTGCCACGGCGACCCGCGGCTACCTGGAGAAGCTATCGGTGCCGGTCCGCTCGGGAACCCATCAGTCCACCGCCTTTGCCCTGACCCATATTCAGGATTATGCCATCGTCGCCGGCGATCAGGCACTCCAGGAAGTGATCAAGCGCAAGAGCCTCGAATTTTTCAACGGGGACACCAACTGCCCCACCGCTTATGAGCCCTCCGGCGAGGACTTCATCTCCCCCTGCCTGGTCGAAGCCGACCTGATGCGCCGCATCCTGCCCCAGGGGGCATTTGTCTCCTGGCTCGATCGCTTCCTGCCCCCGCTGACCGCGCTGGAGTTCGCCCCGCTGCTGAAACCGGTGGAGGTGAAGGATCGCAAAGACCCGCGCATCGGACACCTGATCGGCCTGTTCCTGCAACGGGCGGCATCGTACAACGCCATCGCCAAGGCGCTGCCCCCCACCGATCCGCGCCAGTTCGTGTTCTACCGGTTGGGGGAGATTCACCGGGACAGCGGATTGGGGCAAATGTTCGACAGCGGTTACGGCGGGGCCCACTGGTTGGCCTCGTTCGCTATTTATCTATTGACCCAGAGCGGGCCTTATTAAGAACCGGGAGGGCAGGCACGGGGACCTGCCCCTACGTCTTTTTGTTGGTTCTTTCTGCCCTGATTGATGGGCAGGCACGGGGACCTGACTACGTCTTTGTTGGTTCTTTCTCTCCTGATTGATGGGCAGGCACGGGGACCCCTACGACGCGTTGAAGATCGCTCTCAGGTTGCGCGCGTCATCGAGTGCGCGGCGAGTATCGAAGACATAGGTTGACCGTTCGAACGGGTCGGACGCCTCAGCCAGCCGTTCCAAATCGTAAACGCCGAGCCGGGATCCCAGCACCGCAAAGGGACCGAGCTTGAAATAGGCCCGCTCCCCCTCGGGGGGAACGTCCCGCAGGGGATCGACCGCCAGCACCAGGTCGAGTCGTCGGGCCAGCCGCGAGGCCCCGTCCGCCTCCCAGGCGCCATCCGGTTCCCACACCACACCGAACTCCTGCCGATCGACCCGGGTCAAGAATTGCGTCAGTGCGTCGGCATTGCTCTTGGACGGGGTGAATGACGCCGGTGTCTTGAGCACCAGGTCGGTGGCACCGAACCCCTGGGCGAATTGGATCGCCCGCTGCCACAAATCGAGATTCTCCTCGGACAATCGAAATCTACCATAGGCCTCCGGGGCTCCTGGGAGGGATGTTTTCGAGGGGGCGCTCTCCCACAAATACTTGGGCAGCTGGACCGTGAAGGCCACGGTCGCCGGTGCCTCTTTACGCCGCCGTCGGGCTGTTTTGGGAAGTGGGGGTACGTCGAACCCCTCGACAACTTCGACGACGTCGACATCGGCGTAGACCTTCTCCCGCCGGGAAAGGGGAAACCCCACTGTCCCGATGCGGATGGATTTTTCGTTCATAATATCCCAATTCCGGCGATCTCCTCACCACACGCCGCACACCGGCCCTCACTGAGGGAACGAGACCGCACTCGATAGCCCACGCGCTCGATGACCACAGCCTGGCACGCGGGACAATGTGTGTTTTCGCCGCCTTGTCCGGGAATGTTCCCGGTGTAGACGAATTGCAGCCCCTCGTTTAACCCGATTTCCCGCGCAGTCAATAGGGTTTCTACCGGAGTCACTCCGCGGTCGGCCCATTCGTCCGCCCCGTGGAAGCGGGACACATGCCAGGGTATCCGAGGATCGACGCTGGCGATAAATCTAGCGATTTCAGTGAGTTCGTCTCGACTATCGTTGAATTCGGGAATCACCAGGGTGGTCACTTCGACCCACACCCCAGCGGCTTTAAATATCTCGATCGCGCGCAAGGTGGTCCTGAGGGATCCGCCGAGCACGTCCTTGTACGATGCCCGGTTGAAACACTTCAGATCCACGTTGGCCGCGGCGATGAACCGGGCCGCTTGTTCAGCGGGATCGGGATTGATCTGGCCGTTGGTGACCCAAATCAACTCGATCTGTTGCTCGGCAGCCAAGGCGGCGACATCGCGGGTGTACTCGAACTGGAGCACCGGCTCGGAGTAGGTCAACGAAATCGAACCAGCCCCCTGCCGGACCACTTCTTCGATCAACTCGACGGGGGACCAGCGGCGGGGGACCAACCGGTCGGCCGACGTACGACAGAGGGCCTTGGAGAGGCTGGCATTTTGACAAAACGGACAGACCAGATTGCAGCCGGCAGAGGCGATCGAAAAGGTCCAAGAACCGGGACGATAGTGAAAAAGCGGTTTCTTTTCAATTGGATCCATCGACAGGGCACTCAGCCGGCCGTAAGGCAAAACGACCAGCGTGCCGTCCCGATTCTGCCGGGTGCGACACTCTCCGAACTCGCCGGGGGGGATGGTGCAGTAATGGGGGCACAGCCGGCAACGGATGCCTCGAGCGTCGGGCGGGGCAGCGTGCGCGGCCGGAATGGTCATTATGATTCGGTGGAAATCCCGAGGGCCTCGAGCACCGCCGCTTCGAGTTTCTTCTCGTCACCGGGGACATAACTCTCGTGGGTCCAGACCACCTTGCCGGCGCGATCGATGATCAGCGTCAACGGTGCAGCCCGACGGGGGTTGAGCTGGTTGGTGACCTGGGATTCGGCATCGATCAGGATCGGATAGGTGTAGCCGCGCTGCTTGATATAGGGGCGCACATCTCCCTGGGTCTCGGGTTCGTCCATGGAGATTGAAATCATCATGACCCCTTTGTCCTTGTGCAAATCATACAATTCCTGCAGCTGGACCATCTCTTTTTTGCAGGGCTCGCACCAGGTGGCCCAGAAGCTGATCACGATCACTTTGTCGCCGAGAAAATCGGACAGCGCGACGGTCTTGCCATCGACATCTTTCAGTGCAAAATCGGCGATTTCACCTTCCTCGCTGTTGTCATCCGCCGGTTCAGTGGTAGATTTCTCTCCAGGTCCGGTGGATAGTGCCGGACCGCAAGCAACCAGCGCACTTACCACTAGAACGGATAGGATATTGAGTAAAAGATGAACGTTACGCATTTTCTTCTCCCTTTTTTAGTACACCGTGTTACGTCACGCAAATTGGTAGAGTTACATACCATAGAGTGTTTCACCGCAGCAACGGCAAAGCGTACTTTTGCCCCATGAGCGGACAGGCCGCGGCGAACCATTCTCGTTTGGTTTTTGTTGATGACTTTCGAAAATGGTCTTAGTTTTATGTTTACAAACTTTACAAAAGCGATATTTTGGCTAACGCTCAACATCAGAAATTTATTGACCGACTAGGAAACATGGTTGAAAATAACAACTCGGTTATCGCTAACAACGCGCGAGTGGTTTGAAGATGACCCTGGAAGCGGGCATCGTCTGCGGGCAATGCGATCGACTCAACCCGCTACAGACTTCCGCCTGTGAAGACTGCGGCTTCGAGCTGTCTTTGCAGTCAGCGGCCAAGGCGCGAATCAGCATCGTCGCGGAAGCGGAAACCGAGCAACCAGGTTCTCAAGCGGAGGATACGCCACTTCGGGCGATCCAAAAAGGAGATGAGGAAAAGCCAATGGAGCAAGCACGTCATTACATCTGCAAATCGTGCTACAGCCCAGTCCCTTCTGGCCACAAATTCTGTGGTAAATGCGGCACACCTTCGGAGACGGCCAATGTAGAGCAGGAGCCCAATTATTTCGGTGACATGCAGGCTCCCGGCAAGGCAAAACTGATCCTTATCAGGGGCGAGGGGATGGATGGTATTTCGTACCACCTCAACTCAATCGAGCACGTGGCCGGCCGGATGGAAGGCGCTATTCTGTTCACCGAGGACAAGTGGCTCTCCCCCAAGCACGCCAATTTCTACTATGACGACACCCAGCTGATGGTGCGCGACGAAGGGAGCGAAAACGGCGTGTTCATCTGCGTCAAGGGGCGCGCGTCGATCGAAACCGGGGCGGTGGTGATGGCCGGGGAGCAGTTCTTCAAGGTCGAACAGGTGCCGCCCCATGACGATTCTCCCAACGACGATGGGACCTACTATTTTTCCAGTCCCCGCAAGGATGCCTCTTTTCGACTCATTCAGATCCTCGAAGGCGGCGGTGACGGCATGGTGGTGCACTCCCGGGAAGATCGCGTCATCGTGGGTCGCGAGAACTGCGACATGAACTTCCCCAACGATCCCTATATTTCCGGTACCCACTTCAAAGTGGAGTTCGCCAACGGCGCGCTTCAGATGGAAGATCTGGAAAGCAAGAACGGCACATACGTCAAAATTGCGGAAAAACAACAACTGGCCCATGGGGACTATATCTTTCTCGGCCGTCAACTTCTCAGAGTCGAGATCACAGAGTAGGAGGTCCACGAGGTGATTGTTTGCCCAAATTGCGGTAAGGAAAACCAGGACCATTACAAATTTTGTCTTGGATGCGGATCTGATCTGCCGCGCTCTTCGGCAGAAGAACAACAGTCGACCACCCCGACACCACCTGCGGGAATTCCGGCAGTCGCGGCCGAGCCCGAACCGGCACCCAGCCCTGCGCCGGAACCGGCACCCGAACCGGTTCCCGAGGAGGTTGTCGAACCCGTAGCGGAAACGGCACCCCCCCCGGAGGTACCGGAGATTCCTCCGACCCAGGAGCAACCGGCCGTTACGCAGACCCCTCCCCAACCCGAGCCCGAGGCACAGCCGGAGACCACGGCCGACGGTGGCGTGGTTTGTACGGGTTGTGGTGCGCAGGTACCGCCGGGATTCGCGTTTTGCGGCGCCTGTGGCACATCGATTCCCGGGGCCGAACCGGCAGCCGCTCCGGCGCCGACTCAGTTTGCCAAGGACTCGGCGCGCCTGGTGCTCATTCTGCCCGACGGCAGCGAGGGAGGTCAGGTGGAGATTCCCACCACCGAGGTCGCCGTGGGACGGGACGCGGGGAGCTTCTTTGCCAACGACCCGTTCCTCTCCCCGACCCATGCTATTTTTCGCACCGATGGCAACGAAGTCGTCGTGCGGGATGGGGACAGCCTCAACGGGGTGTTCATGAAGATCAACCCGATGACCCCGGTGGAGATCCAGTCGGGCAATATCTTCCGCATGGGTCAAGAGCTGATCCTGTTCGAGAAGCTCGACCGGGGCAGCGTCGCTCCGGACGGCACCGAGCGCATGGGTTCCCCGATCGAGGGATTGTGGGGGAGAGTGGCGCTGATCGTGGGACGGGGACGCCTGGGCAACGCCTTTCCCGTCGGCGGGGACGGCGTGGTGTTCGGTCGCGAGCGGGGCAATATCCTCTTCCCCGAGGACGGCTACGTCTCCGGCGTCCACCTCAAGCTCTACACCGAGAACAACAACGTCTTCATCTCGGACCTGGGCAGCTCCAACGGCACCTTTGTCCGCATTAACGAAGAGACCCGCGTGCAGTCCGGCTCCTTCCTGTTGATGGGTCAGCAGCTGTTCAGAGTGGATCTGTAGCGGCTCCTCAGTCCCTATTCTTCTCCCCGACAAATCGAACTTCCGGCATCAGGGTCACCCCAAAGGTCTCGTGCACCCGGCGGGCCATCTCCGCGGTCAGGGAGAGGACCTGGGCCGCAGTCGCCTGCCCCTGATTGACCACGATATTGGCGTGTCGTTCAAACACCGCCGCATCTCCCACCCGAAGGGACTTGGCCCCCAC
>JANQET010000475.1 GCA_028278265.1 Myxococcota bacterium
GTTTCACGTAGTCGGCCACCAGCGGCGCGGCCTCGTCGGACCGGGCCCGGCCCACACTGATCAATTTTAAGCGCATGTGCGTCGATTATTCTACTGAGGCAGCCTGTCTCAAAGGAACGCGCTTGGCGTCGATCCAGAGGGTGTCCAAATCGTAATAACCTCTGTTTTGGTCTTCGAAAACGTGAACAATCACGTCGTTGTAGTCCATTAAGATCCACTGGTTCATCTCTCGTCCCTCGATGCCCAATGGATACTCCTGCTCTTTTTTCAAGTCCGTTTCTATGGCGTTGACGATCGCTTCGACCTGACGCTCCGATCGCCCGGAGCAGATGACGAGGTAATGGGCGTAGTCAACTTTCGTGGAGACGTCGATAATCTCCAAGGCCAGTGCCTGTTTGTCCAAGGCGATTTTCGCGATGGTCAGGGCGAGCTCTTTTGCTTCCAAATGTCACTCCGTTTCTGATCTGATGCACACTAAGCTTTGGCTCCGCACTTTTGAGACAAGGCCTCCTCGTGCGCCTCCAGATTATCCACGATTTTATGGGGGTTGCAAGATGTGACTGAACCGCAGTGTAGGATTTTCATCCGTCCGGCGGTTCGAACACATCGAGCGGCATCGAATCCCGGTCAAAGCGCTTGCGCAGTGTGGCCAGCCCGCTGCTCAGCAACCGGGAAATCCAGGAGCGATCCAAGCCGATGCGATTGGAGATTTCCCGCAGGCTCATGTCCTCGTAAAAATAGTAGCGCATGATCTCGCTCTGCCGGCCCGGCAGTCGGTTGATGCTCTCGCTCAGCCGCTGGCGGTAGCGCTGGCGATCGAGCTGCTGCTCTGCATCCGCCGGCTCCGAAGCCGGCTCGTTTTTTTCTTCGGTGGCCGCATAGGTCGTCACGTAGGCCGTGGCCAATTCCTTGAGACTGTCGGCCAGTCGATGGACCGCTTCGACCTTGTCTTTGGGGGCCGGATCATCCTCCCGGTAGTGCAGCAGCTCCTCTGACCGTTTGAAAAAGGCGATTTGACGGTGGAGTCGCCGGGGGAACCAACCGGCTTTGGACAGACCGTCGTAAACCGCACCCCGAATGCGTGGGTTGGCAAAGGTGCGAAAATTGACCCCGCGGGACGGATCAAAGCGATTGAGCGCTTCGGCCATCCCCTCCATGGCAAAAGAGCGCAACTCGTTTTCGTCCAGATGGGCGCCGAACCGCTTTTTCATCACCGCGATAATCTCATCGATCAACGGCAGGTGTTCCCGGGCCAGCTCATGACGTGTCTTTTGATCCATGGCTACCCGGATAATACCCAGCTGCCAATTCCGATACAATCTGTAACTGGTGGTAACGGAAACATAATTGACAAGCGCTGAACTCCTCTGTAGAGCCAAAAATGGAGATCGGCAAGGAGCGGCTATGACAGTGGAAATGCAAAAAAAGCTGAGACTGATCACACTCTTTGCAGAAGTGCCGGATGATCGAATGGAGCGGATGGCGCGGGAGACCACGCTGCTGCAACTCGAGCGACACGCGCACGTCTGGAACGAGGGCGATGTCAGCCGCTATCTCTACCTAATATCCGAAGGACGGGTGAAGCTGATCAAGCACTCGGAAACCGGCAAGGATGTGATCATCGAAATCTTCGGTCCGCGCGAAGCGATCGGCGAGATGTCCCTGCTGGTCGGCGGCAGCTACAATACGACTGCGGTCTGTCTGTCCAAGACAACGTTGTTGTGCATTCCCCGGCAGCAGATCCTCGATCTGTTGGCCACCGTGCCGGCGATGGCCCTCCGATCGTTGCGCGGCATGGCGCGCCGATCCCGAATGCTGATGCAGAAAATCAAGGAGCTCGCCGCGGGAGGCGTGGAGTACCGCATCGCCCATCTGTTGCTCAAACTGGCCGATCGCATCGGCGAGGAAAAAGAGAACACGGGCATCACCATTCCCCTGGTGCTCTCCCGACAGGATATCGCCGATCTGGTCGGCACCACTGTCGAAACAGCCATCCGCGTGATGAGTCGCTGGCGCAAAATGGGTATCGTGACCAACGACAAACTGGGCATCGTCATTCGGGATCGGGATACCCTAGAGGATTTGGCGGCGGGAATAACGACCCACCTATGATGAAAATCATACTCTAGTCAGACACTACCAGTACCCTCCATAACGGTAATAGACATGGGTGATTTATTTAGCAATTTGGCGCGTGGTCAGGGGGAGTTCCAACTTCACGGAACCCACGTCGTCGCCTCTGTCGAAGTCGCCAACGGACTGATTCATCGAGTCGAGTTCAGCTCCGGTGACGGGGAGGCGATCGAGGAGGGAAAAGCGGTCGCTCGTCGGCTCGTCGGTCAACCCATTTCGAGCGCTTTGGCGATTAAAGCCGAACAGGTCACCGCCACCGAGGAACGCAGCGAAGTCACCTTAAAAACTGCGCTGTTAGAGGCGTTTCACCGGGCGATTGAAGTCTGTATCGAAGAAGAGTGAGATCCTGTAGTAGATTCGAATTCCGATATTATTTCCCCACTTTATCCACAGTTTGTGAAAAGAAATCAGCACCTGATTAAATGAGCAGTACGCGCTGACATGCGAGAACTGCCGAATCGGCCGAACTGACTAAAATTATTTGTTATTGATATCTTTTTTTCTCGTTCCGAACGGTCCGGCAAAATATCTCAGAAATTGGTTTTTTTTTTGAACCGGGTCAGATCTACCCACTACTTATCCACAGACTGCGGTGGAATTGTGGGAAAAATTGTTGCCCCCATCTCACGGCAGCAAGGATCAGCTAGAGTGACCCTTTTCTACAACTCAGCCCTGAGAACCAAGGAAAAAAAATACACAAAATGATCGAGAACTCAAGGGGCAAACTCGACCCTTGGGGCATTTTTTTATAAGTAGCTGACATCAATCTCGAATAATTTGTGAAGGCGGGCTGATTCGCCGGCCATCCGCCGGCGTTGAGGCGCTGTGTGATGATCATGGCCGAGTAGATGCAACACCCCGTGGATCAGCAGCACAGTGATCTCTTCGACTAGCTTTCTGCACCCCTGTTCAGCCTGGCGCGCTGCGGTGTCCACCGAGATGACCACGTCCCCGAGCAGGTGGGGGGTGGGACCGATCCCGGTGCTGTCCTGGGGAAAGGCGAGCACGTCCGTCGGCTGGTCCACACCACGATAGTCCCGATTGAGCTCGTGAATCGTCGGATCATCGGTGAGCAGTACCGACAGCTCCGTCGCATCGGCCTCGAGCGTCCGGAGGACGCGGATTGCACGTCTTCTGACCGTGCGGGGATCGACCCGCCGGCCGGCCCTGCGGCAGCTGACGTGGACGAGGGGGAGGTCTATGTTTTCGTTGCTCATCGAGGCGTCATTTCATATTTGTTACTTGTTGGCAACCATGGGGGCTCAAGACATTCTCGATTTCCCCGCGTCTTGACGGGCCAGCAAGTGATGGGCATTGCGGCGAAGCACTTTGGCGCCGGTCCGCAGTAACGCCGTGTTCACAAGCCAGCTGCGCAGGGTTGACTCATCGGTTCGCGCGATTTCTTCGAGGGTAATTGAATCGGGCCCGGGCGTTGGTGGAGGTTCCAGTGCACAAGGCGCCTCCGCTCGCTCCAACGGACAGACCTCTGTGCAGCGATCACAGCCGAACAGCAGGGTCATCAACGCGGCCAGTGCCGGTGGAATGGGACCTTGTCTGTTTTCGATGGAGTGGAACGAGAGACAGAGGCGGCTGTCGACGATGCCCGATTCCCCCAACGCACCGCTGGGACACGCCTTCACACAGGCGTCGCACTCGCCGCAACTCGCGAACAGCGGAGGCGGGGATGCCGCCGGCGGAATCGGCACCCCAACGAGGAGGATTTCTCCGAGCACTACCCGTCCGCCGACACCCGAGACGATCAGCGCGCCGTTTCTCCCCAGGTGACCCAGCCGTGCCTGTAGCGCCCAGGTCCTTTCCATTAACGGGGCGGTATCCACGAATACCCGATAGCGGCACCCGGGGTACCTGGATTCGATCCCACGGGCAATCACCCCCAGACGCTGTTTGAGCACCAGGTGGTAGTCCATGCTGCGCGCGTGTGCGGCAACGTATCGCCACAGACCGAAATCCACCGCTCCCGCACCGTAGCCGAGTGCGGCAGACACCACCACATGTGCGTCCGTGAGCATTTTGGAGTGTGTGGGATCGAAGCGCTGTGCGAGGTGACGCGTCATGTAGTGCATCGAAGCGTGATGTCCCTGGGCGAGCCATTCCCTAAAGCGATCGGCGGCGCGTGATTCAACAGGTCCGGCGGGGGTGACGCCGATGGCCGCCAAGCCCTGAGACCGAGCGAGGGGTTTGAGAAAGGCCCAAGGGGGGTCTATTTGTCCAGGGATTTCATCAAGTTCAATATTTTGCGGCACCCCTCACCTCTTTTATTTTAAGATTTTTTATTTCCGATTCCATGAAAAACTTCCCTATGATATTAATATTACACGTAGAAGTTAAACAACTAAGACACAGGTGCCCTAAATGCACAATCACGACGACGTTGATGCGAATACCAGAGTCACTGACGCACATACGATAAAACCGGTCGAGACGACTCAGGATGCGCTGGTACTCATCTATCCTCCCGGTCCGAACATGGGGCGCAAGTACGAGTTGCACAGCAAGACAGCCAATCTCGGTCGCGATCCTTCCAGCGATATCATGGTCGACAGCGATTCGGTCTCCAGGCGCCATGCCCGGCTGACGATGAAGAACAACCGGCGGATGCTCACGGATCTGCAGAGCACCAACGGTTCGTACGTCAACAACAAACCCATCAACACTTGTTTTCTCGAAAACGGTGATCAACTCAAGATAGGCGATACGATTTTCAAATACCTGGTCGGTAGTGATGTCGAGTTTGCCTACCACGAAGAGATTTACCGCATGACTATCATGGATGGGCTGACCGAGATTCACAACAAGCGCTACTTCATCGAGGCGCTCGAGCGGGAGATGTCCCGGGCGCAACGGTACGGTCGCGAGTTGTCCATCCTGATGTTCGATATTGACTATTTCAAGCGCGTCAACGACAGCTACGGCCATCTGGCCGGAGACTATGTGTTGCAATCTTTGGCCCGGCTCATCTCCACCCGCTCCCGGCGGGAGGAGATTTTTGCCCGCTACGGCGGTGAAGAGTTTGTCGTGCTGCTCCCGGAGACCGCCAAACAGGGCGCGATGGAGCTCGCCGATCAGCTGCGCAAACGGGTCGCCTCGTACACGTTCATTTTCGAGGGCGAGGAGATTCCGATCACCGTCAGTATCGGCGTGGCCACGATGGGCAGCGAGCCGATTACACCGATCGACTTCCTGCGCCGGGTGGACGAACAGCTGTACAGGGCCAAGGCCGACGGCCGCAATTGTGTTCGTGGGTAACCAGCGCCTCGGACTTTTACTCTGCATCATCCTCGTTCTCGCCGGATGTGCGAGCCGGCGCTCGTCAGCTCCCCACGCTCCCGCTGCGCATCCCCGTGAGGGTCCCCGGATCGGTCAACCGCGGATCAAAAAACGGAGTGCTCGTGCCGGGGAACAGAAGATTCGGATTACCCTTGAGGGAAAGCCGGCCCGGCGCTATTCCACCAAAGCAATCCCCCGCAAAAAGAAGATGGGGAGCGATTTGTCCGTCTTTCGTCGGATTGACAAAGCCCTCACCGCCGATGTGAGGCTGGATCGCGCCGCCGCCGCCGTGTTGAGCCTGATGGCCGATCGCCAGATGATTGTCGCCTCGGCGATGGGGTCGACCACCAAACAGATTCTTTGGTGGGAGGGGATCCCCGATGCGGGTGATGAGTTCGGCTTCATCAGCGGCGTGCCCGGACGCGGACTCGAACGGGACTTGGAAAACTGGCTGGAGCGACAGCGGGACCGGGGTGCCGTCCGCTACGGAATGGCCGAGCGGACCTTGCCGACTCATCGGGAGATCGCACTGTTCTCGATGGCCAATCATTTTTCCCTGCAGCCCGTGCCCCGCGAGCAGAAGCTAAATGGGACAATACGCCTCGCCGGACGGGTCTACCCCCCGTTCAAGAATGCCTCGCTCTACATCACCTCGCCGGCAGGGCGAACGGTGCAGCCCAAAGTCAAAAACCGTGGTCAGCGGTTCAACACTTCGTTCACGTTCAAGCAGCGGGGATTGTGGCAGGTGGAGTTGGTCGCCGATGGTCCCACCGGCCCGGAACCAATCGCCAACTTTCCCGTCGCGGTGGGCAAGAAACACAAAAAAGAGCTGACGATTCGCTACTGGAGCCTCGAATCCGAAGACAGTTCCAGACTGGAGAAACGGCTGTTCAAACTGCTGGGCCGGGAGCGCAAGAAACGGCAATTGAAGCGGCTCGAATGGTCGGATCAACTCGCCGCCGTGGCCCGGAACTACGCCGAGGAGATGGCCCGTACCGGAATAGTGGGCCACCTCTCGCCGGAGTCGGGATCGCCGATGGATCGGGTCAAGGCGGCAAAGCTCTACCCGATGAAAGTCAGTGAAAACCTGGCCCGGGCCTACAGCGCCCACGAAGCCCATCAGGGGCTGATGCGGTCACCGGCTCACCGGGCGAATATTCTCAACGACTGGGCCAGTCAGACCGGTATCGGTGTGACCGTGATCGAGGACCACGAGCTCAAGGTCATGCTCGTGGTCCAGCTGTTCACCGTGGACCAGACGGTTGATGCGGGCCTCAAGAAGCCCAAGAAAGTGATCCAGTTGATCAATAAATATCGACGCCAGCGCTCACGCAAACCGGTCAAAGGCCACCCCTGGCTCAACCGGATGGCCAAGCGGGTCAGCCAGCGCTGTTTCACCGGGGCTGCTCCAGAGGTGCCGATCAACGATTCGCCGTTCAAGAAAATTCAGGTGATTTCGTTCCTGACCAACAATCTGGCCGGCAATCTGGGCCAACAGCAGCTGTTTTTCAGGCCGGATATCACCGACTTGGGGATTAGCGTGGTGGAGGGACGGGATCCGAAATCCGGGGAGCCGGTCGTCTGTGTGACAGCGCTTCTCGGACAGCGGTGATCAGCGGCTACTGGGTCTGCTCCCGCATGGACTTCCGCTTGCCCAGATCGCGAATGTCCATGTGTGCTTTCTTAATGTAGCGGAACGATTTTCGCAGGACGTACTCCTTGCCGTTGTCGGTAAGGATGCGCACGTCGATAATCGCCGCCTCCCGGTACGACGGCGTCGTGACGGTCATTTTGTCGGTCCCGTTGATCACGACATTGCTCGCCTTCGAATTACCGAAGTAAACCGCTACGCCCATATTCGGATCAAATCCTGAACCAGAAATGGTGACTGCCTCTCCGCCGCCGAGCACACCGGAGGCCGGTGACAGGTCTTTTACAGAGAACTCGTTTGAGCAGCCGGCCGCTACGCAGGCCACGACTACGGTCAATGCGACGATGGTGGTCTTCCTCACGTTTATCCTCCCTTGGAAATGAGTGCTGTCCATACACCGGTCCAAAAATTGCTCAACAATAAAGGACCATTTTTATCGGTACAAGACAGCGGTTCACCAAGTCAAGAGATTTTCGATTTTCTCGACTCGACTTTGCCACTTACTTGACAAGATCTCATAGTACTACAATGATTTACGGATAGCGCGCAAATATGTATAACTTTCTTTAACGGATACAATTCAGAGTTGGTGAGTTAAGGGACAACGCGGTGGCCAAGCAAAATATACTCATTGTCGATGCCGATCCCAAAAGCCTCAGGGTTCTCGAGGTGAGCTTAAAAAAATCCGGGTATAGCGTTACCAAGGCGGTCAACGGCTCGGATGCACTGGAAAAAATTGCGATCTCACAGCCCGATTTGATCATATCGGACACCTCCATGCCAGAGATGGATGGCTTCGATCTGTGCACCAAGCTCAAAGAGAATCCCCAGTTGGCCAGCATTCCATTTATTTTTCTGACCGCCCAAAAATCCATCGAAGACAAAGTACGTGGACTCGAGTTCGGAGTGGATGATTATCTGACAAAACCGATTTTCATTCGCGAGATTCTCGTTCGCGTGAGCCTGACCTTGCAGCGACGCCAGCGGGAACGCCTCGAGCGCCGCGGATCAAAGACCAAGTTTTCGGGCAACCTCAACGATATGGGGGTCGTCGACCTTATCCAGACGATTGATTTCAGTCGAAAATCCGGTGTGATCCATCTCACACGAAGCGATGACAAAGGGGAGATCTATTTTCGCGAGGGCAAAGTCATCGACGCGGTGACCCGCCATCGCACGGGCGCGGATGCGGTCTACCGGATGCTCGTCTGGTCCGACGGTGCCTTTGCCATTGAATTCACCCAGATAGACCGTCAAGACAAAATCGATCTCTCTACCCAGGGCCTGCTGATGGAGGGGATGCGTCGCCTCGATGAGTGGGGTCGTCTGCTCGAGCAGTTGCCGGCCCTCAGCTCGGTGTTCGATGTGGACGCCACGGTCCTCGCCGAGCGGTTGGGGGAAATTCCCGATGAAGTCAACGTCATTCTGAGGAACTTCAACGGCAAGCGAAACCTGATGGAGGTGGTGGATCACAGTCCTCTGGGCGATCTCGAGGCGCTCACGATTATCGCCAAACTCTATTTCGAAGGGTTGATCGACGAGGTGCAGGCCAAGGCCAAGTCACTGGACGAGGATGTCTCCACCGAGGTCTATCGCCTCGGGGAACCGCCTCCGCTCGAGTCGCCCAAAACCGATGCTCCGGCCGCCCTGAGAGCCGAACCGTCTGCCCCGGAGCGGGTGACGCCGATCCAAGATCCCCCGATCCCCGCCGGTGACGTCGAGGAGCCCCCCACGGTTCAGCTGCCGTTCGAGGTGACCCAGGCCGCTCAATCCACAGGCACGTTGAAGCTACCGCGGGTTCAGGCGGACAACCTCCCGCAGCCGACCGACGCGGAGAAGGAGGATTCCGGATTCATCGACGCATTGACGAAGGAAGAGAGCGCCGCGGCCGAGCAGCCATCAGCCGACGATCCCCATGCGGATGAACCGGACACGTCCGAGATTGCGATGAAGGTCGACGAGGCGTTCACCGCTTTGGACGAAGCCGAACCCGCGACCGCCGAACCCGAGGCCGCAGACCCCGGGGCCGCAGACCCCCCAATGGCAGATGCACCGTCCGCACCCGAACCGGGCGACAAAATACCGGTCATCGAGCCCAGCGCTTCCAAGACGCTGCTCTTTGGTCAGGGGGAGATTTCCGGCCTGCCCGAGTCGAATGCCACGGCCCCGCAACCGGAGGCCGGCGCAAGCGGGATGCCACCGGTGGCGACGGTGACCGGAGATCAACTGGCCATGCCGGATGAGGCGAATATTTCGGTTTCCGCCATCCCCAAATCACCATTGACCGATCAACCCGCCGGCCCTTCCGGAGAGACCAAACCGGATGCGGTGAAACTGGCTTCGATAAATCTCAAATCGATCAAGGCCCCGGCCATCGCGCCGCCGGCTGAGGGAGATGGGGAACGGGATCGCTCCGAGACAGAACCTCAGTTTGTTGCGATGGAACAACCGGAAGACCAGCCGTTGGAGAAATCGGCCGAGGCCAAGCTGACCGATCCGGACGAGCGCCTGTCGGTGGAGCCAGAGGAGAACGCCTCCCTGGACGCAAAAATCGCCGCCGCATTGGATGCTGCTGCACCGCCGCCCGGCGCGCAGCCGGAGAAAGCCCTGGAGGAGCCGGAAGATGGCCCGGACGGGACGGCAGACGCCCCGGAGGTATCAAGCTCAGAGCAGCCGGCAGCTGTGGAATCG
>JANQET010000478.1 GCA_028278265.1 Myxococcota bacterium
ACAATACCGGGAAGCATTTCGGCCAGCTCGCGAAATCGCTTTTCGCTGGATCGCAGTTGAGCCACCGCCACCTCGAGTGCATCTGTACGATCGATCAGATTTCGCCGCAGCCACCGCATTTCGAGCGCCCCCTTGACTTCGATGAGCAGGTGGTCGATGTCGAACGGCTTCTGCAGGTAGCGGTGGACCCCGTATTCAACGGCTTCGATGGCCGAGTCGGTGTCCGCATAGCCGGTGATGATGATCACCTCGGCGCCGTCTTCGCGGTTTGCGTTCTCCCGGGCCACCTCCAAGCCGGATCCGTCCGGCAGGTTTTTGTCCAGCAGCATCAGATCGACGTGGACTTCGTACATCAGTTGCAGCGCTTTGGTCTTGGTTGCGGTGGTGGTGACGGTATACCCCTCCGCGGTCAGAATGGTCTCCAACAGGGAGCGGATCACATCTTCGTCGTCGATGACCAGAATGTGGCCCTTAACTGTATCGGACATAGTAAAAAGATTTGGGCAAATCCCGGTGAGTCAAACCGGGTGTCGGTTGATTTCCGTCTCTTCAGATCGCATAAATGGATAAATATTCAGTTTCTCGGCGATTCACCCCTGTGTTTTTTTCGTTTTATCTGAATTTTTTTGCGTGACAAATCCGATTTATTCGGCGACTATCGCCTCTGGGTCAACGATTAGCCCATTCATTGGACGGCCGCCTTCAACCGGCCAACGTTGCCTTTTCTGGCAATTTATTTGCTCAAAGTGCCCCTCGGGGTATGCCGCGCAACGATCCAACCCTGAGCGGGGATCTGTTTGCACGGGCCTGTTGGGGATGGACCGGCGCAACGAAGCCCATAGGAACGCGCTTAAGACACTAGGAGAGAGTATCTGTGAATTATGAGAAAAGCGAATTAAAAGGATTATACGATCCAACGTATGAACACGACGCCTGCGGTGTGGGTGGGCTGGTGGAAATCAGCGGTCGCAAAACCCACGGTATCATTCAACAGGGGATCGCCGTTCTCGAAAATCTGGTGCACCGGGGGGCGACCGGCTCCGACGTGAACACCGGTGACGGGGCGGGCTTGCTGTTTCAGCTCCCCGACGAGTTCTTTCGCAAAGTGACGGCAGAAGACGGGATCTCCCTCCCATCCCCCGGTGACTACGGTGTGGGCATGGTGTTTCTCCCCCAACGGGCCGATCTTCGCCTGGCCTGTCAGGAGATCATCGAGCAGACGGTGATCGATGAGGGGTTGGCCTTTTTGGGCTGGCGGGTGGTGCCCACGGTGAAAGGGTGCCTCGGTGACCAGGCGCTGAAGAACCTACCGGCGGTGGTGCAGTGTTTCGTGGCCGGTGACCAGGTGCGGGGGGACGCGTTGGAGCGCAAATTGTACGTCGTTCGCCGACAGGCCGAGCGGCGGTTCGACGAGATCGGCGACGCTGATCACGCGTGTTACATTTCGAGCTTTTCCGCTCGGACCATCGTCTACAAAGGGTTGCTGACCCCCTCCCAGGTGCCCCAATTCTATCCCGATCTCACCGATCCGGACATGGTCAGCTCGGCGATTATCGTTCATCAGCGATACTCCACCAACACCTTTCCCTCGTGGTCGCTGGCCCAGCCGTTTCGCTACCTCGCCCACAACGGGGAGATCAACACCTTGCGGGGAAACGTCAACTGGATGCGCTCGAGAGAACAGCACCTCAAGAGCGAGCTCTTCGGTGACGACCTGGTCAAACTATTGCCCACCATTGATCACCGGGGAAGCGACTCCGCCTGCCTGGACAATGTGTTGGAACTGCTGACCGCGAGCGGCCGGTCTCTCTATCACTCGATGATGATGCTGATCCCGCAAGCTTGGGGCGCCCAATACCCGATGGGACCCGATCTGCGCGGGTTCTTCGAGTACCACGCCGGGTTGATGGAACCGTGGGACGGACCGGCAGCAGTGGCCTTCATGGACGGCCGCTACGTGGGGGCGATGCTCGATCGCAACGGACTGAGACCTTCCCGTTTCACCGTGACCAAGGACGGGTTGTTGGTGTTCGCCTCTGAGGCCGGGGTGCTCGACATCGCGCCGGAGAACGTCGCTGAAAAAGGGGCCCTCAGCCCGGGGGAGATGATCCTCGTCGATCTCCAGGAGAAGCGTCTGCTCAAGGATTATGAAATCAAGATGAGGCTGGCCCGCCGGCAGCCGTACCGCCGTTGGGTCAACGAGAACCGCGTCTTTGTGCACGGGTTCTTCAACGCGGTCACACCGCTGGTACCCCAGAGCGAGACCCTGCTGCCGCGCCAGCGGTTGTTCGGCTACACCCGCGAGGATACCAACGTCATTCTGGACACCATGGCATCCCACGGCCGGGAGCCGTCCGGCTCGATGGGCGCTGATCAACCGCTGGCCGTCTTTTCGGAAAATCCCCAGCTGCTCTACTGGTATTTCAAGCAGCTGTTTGCCCAGGTCACCAATCCGTCCATCGATCCGATACGAGAAGATCTGGTGATGTCGTTGATGACCTTCTTGGGCACCCGGGACAACATCCTCGACGAAACCCCGGGCCACAGCCGGTTAATCAAGCTGGACCATCCGATTTTGTCCAACGATGACCTGGATCGCATTCGCAAGCTGCAGTCCAAGGCGTTCGCCTGTCGCGTACTGGAAATCGGGTTCCCCCTGCCCGCAACGGCAGAGCATCTCGCCTCGGCACTGGAGGAGCTTTGCACCCAAGCGGATCGGGCGATCGATGACGGCTACAGGTTACTCGTGCTCAGCGATCGGCGGGTCGCACCGGACCGGGTGCCGATCCCCGCGCTGCTCGCCGTGTCAGCGGTCAACCGCCACCTAATCAGCAGGGGCACTCGGACCAACGTGGGATTGATTGTGGAAACCGGTGAAGCGCGGGAAGTGATGCACATGGCGTGTCTGCTGGGATTCGGCGCTTCGGCGATCAACCCCTATCTCGCCTTTGAGAGCGTCGCTGAGTTGGCCCTGAGCCAATCCCTCAGTGGGGGCATCGGTGTGGCCGAGGCGATCGAAAATTACGTCCGGGCGTTGTGCGCGGGATTGAAAAAGATCATGTCGAAATTGGGAATCTCCACGCTGCGCAGTTATCGCAGTGCCCAGGCCTTTGAAATTGTGGGCCTCAGCACCGATGTGGCCCGGGCCTATTTCGAAGGAACCCCGTCGAGAACCGAGGGTATCGGTCTCGAGGAGATCGCCGCCGAGGCACTTGCCCGATATCGCTCCGCCTTCGCGCCGGCCCCGGCCGTCCCACCGGTCTTGCCGTCCGGGGGCCAGTACGCTTACCGGATCGACGGGGAGCGTCATCAGTGGGATCCCCGGGCGATTAGCCTGCTCCAACAGGCCACTCGAACCGGTAATCACGAGACTTACCGGTCCTTTGCCGCGATGGTCAACGATCAGCAACACCAGCTGAGCACCCTGCGCGGGCTGCTCCACTTTAGCGAGCGAACACCGGTGCCCCTCGATGAGGTGGAGCCGGTCGCCGCGATCGTCAAGCGGTTCGCTACCGGGGCGATGTCCTTTGGCTCGATCAGCCGGGAAGCCCATGAAACGCTGGCAGTGGCGATGAATCGCCTCGGCGGGATGAGCAACAGCGGAGAGGGGGGTGAGGACAGCGATCGCTACCAACCGCTGCCCAACGGTGACAGCCGGTCGAGTGCGGTCAAACAGGTGGCCAGCGGCCGGTTCGGGGTGACCGCGGAGTACCTAGCCAACGCGCGGGAGATCCAGATCAAGATCGCCCAGGGGGCCAAACCGGGGGAGGGGGGACAGTTGCCGGGGAACAAGGTGGACGTGGAAATCGCCCGGGTTCGCAAATCGACCCCCGGTGTCACGCTGATCTCCCCGCCACCCCATCACGATATTTATTCCATCGAGGATATCGCCCAGCTGATCTACGACCTCAAATGCGCCAATCCCCGGGCGCGGGTTTCGGTGAAGCTGGTCTCCCAGATCGGGGTGGGTACGGTGGCCGCCGGGGTGGCCAAGGCCCGCGCGGAGATGATCCTGATCAGCGGCTACGACGGCGGGACCGGTGCGTCGCCCCTCTCCTCGATCAAACACACCGGGGTGCCCTGGGAACTGGGGCTCAGCGAGGCCCAGCAGACGTTGGTCAAAAACGGCCTGCGGGATCGGGTGCGCCTACAGGTGGACGGCCAGCTTCGCACCGGTCGGGACGTGGCAATTGCCGCCCTGCTCGGCGCCGAAGAGTTCGGCTTTGCCACCGCCGTGCTGGTGACCTGCGGTTGCGTGATGATGCGCAAATGCCAGCAGAACACCTGTCCGGTGGGGATTGCGACTCAGGATCCGGCCCTGCGCAAGCTCTATTCGGGTCGTCCCGAGTTCGTGACCAATTATTTCGAATTCGTCGCCCAGGAACTGCGGGAGATCATGGCCCGGCTCGGGTTTCGCAGGGTCGACGAGATGATCGGTCGGTCCGATGTGTTGGTGATGAATGATGCCATCGCTTTCTGGAAGGCACAGGGGGTGGATCTCTCCCGTCTGCTCCACCGGGACGAACCCGTTACCAATGGAGCCGGGACGCTATCGGGCGGCCCGAGACTGGACCAGGCGTTGGACAGCGCCATCCTCGCTGAAATCGGCGAGGGAATCGACCGGGGAGAGCAACTGGCCTCGGTCCGGTCGATTCGCAATGTGGACCGCACCGTGGGCACGTTGATCTCCCATCGGATCGTCACCCGACACGGGGGTGAGGGGCTGCCGGACGATTCTGTCACCCTCACCTTCAACGGTGCTGCGGGCCAGAGTTTCGGTGCGTTTTGCACCAAGGGCCTGACGATGGTGCTCAACGGTGAGGCCAATGACTACTTGGGCAAGGGCCTCTCCGGCGCCAAGATAGTGGTCAAACCGGACGCCGCGTCGACCTTTGATCCGGCAAAAAACAATATCGTCGGCAATGTGCTGCTCTACGGTGCGACCGGGGGCGAAGTGTACATCAACGGCAGGGCCGGGGAGCGATTTGCCATTCGCAACAGCGGGGCCCATGTGGTGGTCGAGGGCATCGGGGATCACGGGTGTGAGTACATGACCGGCGGTCGGGTGGTGATCCTCGGCGCCACCGGGGTCAATTTCGGCGCCGGGATGAGCGGCGGCGTAGCCTACGTCTTCGACGAATCCGGTGATTTCGACAACCACTGCAACCTGGAGATGATCGACCTGGAACTGGTGGTCAGCGCAGCCGATCAGGCAGAGCTCAAGCAGTTGTTGAGCCGACATGTGGAGTACACGGGCAGCCCTCGGGCCAAGTGGATCCTCCAGCACTTCGATCAACTGTTGCCCCGATTCATCAAGGTCTTTCCCATGGAGTACAAGCGGGTACTGGGCCAGCTGAGCAAAGAGGACGAGGCGATCGAACGCCGCGCCGTGGCCCATATTTAACTGATATTTAAGGAAATTAGTCATGACGACCAATAGAGCATTTTTAACCTGTCGGCGAAAGGATCCGGGCTATCGCCCCGCCGCAGAGCGACTCGGGGATTTTAATGCGGTGGAGCAGCAGCTCAGCAGAGGGGACATCCGCGCTCAAGCCGGGCGGTGCATGGACTGCGGCACACCATTTTGCCACAGCGTGGGCTGTCCCCTGGGAAACTTGATCCCTGAATTCAACGCCTGCGTGCGGGCCGAGCGCTGGGAAGATGCGGCGCACATTTTGTTGTCGACGAGCAGTTTTCCCGAGTTTACCGGCCGAATCTGCCCTGCCTTGTGCGAGTCGGCCTGCGTGCTGGGGCTGAACCTGGATGCGGTGACGATCCGCCAGCTCGAGCTCTCGATTGTCGAAAAAGGGTTCGAGCGGGAGACGATTCGTCCCCGGCCACCGGTTGAGCGCAACGGCATGCGGGTGGCGATAATCGGCTCGGGACCTGCCGGGCTGGCTGCGGCGGATCTGCTCAACCGCTCGGGCTACGAGGTCGTGGTCTATGAGCGGGATCGCCATCCCGGAGGACTACTGCGATACGGCATTCCCGACTTCAAGCTCGAGAAATGGGTGGTCACGCGCCGGGTGGAGTTGATGGGCGCCGAAGGGGTGATTTTCGAGAACGGAGTCGAGGTGGGGCGGGATCTGTCGTTTCGCTATCTCAAGCAGCGGTTCAACGCAGTCGTCCTGGCCTGCGGCGCCCGGCGACCGAGGGATCTCAAGATCCCCGGGCGGGAGCTCGGGGGAATCCACTTTGCGATGGAGTACCTGGTTCAGCAGAACCGGCGCATCGGCGGAGAGTTCATCACCCCTGAAGAGGAGATCATCGCCACGGGCAAGCGAGTGGTCGTCATCGGCGGGGGGGACACGGGCTCGGATTGCCTGGGAACCGCGTTGCGCCAGGGCGCCGAGCAGGTGACCCAACTCGAGATCATGCCCCAGCCGCCCACCGAGCGGGATGAGCGCCAGCCATGGCCCGAATGGCCCCAGCTGCTGCGGGAGTCGAGCAGCCATCAGGAGGGGGGAGAACGGCGTTGGACCGTGATGACCGAGGCATTCGTGGGGGATG
>JANQET010000488.1 GCA_028278265.1 Myxococcota bacterium
CTTCATCCCCTGAACGGGACGTTGTGCCGCGGGTCAACACGGCGGCGAGGAGATTGGCCACCCCGGCTTTGGCGCTGGGCTCGCGACGCTGACCGCCGAGAAAAGCCAACCGTGCGGAGACCAGCTTTGAGCTGGGATCGGTCTGCACGATGAGCATGTCACCCGAGGAGAGGCTTTTGAGGGTTGTCCGGGGAGTCACCGAGGAACCCGCCCCGGTTCGTCCCTGCGGTTTGAGCGCGCCCTGGGTGGTGCGGTGGAGGAGCTCGTTCAATTTCTCTGGCTGGACGGATTTTTTCTTCCCTCGACCGCGAATCCAAGTGAGCCGTTTCGGGGGCGGCTTGAGCGCCGGATCGGGCACCACGGTGGTGATGTTCATCTTCTTGGCGACGAAGTAGCGTTTGGCGACCTCCAGCAGCTGGTCGGGATCGAGCTTGGCCAACGCGGCCTGGTACTCCGCCTCGTAGTCGATGTTGTTGGTGTGCAGACAGTAGAAGCCGAGGTTCTTGGCAATGCCGTCGACGGTTTGGTGGGAGTAAATAGCCTCGCTGGTCAACAGGGTGCGGGCGCGACCGAACTCGGCGTGGGAAATGGGCTTGGTCGTGATGTGATCGATTTCGGCGAGAATGGCCTTGGTGGCGGCTTCAATGTCCTCGGCTTGGGTCGTCGCGAACACGCCGAACATGCCGTTGTCTCGCAGATTCAGTGCCATCGAGCGAATCTCGCTGACCACACCGAGGCGGCGCCGAATCACTGTTTCGAAGCGGGAGCTCGCCCCCTGCCCGAGGATCACCGAGAGAATGTCGAGGGCGGCCACATCCCCATGGTTGATCCCCGGAATGGGCAGTCCGATGGCCAACTGGGCTTCGGTCACCGGCATCACTTTGTTGTGACTGCGAAATTCACGCTGTACCGGTTCATTCAACCGGGTGCTGCGATCCTCAATCGGTTTGTCCGGTTGGAAACCGAGCAGTCTTTCTACTTTTTTGATCATCGTGCGGGGGGTGAAATCACCGCAAATCACCAGAATCATGTTGGAGGGGACATACCAAGTCTTGTAGAAATCCCGCACCTTCTTTTGCGTGAACTGTTTAATCGTCTCGTCGTAACCGATGATCGGTCGCCCGTAGGGATGGCGCTTGAACAGGGTGTTGAACAGGTCTGAGGCAACCACTCGTTGGGGGATGTCGTTGCCCATGCGGACTTCCTCGAGAATTACCACCAGCTCCTTTTGCAGCTCCTGGGAATCCAATGAGGCGTTGGTGATCGCGTCGGCGAGAATGTCCAACCCCTGATCCCTGAAATGGCTGGCCAAGGTGATGTGGTAGACGGTGTAGTCAAAGGAAGTCCCGGCGTTGATGATGCCGCCGGCGTTCTCCACATCCTGGGCGATTTGACCCACTTTTCGGCGCTCGGTGCCCTTGAACAGCATGTGTTCGAGCACATGGGCCAACCCCGCTTGTTTCGGCTTTTCATCGGCGCTGCCCACACCGATCCACATCTGATAACTGATCACCTGGGCCGCCCGCGATTCGGCGAGAACCACTGTCAAACCGTTGGATAAGTGTTCCACAATTGGTTTCATCTAGTTGACCTCGTTCCCGTTCATGGCGTTCTTGAGAGCCCTGTTGTCATGTCGCCGTTTCGCCAGTTTCGTCAATTTCGAATGAAAAGGTGCTTTGAAAACAGGTTAAACCTATCAGGTTCAGATTTTTAGCATACCTTTTTAAGTCTCTTTTTGAGCTGCTAGTCAACAAAAAAGAAAGTTGACAATAGGACAAACCAGGGGTAAAAAATGCCCCCTCGCGCGCTTCGGATCGGCGCGTGATGATCGGAGATTGCTGATGTACATTTTCAGAAAACGGAACGTAAAGGCAAATCGCAAACGGTGCTCCCGAAAAAATGCCAAACTGAGGGCGAAAAACCGCCGGCGCAAAGTCCGCAAGAGCGGCCTCAAGCACTAACTTCTTCCCTTGAGATAGACCACTCGATCAGTCGACTAATCCAGCTGTTGTCCCTTTACCCGGATAGCCGGTAAGAGCACAAATGTGGCCAGCGCGCAGAGGATCATCGTCGTGGCGACCAGCGCGCCGAATCGCTGAGTGGGGACGGTTGCGGAGAGCGTCATCACCATAAATCCAGAGGCGACCTGAATGGCACTCGAGGCGATTGGCGGACCCGCGTGTTCGATCGTCTGCGCCATGGTCTCATTGCGTCGGGTACGGCGCCACAGGTAGTGGACCGAGTAGTCCACACCGATCCCCAATGCGATTGCAGCGATCATACTCGTGGTGAGATCCAGCGGAATGTCGAGCACTCCCATGATGCCCACGGCCAGGCAGAGGGTCACCGCGGTGGGCAGCTGAGCCGTCAATGCGTTGCGAATTGTACCGAACGTGCCCGAGAGAATCAGCGTCAACACAATCCACGCCGTGGCCAGCGATTTGAGCTGGTTGCGAATCGTGCTCTGGCAAAATGCGGTGTTGATCACCGGCTGCCCGGAAATTTGGGCGATGATCGGCGACCCCTGAGCGCTGTCGGTGGGGACGGTCGTCTGAAAGACGTCGGTCAAGGCCCAAACAATCGCGGACTGCTCTTTTTCGGAGAGGACCGTCGACAGCTCGGCCAGCAACAGCGGCGTCAGACGATTCGCGCGGATCAGCGGTACGGCCATCGTCAAGCCGTTGGAGACAGCTTGGGCCGCGAGCTCCAGTCCGGGGCGATCCCGTTCGGCGGTCAGCGGGAGCGCCTGCTCCAGGGCAGCAGTTATCCGCTCCGGGGTGTGGGGGGCGTTGATGGTCGCCACCAGCGCAGCCAGTGGTCGCTCGCCCCGCTCACGCCACTCCTCCCCCACTACTGGCGAGCCGTCCTCTGGGGGGGCCTCCAACGGGGAGTTTTCACCGACGATATGTTCATCGACAATCGCCGCAACGGGAGCGCGAAGATTGTCCCCCGGTCGGAGCGGTCGATCCAGCTCTTCGAGAATCAACGCCTGGTGTCGGACCAGTTGATCTTCTGTGGGGGCGATATCGCGATACATCTTGAGCAGCCGTCCGATGCGCTCGGCCACGGTACGGGCGATCTGTCTGCTGATGCGGATCCGTTCTTCCGGTTGAGCCGACGTCAGGTCAATCGGCACTACCCCGGCCGGGATGTTGTCGCGAATAAACGACCCCAGTCGGTCGATCACTTGCTGGGTTTGCGCGGGATCGAGATCGCGCAGCCGAAGCTGAATCAAACCGGCATTTTTGTCTTCGGCGACCAGCTGGTTAATCGCTGCGCTCCCCTCGAGAAACGGATAGAGCGATCGGGTGCGCGCCCGACTGATCGGTAAACCAGCACGTCCGCCCAGAGCCTCCGACATCATGGTAATAGGATCGATGATCGAGCTGGCCGCGACGACCTCGGGGAGGCCCTGGGCAAACTCGACGATTTCCCGCAATTCAGCCAGGACAAAGGGGGAGCGCATATCCCCCTCGAAGTAGACCTGCAGAAAAACCGAGCCGCCAAAATGACGCGTCAAGAATTGGTTGGCCTGATCCGGTTCCGACCCCTCGGCGTAAAAGCTCTTCAGCGTGGCGTCGGGGGCGATGCGCAGAATGCCGACCAATCCGGCTGTGGCCAGTACAATCGCAGTGAAGATGACCCGGCGGCGGTGAATCTCTGCCCAGCCGCTCAAGCGACCGAGCGGCCTGGCGATTCGCGCTGCGTTCAGTGTCTTGGGAGCGCGCTTGGCGAACGAGAGTACCGTCGGAATCACCGTGAGCACCAACCCGGCGGTCAGGGCCACGCCCAACGCGGCATAGGCGCCGAATTCCCTGAGTGGGACCACGTCCATCACCAAAAATGACAAGAAGCCGGCGCAGGTGGTCATCGCCGAGGCGCCGATCGGTGCTGCGACTTCGTCGAACGCTTCGGCAATCCGTTCCCGGTTGGTCGCGGCGTGGCCGTTGAAATAGGCAGCCAGCAGGTGGATGCCGTAGGCGCCGCCGATGGCGACCATCAGGGTAGGTAGTGAGGATCCGACGATGGTCACGCCCTTGCCGCGCAAAGCGAGCAATCCCATCAGCCAAACCATCGAAATGAGGATCGCCCCCACGGCGAGCACCACACTCAGCGGCTTGCGAAAGAGAATGAAGGTTACCAGGATGATCACCACAGCGACGATCGGCGTGAGCCGCAGCACATCCCGCTTGGTCCCGCCGGCCACGTGGAGGCGAATAAACGGCGCCCCCCCGTAGTAGAGGGATCCGTCCGTCCAATTGGCTCGGGCCACTGTCTTGATGTCGGTGGCCACGTGCATCGGCGGCTTCGATCCCCCCAGGAAACAGAGCACCATCGCGGCCCTGCCGTCGGTGGAGACCAAGTTGCCCACGGCGTTTTCATTGGCCAGCACTTTTTGCTTGAGCGCGGTGAGTGCAGCCCTGTCACGGGGTACTCGATCGACGAGGGGCTCGACAACGAGACCGAACGGACTGGGGCGCGGATCGGGAACTTCGGTAAATGAGAGCACGTCGAAGACACCGTCCACATCGCGCAGTTTTCGGGTGAGCATGCGCAATTCGGTGAGGTGATCGAAGGTAAACAGGTCATCGCTGAGCAATCCGACGATAGCCACATCCAGTCCCCCGAATCGCTCGTTGACACGTTGAAACAACTCCACGTCCGGATCGTCCGCCGGGAGAAACTGCATCACGTCGTCATCAGCCCGGAGGGTGGGCAACAGGCTGCCCAATCCAACCGTCACGATGAGGATGCCGATGAGCACAGGTATGCGGTAACGGATTAACCAAACGACGTATCGATTCATGCGCTCGCTTTTCTATGGGTGTCTCGACCCGGCATTATAGGTGAGCCGAGACACTCGCTGTTCTCGCCGGTCAGCCCGGTGACACACCAATACTAATCTTGAAACCGGTTCAAGGCCACTTCTTGGGACAAACAGCGGCGATCGGACTGGCGGACCGGATCGCGCTTTGTGCCGTTGTCGCCGGCGATATCAGCCGATCAGCCTGAGCACGTGATCCATCACGTCCTGCGCATCCTGATTGTTGGCGGTGACCACAATTACCGTATCGATGCCGGCCACATTGCCGATGATTTGGTGCAACTTGAGCTCGTCGAGGGTCAACCCGACCTGTTGGGCGCCCGACGGTGGTGTGCGTACGATGACGAGATTTTGGGCAGTGGAGATCCGCAACACCGATCGGCGTAGCATTGAGATCAGGTCGGATGTGGTCGGGTAGCCCGAATTCAGCGCGTCCTCCGGCCGGAGATATCCGTCCTTTGACTTGACCAGATTGAGCTCGGCGATATCACGGGACAACGTCGCTTGTGTGACGTCAAAATCAAACTTCTTGAGCTCCTCGACCAGCGCCCCCTGGCTGTGGACGCGTTTGCGAGAGATGACATCGATAATAGCCTGTTGACGAGTCCTTTTTGACACGACAAAACCTCACTTCAAAAAAAGAATCGAATTTCAATGGGGCACCCATATCATGAAATTTAAAATTTGTAATATGTGTTTTTTGGAAAAAAAGGGTGCAAATGTTTGTCCGGGGGACGATGGAATGTCATTTGGTTTTGCTCCCCGTTGAGGGGGTGTTCGGTTATTGGGGCCGTTGCTTGGACAGGGCTGTCCCCTCACCCGGGATGCTTTCCACGTGTACTGTCTGGGTGGGAAAGGCGAAGCTCAAGCCGAGATTCTTTACGCAGTACATGATCTTGAGCATGAAGGTCTGTTTGGCTTCGAGGAAGGCGCTCCAGTTGGTGGTGATGGTGAAACAATAGATGAAGATATCGAGGCTGGAAACACCGAAATGGTCGAAGTTGACGAGGTAGAAATCGGAGCGAATGTCCTGATCATCCTCGATGATTTGCCGGATTTCCTTGACCAGACGGTCAATTTTTTCTGGAGAGGCGTCATAGGTGACGCCGATGGTCATCTTGATGCGGCGTTTTTTCATCTGGGACCAATTGTTGACCGAACTCGTCGTGAAAAGGGAGTTGGGGACCGTCACCAGGCTGTTGGCAAAGGTCCGCACTCGAGTCGTGCGCAAGCCGACATCCTCGACCGTTCCCTCCACATCACCTACCTCGATCCAGTCTCCGATTTGAAACGGCTTGTCCAAAAAGATCACCACTGAACCGAACAGGTTGGCCGCCGTATCCTTGGAAGCGAGGGCCAGACCGAGGCTGCTCAGGCCCAAGCCGGCGATCAGGCTGCCCACGGAATAGCCCAGATTCTGCAGAATGAGGACCACCCCGATGATGTACATGAACACCTTGAGGCTTCGGCGCACGATCGGCACCAGCTGGTCGTCGAGCTTGGTCTCGGTGGTTTTGGCCTGTTCGCCCCAGATGCCGGTCAATCCCTCCACCAAGCGAGTGGCGACCCAGATGATCAGCGCGATGAAGATCGAGGTCAGTACGGCAAAGGTGAAGCGCTTCACATCGAGCGGTTCGCTGGGCAGCGGCAGGATCGACAGCGCCAGATAAAGACCCGCCAACACGGTGGCCCACTCGCAGGGCCGGGAGAGGGCGACGACAAACACGTCATCGATTTTCAACTTCGATTTTTCAGTGAGTCGGACCAGCCGGCGGAAGATCCATTGCACGATTTTTTTGGCCAGAAATCCGAGCAAAATGGAAATTAATGAAAAAAGATACGTCCACAGGGGCAAGCCCAATAACTCTAATTGAAAGAACTCGATGACCGGGTCCATGGCACCACCTCATCAGATGAGAAAAGAATGCGTTATTTGTCTTCGATTGTGACCTTGCCGTTTTTGAATATCGGTTTCAAGTCGTTGGGGAGGGTAAATGCGGCGCGGTGGATATCCCGATTGTAGTATTTGCAGCGCTGCTCTGTCCTGCTCATTCTCTGTTCGTCGAATTCCAGGTGATCGACCGAATGTGTGGTGTAGGTCCAACTCCAGCTGCCCGAGGCGTAGATCGGGACCGGGCCGAAGTAGGGATGGACCTCGGAGAAGATGCCCGAGAGGGTTTGGCCGATTTCGAGAAAGGTCGACCGCTGCAAAATGGGGGATTCGCTCTGCAGGGCAAACACGCCGTCTTTGGCCAACAACCGGTGGCATCCGCGATAGAACGCTTCGGTAAACAGGCCGGTGGACGGACCGACCGGATCGGAGCCGTCGAGGAGGACGATGTCAAACGGTTCGACAGCGGCGTCGCGAACGTAATCGACACCGTTTTGATAGAGCACCTGGAGACGGGGATCCTCCCAAGCGGTGCCAATCGTCGGGAGGAAGCGCTGGGACACCTCGACCACCAACGGATCGATTTCGACCATCGTGACCTGCTGCACCTCGGGGTAGGAGAGCACCTCGCGCACCGTGCCCCCATCCCCACCGCCAATCACGAGCACTCGATCGATGCGCGGTGCGGTGGTCAGGGCGGGGTGCACGAGCATTTCGTGGTAGAAGTGCTCGTCTTTCTCACTGGTCATGAATATTTCATCGATTGCCAGGACGCGGCCGAATGCGATCGTATCGAGAACTTCGATTTTTTGAAATTCGCTATTGCCCTCGAACAGTTTGGCCGTTGACTTCAGGCCGAAACGGCTCTGCTGATTGAAGATCTCGTTGTACCAAAAAGCCATTTTTCAAATCATCTTTCGGTTAATGGGGAGGGGGAAATGGGAATGGGGAAATGGACGTAACGGACCTGATGGACGGTATGGACATTCAGAGGGGGAGGGCTCGTCCGCTGGGTCTTCTGGTTTGTCTATGAGGTTCATTTGTTTTGACTTCGTGATCGATCACTCGCATCGACGGAGTGTCCGGGAGTAAACCGCGGTGGACCATCATCAACTCGCTCACCTCGGCACAAAGACCCTGTTTGAGCACTTCGTGCGCCTGTTCGGGCAGGCAGTCGCCGCAGGTGAAAA
>JANQET010000468.1 GCA_028278265.1 Myxococcota bacterium
CGAAGCCCTGTTGATGCAACAGTACCTGCTCGCCGATCCGTTGGGTTTGGCCTACCCCTCCCTGCGCGGTCTCCAGGCGGTGGGCGAAGCGATGCAGACGACTATCCGTCAGGGCCATTTGTTGTCCAGCGATCTGCGGTACGGGTTGGTGGTCGTCGATATCGGGTTTGATCCCTTTGACGTGGAGCGCGCTCAGCAATTCGCGGCCGCGCTTGAAGCCACCGTCGACCGGGTGATGAGCGGTGAAGAAGGGGAGGGCCTCGAAGTGTTTGCGCTCGGTGGTGTGCACTATGCGGCGTCGAGCTCAGCGGCGATCATGAGCGATATTCGAAGGGCGATCGTCCTGACCTTCGTGTGCGTCACCGTCGTGTTCCTGTTTTTCTTTGCCCGGCTGCGGCTCCTCTTGGCAGTGCTCCTCCCGGGCGCCGTCGGGGTGGCGGTCGGGTTGGGGGTGATGGGCGCGCTCGGTGAGCCGCTCCACGCGTTGACGATCGGCTTCGCCGCGACCCTCACCGGGATCAGTGTCGATTTCGCCATTCACCTGTTTTTCCGGGCGTTGCGCAGTGATGGGGAGGATAGCGCGGCCCGCGTGGAAGAGGCCCATCGCGCGGTGTTGCGGCCGGTGCTGTTGGGGGGTGGGACCACGGTCGCCGCCTTTGTGCTCGTCTCGTTTTCCAATTTTACCGGCATTCGGCAACTCGCCCTGTTTTCGGCGATTTCAATTCCCACCGCTCTGTGTGCCACCTTGTGGGGCTTGCCCGCCTTTCACCGTCTGCTGTTGGGACGGGATTCCCGCCGGAATCCCCTGTTGGGTCGCATCGAACGGCTCTTCGAGGGGGTGACGCGAACCGAGCAAACACCGCTGCGGCGGGTGGCCACGGTCGCCGCTTTCAGCGTTGCGATTGCGGTGACACTGTGGTCCGCCGTTTCCGTGACCTTTTCCGGCGATCCCCGTCAGATGGGCCATCGAGACGAGCTACTGGAGGATCGTCAGCAACGGCTGGCCGCGCTCTTCCCCGGCCTCACCGAGCAGGCCCTGGTTGTCGCCTTCGGCGCTGACCTCCAACAGGCGTTGGCCCACAATGATCGCCTTTACGATTCACTCGTCGAACAGGGGGTGCCCCCGGAGCAGATCATCTCGATCAGCCCCTTCCTCCCGGCGCTGACCACCCAACAGCAGGGCCTTGAAGCAGTGAAGGAGCTGTTCGGTCCCACCGGCACTGCGCTGCGTCCCCTGTTCGAGCGCACCGGGTTCTCAACCGCCTATTACGACAACATATTGAAGTCATTGGACTCGCAGCCGATCGAAATCGCCGGTTACGCCGATACGGGCTTGGCCCCGGTCATCGCTGATGCGCTGATATCGAGCGAGAATCGCTGGTCCGTGCTGACGCGGGTTAACGGATCCACCGACCCCCTACTCGACCGGTTGGTGCGAATCACCGAGCAGCTGGAAGGGTGTGCCATGGCCTCGGAACGACTGCTCGCCCGGGCGGCGCTCAA
Source organism: Myxococcota bacterium (assembly GCA_028278265.1). Taxonomy (GTDB): domain Bacteria; phylum Myxococcota_A; class Polyangia; order JAAYKL01; family JAAYKL01; genus JANQET01. The sequence continues at coordinate 1,504 of JANQET010000468.1, forward strand.
AACACTGCAGACCGAGCTGTTTTGGATGTTGCTCATTTGGTTGTCGGTCGCCATCCCCCTGTTGGCGCTCATTCAACGATCCGTTCTCTTTGCTCTGCGGGCCGCGCTGCCGGCCGTGTTCGGGGTGCTCGCCGCCGTCGGCCTCTTTGCCGCGCTGGGACGGCCGTTGACCCCCGTGGCTGCGGCAGGCATCACCTTGGTCATGGGATTGGGCATCGATTACGGGATTTTCATCCAGTCCGGCAGGAGCGCCGCCGGTCGGGCGACTCCTGCGCTCGCCGTGCTCGCCTCGTCGATGACCACCCTGGCCGCCTTCGGGGTGCTCGCCCTGGCTTCGGTACGCGCGATGGCCGATTTGGGCGGTATCATTCTCCTGGGGGTCTCGGCCGCCGTTCTCTGCTCGGTCGTGCTGATCCCGACACTTTCGCCCCCGCGACATCAGGGGAAATAATGAACATGAATAACCGCAACGGTTTTGTCTGCCTCCTGGTGCTGCTGCTCGCCGGTTGCGGGCCTCGGCCGGCGACCCCCCGGCGGATTTCCGCTGATTCGCCGGCTGTGAAAATGCGCCACCAAATCATGTTTCTCAGCGGCGGGGAAACCCATATTTTCGAGGGGTTCATGATCCGGCAGGGTGAAGCGCTGCTCGTCAAAGGGTTCGCCGGTCCGGGGGTCGACCTGTTCACCATTGTGCGAAACGGGAAGCAACACCGGGAGACCCTGCACTTCGAATCCCTGGCCGAGCGAATCGATGTCCACGCCATCGGCAGCGATATTGCGCGGGTCTACCTCGGTGGTTGTCCCCGGCAAAACTCCCCGAGTGAGCGATGCGAATTGCTCGGCGAACCGATGGTGGAGCGGTTCGATGGGCAGGGGCGATTGGTCGAGCGTTTTTTTCCCGAGGCCCACGGAATAGGGTTGACCGTCCGCTACGCCGAATATGCCGAGTACGGCGGACACCTTCAACCCTCGCGGATCACCCTGAGCTGGGGCAAGAGCGCCAATCAGATGATCATCAAGCTGCTCTCCTGGGAGATCGCGAGCGACTGGGATCCGGCGCTGTTCGATCTTCCGTAGTGGTTACCCTGCAGGCAGCAGCTCGTCGACGAACCGGTCGTCCCGCATCAATTGGCCCGAGGGGAGGGTCAGACTGACTTGCTGGCCGATCATCGGCGTGAAGGTGGTGGCACTCCAATTTTTCGGTTTCGTGTAGACACCGGAGTCCCCCACGGAGATGGAGGCGCCCGGCCGGTAACCGTCGAACAGCGCGCTGCGGTGGTGTTGGGTGAGGTAGAGATTGGCGCCGATGGTCAGCTCCGAGATACGGCCGGAGTTGTCCGAGCTGCGCAGGTAGAGCCCGAGCTCCCGTTCGAGGGTGGTGTTGGAGCAGCTGATCTGTCGCACATGGCCCCGTTCGAATTCGAGGGAAACCGGGTATTGGCTCACATCGTATTTGTGTTCGAACCAGTCGCCCACAGAGCTGTCCACGATGTAGGTCCCATTGGCGGATTGGGGCACGATGACGATCTGTCCGGAGGGGAGGTTTTGCCAAATACCCGGTTTGATCAGTCCGTCGAGCTGAATGATCTCCGGCGCTTCGGCAAAGCGAAATTCGAGATCGGTCCCCCCTTGGGAGGTCATTGTTACCGAATCGGTGGTTTCGAAACGGAGGACCAGTTGGCGGATGAACTGCGCCACTTTGCGGTAGTCCATGGCCAATCCGTCTTCGAAAATGGCGGGGGTGATCGAGGGCATGTGGGCATGACGCAGCGATTTTAGGGCGACCAGATCGAGGAGCGTCCGGCGCGCGGTCAACTCGCCCCGCATCGATTCGGCGGCGAGCGCTGAAACAGTGGCGTCATCGAGCGCTTGGAGCAGCTGAACCGGCGCTTGATTGAACGGTCGACTGGCGATTTGGTCCAGATTGAGCACACCCACCGAGGCACCGACCGCCTCAAACGCTTCGAGGAGTGCCGCGGCGACAACCGAGGCGGAGTGATCGTAAATGATGACCGCCCGGTCGTCGGCAGTTGTATCGAGGCAGATGGTGACGGCTTGTTCCGCGGCTTTTTTCAACCGGGAGGACAGGACGACATCTTTGATATCGGCGGTCGTGGTCATGGTCAGCCCGACGGTCGCACCCCAGGCGCGATGGTTCAAACTGTCAGCCAGATTTGGCTATAAACGCGCTTCGATGTTCAGTCAACCGGTGATTGTGGAGGAGGGGGTGCCTGTTTTCTGCACTCTTGGGCCAGGCGATGCAACTCCGGGTACAACCGCTTGGCGAGGGTCCGCAGACCGATCACCAGCGAGCGGAAAGCACGCCGGTCGAAATTGGAGTCCGTGTTCAACGCGGCGGAGAGACGGATGGTGTGGGCAGAGCGATCCCACTCGAATTTGGCGGTCACCATCTCCCGGTTG
>JANQET010000516.1 GCA_028278265.1 Myxococcota bacterium
TTCATCGCTTTGAGCCGGAGCTGCACCCACCTGGGCTGCACGGTGACCTGGTCAACCGCCGACCGGCGCTTCATCTGCCCCTGTCATGCCTCAGCGTTCGACATTACCGGCACCCTTCGTTCCCCCCCGGCGCTCCGCCCGCTCGCCTGTTTTCCCGTCCGCATCGAGAACAATATCGTCAAAGTGGCGCTGGGGTCACCGATCGAACGGCAGGTCCATTCTGCGGATCACGTGGTGTACCGATGAGCGTTGATCCCTTACGCCGATACCGGCTCATCGGCGTGATTGCTACAGGACTGATCGCGACGGCGGTTCCCCTGTGGCTGGCGCGCCGGGCGGTTGATCCGCCGGCTCGGTCACCGTCGAGTGCAAAGCCGCCGACCTTTGTCGGTCGCCACGCCTGTCGCCCATGCCACCAACAACCCTACGAAAAATGGCTCGGCAGCGATCACGACATGTCCATGGCCCTGGCCGATGAAGCCCACGTACTGGGTGACTTCGAGAACGCCGCGTTGCACACCAATGGGATTACGACCACGTTCTTCCGCCAGGGCGGTCGATACATGGTGCGCACCCCGGGGAAGACCGGCGTTGTCGAAACCTTTCCCATCGCCTACACCTTGGGCTTCGAGCCCCTGCAGCAATACCTGGTGGCCGTTCCCGGCGGACGATTGCAGTGCCTGCCGTTCGCCTGGGACGAGCAGCGGGGGCAGTGGTTCGATCTGCACGAAGCCGATCCCCGGCCGCCGGGGGATTGGCTGCACTGGACCGGGGCCGGGCAGAACTGGAACAGCATGTGCGCCCAGTGCCATTCGACCGGGTTGCGCAAGAATTTCGATCCCGAGACCAACAGTTACCAAACCAGCTGGTCAGAAATCGACGTGAGCTGTGAAGCGTGCCACGGACCGGCGTCGCTCCACGTCACCTGGGCGAAAATGCCGGCGATGGCCCGACCCCGACTGGACAATGCCGGATTGGTGGTGAACACCAAGGAGTTGACCGCCCGCCAGGAAGTGGCGTTGTGTGCCCCGTGCCACTCCCGACGTTCGGAGCTGGGCGACCTCGATCACAGCGGGACCGATTCCGTCGATCGGCAAATGCCCTCGCTGCTCAGCGAGGGACTGTATCACGCCGACGGCCAGATCCTCGATGAGGTCTACGTTTGGGGGTCGTTCACCCAGAGCAGGATGTACGCCCGAGAGGTTCGCTGCTCCGACTGCCACGACAGCCATCGACTCACCCTCCGGCAACCGGGCAATTCCCTCTGTCTGCGCTGCCACCGCGCCGATACCTATGATACCAAGGAGCACCACTTCCACCAGCAGACCTACCGAGGGGCACCGTCCGCCGGCGCTGTTTGCATCAGCTGCCACATGCCCCAGCAGAAATATATGAGGATCGATGAGCGCGCCGACCACAGCATCCGCATCCCTCGCCCGGACCTCACCGCTCAGTTGGGCACACCGAACGCCTGCGGCCAAGCCGGATGTCATCAAGACAAACCCCTCGACTGGATCACCGATGCCTATCTCAAATGGTACGGTCAGGTGACCAAGCCCCACTACGGGGCGATCCTGGCCGCCGGTCGAGCGGAGCAATCCGAGGCGCTTCCCCAGCTCTCCCGGCTGGCCGGCGACGTGCTCTATCCGGCCGTGGTTCGGGCCACTGCGCTCGAGTTGCTCAGCCGCTACTCCTCCGCCGAAAGCGTCGGTGCCCTGGAGCGTGGGCTGGTCGATGCGAATCCCCTGATCCGACATACCGCCGCGGTTGCCTTCACCTCCGATGATTTGACAAATTTCGTCGAGCGGTTGACCCCGTTGCTCCACGACCCTTCCACCGCTGTGCGCGCCCAAGCAGCCCTGCGCTTGGCCGATGTGCCGGTGAGCCGGCTCAAACCGTACCAGCTCACCGCCCGGACCGAGGCCCTCGACGCCTACGTGAAAGGGATGACCCACTCCCTCGATTTCGCGTTCGCCAACCACAATCTGGGCCAACTGTTCGAGCGCCTCGACCGGCCGAAACGGGCCGAGCAGTTCTATCGCCAGGCGATCGCCATTGATGATCTCGACTTTAGACCGAAGATAAATCTCGCCATCTTGCTCAACCGCACCGCCCGCAACGCAGAGGCCGAGAAACTCCTCAAGGCAGTGGTCAACCACTATCCCGAGCAGTACGATGCCCACTACGCGTTGGGACTGCTGCTCGGTGAAATGCGCCGCTATCGCGAGGCTGAACACCATCTCTCCCGCGCCGCGGCGGGAATGCCGAATCACGCGGGTGCTGCCCGCAATCTGAGCGCTATTCGACGGTTCTTGCGGCAACGACAGCAATAAAACGGTTGCTTGGGCCTGCAATCTTCAATACGATCATAAATTGTTCATATAGATATACTTAAGTGACCATACGTCGCATCCGAGCAAAAAAGGGGGTCTGTTTCGCCAGACAGGCAGGAAGATCAAATGACACCAACGAAAACCCTTCGCGTCGGCTTGGTCAACCCAGTCGAACATCTGCACCCTTGGGAGAATGTGGACTTCGTCAATCTCATCGCCGGGTGGCAGGTGTTCGAAACACCGTTTGCCCAAGCGCTAAAAGGTCAACACCCCGTGCCGCTCCTCTTTGCCGGGCCGTTGCGCCAGGAGAGCACGTTGGGAGACCAGACCGCCTACTCGGGCCGCTTGCGCAAGGACATCCACTTTTCCGATGGTACGCCATTGACTGCCGATCACGTGGCGACATCCCTCAGTCGCAACGTCGCCTTCTCCAACCTGGCCACGGTCAAGGCACAGGGGGACCGGGTCTTCTTTTATACGCGCACCGTCAACGAACGACTGGATTCGGCGATGGTGACGATTGATCGGGCCGTTGTTCTCGAAAAAAACGGACGCGCTCTGGGCACCGGCGCCTACATGCTCGATCCCGCTTCAACCCCTGAACATCTTCTGCTGGTGCGCAACCCCCACTTCAGCAACCCGGCTCCCATCGAATGCATCGAGTTCAAAACCTACCCCCGCAACGATGACGGCCATCCGGAGAAGCTGCTCTACGCCGTCCGCGCCGGCGACGTCGATTTCACCAGCTTCTTGCTGCGCGAGGAGATCCAGAATCTCGACTCGGTGCGCAAATCCTTTGCCCTGGGATCGTCGACCGCATTGTTATACTTCAATACCACCCGCCCATTGTTTCGCCAGGCGCTGGCGCGTCGAGCGATGGCCCAGGCAATCAACCGACACGAAATCGCCTCGT
>JANQET010000007.1 GCA_028278265.1 Myxococcota bacterium
ACCGGTGTCGCTCCGTAGTTGACGACTTCGACGAACTCCTGTGCCGGCTCCGGTCCCAACGGATCAGCCAGTATCTCGCTGATCGCAACCGCAGGTCCACCTGCACCGATCACGGGAACAACGGTCTCGGCCGAATTGCCGTTCACGTCGGCCACCGACAGGGCGACCACTATCTCTCTATCAGCCGGTAGATCGATCACAACGATTTGATGGTCAGTCCCCCAGGGCTCACTCACCGCAGTACCCAGAGCCGGCTCTTCCGCGTGAACGGTCACCTGGGCCGGTTCGTCCGTGACCATCCTCAGCGAGGCCGAAATCGGTCCGAGAGCCCGGCAGGCATTTCCCACTATGGATTCCGCAGAATCACAAACCGCCGGTGCCACAACCGGGGGATCACCATCGAGGGGATCCGTATTGGGAGGACCGTCAGTGTCAACCGGCTCGTCGGTGCCTCCTGCGTCCGGGGTTTCGCTATCGGATCCCCCTTCCTCATCCTCCCCTGCGTCACTACCCGCATCAGGGGGAATCATGTCATCGAGGAGCGCCAAATCCAGGCAACCGCTCGCAGCGATCACCACCCACAGGTACACGATGTTTGGTTTGATTGTTTTCATGCGGTCCCTATCGACCGCTAGGGGCAATCTGTTGCTAAAAAAATGCGTCAGCTCAATTATCTGAACAAATACTCAGGGTGGTCCAGGTTTGTGGAATTCGTTGAATCCCGTCTGATTTCCGTTGTCTTCACCCACGCGTTGAAAATATTGACAGCCTGATCTTTCATTTTATAATTTGTCACAATTAGTGGCTCAAAAAGGAAGCCTTCGTATCAAGGAGCAACTCCATGATAAAGATAATCATCGAACCGCGCCGGACGCTTAATTTGAAACAAGCGGTCACCGACGCGATCGAAAGTGGCGACTACGATAGTTTGCACAATGATATTCAAGACTGTTTCATGGACGACCAAATCGACGAGCTGGAGCAATCCCTGGAACAGGGGGACCTGGCCGAAGCGATTGACGATATCATTTCCGAGTGGGGTGGTGATGATCTCGATGAACTGCTCGAGGGGATGGAGAGCTACTTTGCCGAATCGAGCGTCAAACTCGAATTCGACGACGACGAAGCCATTCTCGATGAGGAAGAGGAATTCGAGAACTTCGAAGATGATGAGACTGTGATCGACGACGATCTTGTCGAAGCAGACGAACTGTAAAACCGCTCACAATTCACAGTTGTTTATCGTGGATTCGGCCAGTGCGCGGCGTCGCATGCTCGCCCCTTCCATTTCATCGATCAGCCGTTTCAACAGCAGGCAGCCGTCCCGCTCGCGACCCTGATCAAACCTGACCTGTGCGGCAAAAAACAGTCCCTCGTCTCTCAGCCGGCTGGACGGCAGCTCGGCCAACTCCATCAACGCAGCTATCGCCTCCTCGTCCCGGCGCTCCCGGTGCAGCAGTTTGCCGAGCATCAACAACGCGTCGTCGTGATGAGGGGAGGTATAGCTTCCGATGAGCCAGGAGGATTCACGGGTCTCCAGCAGCTGATGCAACAGGCGGTACTGCTCTTCCACCGCACTCTGCTGCTGGCGTATCTCGATCAGGCGCCAAATGGCATCGTCCCACAACTGGCTCTCCCAGCGGTCGTGTCGGGCCAGCAGGGCCGCCAACGAGGCCCCTTCATCAACGGTCCGTCCGTCGTGCCGCTGCAACCAGGCCAGCTGATAGAGAATCGAATCACAAACCGGCGTCTCATCCAGCTCCACCGTCAACCCGGACAGGGTTCGGATCCCCTGATCGATCGCATCTCCCCCGGCGTAGTGCCGGGCCAGCCGTTTGATCGCCGTCGGGGCTAAGGCGTGATCGGCGAATCGCCGGACAAAGTCCAGTGATCTCTCGACGGCTTGTGAATCTCGCTCGAGGGCGAAGAGCAAACGCGAGCGGTCGTAGCAGGCGCGGGGATAAGGGGGGCGACGCTCACACATCGACTGATAGCCGGCCAGCGCCGCTTCGAACCGATCGTCGGTCTCGGCCTCGTGATACTGCTCCCACTCAACCTGCCAGGCGGTGATTTCGACTGAGGCCCGGCGGGCTGCCGCGCCGGAGCAGCCGAACACCATCGCCAAGACGAGGAGGGCGCTCCAAAAAGAAAGTCGCATCAGTTGACCGCTCTCGTTGACCATCACAGCTAACGATAACCGATCTGGACGGTCAGCGCATGTACCGGTGGATGGAGACGTTCATCAACAAACCGATACAGAGCATAAAGGTCAAAATCGACGATCCGCCGTAGGAGAAGAGGGGCAGGGTTACGCCGACCACGGGCACGATTCCCATCGCCATCCCGATGTTGATGATCACCTGCCAAAAAAAGATCGAGCCCACCCCAACGGCGATCACCGAGCCGAACCGATCTCGGGAATTCGCCGCGATGCGCAGGCACCACAAAATGAGCACGCCGTACAGAAAGACCAGGGCCACCGCGCCGATGAACCCCTGCTCCTCGGCAAACACAGAGAACGGGAAGTCCGTGTGCTGCTCGGGCAGAAAATGATGAGGGCCGATGATGCCCTGGGTAAACCCCTTGCCGGTAACTCTCCCCGAACCCACCGCGGTGATCGACTGATAGGTCTGCCAACCCGCCCCGAGCCGATCGGCCTGGGGATCGATCAGGGAGCTCCAGAACGAAACCACCCGCTGTTTTTGATAGGGCTTGAGCAGGTAGCTCCAAGCCCAGACGCCCACAATCGGGGCGCTGGCCGTGACGACGAGCAGCGAGCGGGCCTTGAGCCGGGTGAGCATCATGATGCTCAAGAAGATCAGCAGGCAGAGCAGCGCGGTGCCCAGATCTGGCTCGGAGATGATCAGGGCCATCGGGAGCAGGGTCATCAACGCCGGCACCACCATGTCGATCACCTTGCGGCCTTCGACCCGGGGGTCGTGGTGCAGCAGCTTGGCCAGCCCGATGACCAGCAACACCTTCATCAGCTCGGAGGGTTGGAGTCGTCCCAGTGCACCGAAGGTCAGCCACCGCCGCGAGTTGTTGATCTCGGTGCCCACGAAGAGCACCAGAATGAGCAGCAGGATGCCCACCGCATATAGGACGTAGCCGAAGCGTTCGTAGTGGCGATAGTCGGGCACGGCCACGGCAAAGGCTACACAACCGCCAAAGGCGAGCCAGTAGATTTGGGTCAGGTACAGATCGGGAATGCCGTATGCCTTGCCGGTACTGTACAGATTGATCACCCCGGTCACCGCGATAATGACGATGAGGATCGTCAGTATCCAGTCAAATTCATCGCGAAATCGGTGGGCGAGGACCCGGGGCATAGTACCTGCTCAATGACGGTGCGTGGACGCGGTCGTCGCTGTTTCCTCGTCCACGACCAGGGGCGCCTTGTCACGTGGGGGCTGTTGCTCTTCGGCGATCAACGGCTCTTCCTGACGCGGTGCGATCTCTTCGAAATAGCGACGGGTGATCTCGACCGCCACCGGAGCGGCGTGCTCTCCGCCGGCGCCGCCGTGCTCGATAAGTGTGACGATGGCGATCTCCGGCTCGATCGACGGCGCCACCGCAGCGAACCAAGCGTGATCCCGGTTGAGATAGTAGTGCTGATTCAGATCGTCACCGGGTTTGCGGGCCCGACGGACCACCTGGGCGGTCCCGGTCTTACCGGCGATGTCCACCCCTTCGGTGCGGGCCCCGTGGGCTGTGCCGTTCTCATCCTCAACCACCCCGACCAGAGAATCCATCATCAGGTCCAACGTGCGCTGAGAGACCGCCACACGCCGCACCACCTCCGGCGGGAAGTCCTTGACCAGATCCCCGTCTCCGGTCTCGATTCGCCGAATCACCTGGGGCCGATAGATCGTCCCTCCGTTGGCAATCGCCGAGTAGGCTGCGGCGACCTGCATCAGGGTGGCTTTCACATTGCCCTGCCCGATCGCAGCATTGAGGGTAAAGCCGATGCGGAATTGTCCGGGAAAGCGCTTGGCATACCACGCCTTGGTCGGGATGAATCCGGAGGCTTCGCTGTTGTACCCCACCCGCGTCTGCGCGCCGAAGCCGAACTCCCGCGCGTAGCGGGCGATCGTGTCCATTCCGGTCATCTCGGCGAGATTGTAGAACAGGACGTTGCACGACACCACCAATCCATCCCGCAGGCTGATATCCCCGTGGGGCTTGGGACACTTGAACGTCCGGCGTCCAAACTCGTGAAAGCCGGAGCAGTGAAAGACGTCCGCCTCGGTGATCTTGCCCTCTTCCATCGCCGCCATCGCCGAGAACGGTTTGAACGTCGATCCGGGAAAATAGGTTTCGTAGAGGGTCTTGTCGATGCGCGGACGAAAGATGTTCTCGTTGAGCGCGCGTTGCTGCTCAAAGCTCAGCCCGGAGGTGATCACGTTGGGATCGTAAGCGGGTTTGCTGGTCGCGGCGAGGACCCGTCCCGTGTCCACGTCCATCACCACGACCGCGCCCGACGGGTGTCCGCGCAGGGATTGCTGTACAATCTTCTGCAATGCCATGTCGACGGTGGAGATTACATCGTTGCCCGCCCTCGGTTCCTGCATCCGTGGCTCGGGCAGCAGCGTCTCCGACTCCCGTCGCATCAAGGGCAGATTTCGCGCATCCACCACCTTCTTGCGCCATCCGCGAACCCCGCGCAAATCGGACTCGAGCATTCGCTCCACGCCGGTGCGACCCAACCGGTCACCGGAGCGGTAGGGATCCTCCACCATGCCCCGCCGTTTTTCGATGTCTTGGGCGTTGACCTCGTTGGTATACCCAATCATGTGGGCGCCCATCGAGCCGTACGGATAGTAGCGCACCGGCACATCGACGATGTCGACGCCGGGGAGCTCTTCCATAAACGCTTTGATCGTGGAAAGGTGCTCCTGGTTGATGCCGTCGGCCACTGAAAACTGCTGAAAGCGCCGCATGTCCTTGGGATTGGCCAGCCGCTCGGCGATCTTTGCGCGAAGCTTGGCGGCCTGCTCATCGTCGTATCCCAAGAACTCGGTCAACCGCTCGAACCCCTTACCCATATCAAAATAGTGGGGGATGACGACCACCGAATGGGAGGGCATGCTCGTGGCCATCACCCGACCCTTGCTGTCGAAGATGCGGCCGCGCACGGCGGGAATCGGAACGGTGCGGATCACATTGGCCAGACTTTGACGGTGGTGTTCGTCCCCGTCCACCAACTGCAGCTGAATAAGACGGCCGACCAACACGATGAACGTCAAAACGACAAACAGCCGCATCCACCGGTAGCGCCGTCTGAATTCGGAGACTTCATTTCGGGAACTGACAAACATCAACCGCGTCCAATCATCCCCTCAGTACGCCGATGAGGGGTCATTTTTTCAATCCGTTCCATCACTCTGAAGACCAGCGGCGCCACGGCCGCGCTGGCACCGGCTCTGGACGTTACAATTTTTATGTGAATAAGTAAACTGCTGAAATCCTCATCAAACACCGCTCGGATGGATAAAATGAGCACGCTCGACACCATCGCCAACAAAAAGGTGAGTATGATCTCAAAAATCCATCCCTGTAAAAAAAGTTTAAGCGTCGCCAACCTTGAAAAAAGGAAAATCGCGACTGTAACGAAAGTATGAAGCCCCATCGGACTTCCCGCAAAGGCATCCATTAAATAACCGATAACAAAAGATATCAACACTCCTTTAATGGTGTTGTAATCATGCAGGCTCATATACAGTACGATTGGAAAACTGAGACTCGGAACCCACGTATCCAGTGGGACGAGGTGGGCAAAAGTCGACTGCAGGACCAGCATGACGAACGCCAACGAAATTATCGCAAAACTGCGCAATTCTCTTCCTATCCGTCCTCACCGGCACCACTGCCCGGCCAAGTGACCCCGGAGGGGCAATCGCTCATTCCCCGAGGGGAGTTCAACGCCTACCCACCCCTCCCTATTCCAAGCTGCTTTTCCGGGTCAGGCGGTCGCGGCGGGTCTCCTCGGTTTCGGCGATTACAAACACCTCCCGCAGCCGCGAGAAGGTCACCGCCGGCTCGACGACCACTTTCTGAAATAGTCCCAGATTCTCCCGTTGCACCGACACGATTCGTCCGGCGAGCAACTTGGGGGGAAACTTTCCTCCCGTTCCGGAGGTGAACAGCTGGTCCCCTTCGCGCACCTCGTCGGAGCGCATCAAGTACTCCACTTCACAGGTGTAGCGATCCAGCTCGCCCGTGCCCCTCAAAATCCCTTGGGCCCCGTTGCGTTGCACCACCACCGGCACCATGCTCTTGCGATCCACGGTCAACAGCACGTCGGCGTAGTCTCCCACCGTGCGGGTGATCTGCCCGACCAGTCCGTCGAATGTCACCACCGGCATGCCCTTGCCCACCATCTCTTCGCCCACATCGATGCGCAGGCGCACCACGCGAAACTGCTCGGAAGTGCCCCGGCCTACCACGCGAGCGGCGACGCGGGCAGCGACCAGATTGCCGCCGAAGGTCTCGGCAAACCCCAGCATCTTGCGCAGCCGGCGCACCTCCTGCACGGTCTCCAGGTACAGGTTGTTCTCCGCTCTGAGCCGACTGATCTCGAAGCGCAGTCGCTCGTTGTCGTCTTTGGTGTTCACCAGGTAGATGTAGTCGGACCAGACCTCGCCCACGACCTCGGCAGCCGCCGTGGCCGCCCATTGGATCGGCGTCGATAACGTTAGAATCACCCGATCGACCGCGTTGAGCTGGCTGGCATCTTTGAGGTTGGCCTTTAGAAAGAAGAACGGGAGGCTGAGCGCCAAAATGCAGACGATGGTGTTTTTGTACCGCTGGAGGAAAGACATGGCCCCAGCACTAGCCGGTGGTGATTTCCCTGAGCAAGTCTATGCTGTCGAGCGCCTTGCCCGACCCGAGGACCACGGCGGACATCGGCTCGTCACTGACCATTACCGGCAGTCCGGTCTCCTCGCGAAGCAACACGTCGAGATTTTTCAACTGGGCGCCCCCGCCGGTCAATACGATGCCTTTGTCGATGATATCTGCGGACAGCTCCGGAGGGGTGTGCTCCAACGCCTTCATCACCGCCTGGACGATGACGTTTATCGGTTCGCTCAGGGCGTCACGTACTTCGTCGGTGTTGATTTCGACGGTTCGCGGGACGCCGGCGACGAGATCTCTTCCTTTGACTTCTACGTAATCTACCTCTTCGGATGGGTAGGCGTTGCCCACCTTGATCTTGATGCTCTCTGCGGTCTGCTCACCGATGGCGAGATTATACTTGCGTTTGAGATAGGCGAGCACCGCTTCGTCCATTTTGTCGCCGGCGACGCGAACGGAGTGGGAATAGACGATCCCGGCCAGGGAGATCACAGCGACCTCGGTGGTGCCCCCGCCGATATCGACGATCATGCTCGCCGACGGCTCGATCACCGGCAAGCCGGCACCGATTGCCGCGGCCATCGGCTCCTCGATGAGGTAGACTTCCCGGGCCCCCGCGCTCTCGGCGGATTCGCGTACAGCCCGTTTTTCGACTTCGGTGATGCCAAAGGGCACACAGATGATCATCCGCGGTTTGACCAGTGTTTTGCGGCGGTGCACTCGGGTGATGAAGTAGCGGAGCATCGCTTCGGTCACTTCGAAGTCGGCAATCACCCCGTCCCGCAAGGGCCGGACCGCCTGAATATGACCCGGGGTACGCCCGAGCATCTCCTTGGCTTCCTTGCCCACGGACAACACCTTTTTCACACCGCGGGCGTCTTTTTGGACCGCTACGACAGAGGGTTCACAACAAACGATACCACGACCCTTTTCGTAGATTAACGTGGTCGCCGTACCCAAATCGATCGCCAAATCGTTGGAGAACAGGCTGTAGAGCCAGTCAAAAATCATATCATCAGTCCCCGTACTCGCCCCACCACTCAAGAACATGCCAACTGCGCGTCCTTGAGAACGTTGGCTGAAATACGCTGAATACTCTGAATTTACAACGGTTTTGGCAAAAACCTCCAAAACCTTAACTCTTTACTAGCAGATCAATCCATACCTTTCAAGGACTAACGGGTTTCTCAGGTAAGGTAAATGACTGCTATGCCCTACTACATTTTAGTACATAAAATACATTGGAAAACCGTTGCCATAAAAAATTAACAATATATGATATGCGGCCGTTTCGATTTCCTTCGGCTCGCCTCCCCGAGGAGGCGATAACCGAAATCGATGGCGATTTTAGTTAAAGGAGAGATTTATAATGCTCGAATTCTTCCGAACCCATGTTGGGGGCTTGTTTGGTATTGCGTTGGTGGTTCTTCTCGCCGCGGCGTTCGCGCTGAGCTTTGGTACACAGAGCAAGGGATGGGGCGAGGGGGAGAGCATCAAGTATGCGGCCGAAATAAATGGGGTCAAAATTCCCGAAATGACCCTGCGGTACGCGGTCAATCTTCGGGGCGGGCGGGCCAATTTGAGCAGTGATGATCCCGCCTTGCAGCGTATGGAACAGATCGCCCTCGAAGGGCTGATCGAACGCCAACTGCTGATCGACATGGCCCAGCAGACCGGTATCTCCGCCTCGACCCAGGAGGCGGAGGAACGGGTGGTCAACGACAAGATTTTCCTCAGCAAATCGATCGAAGAGCTGATGCAGATGGTCAAGAATTACCCCTTCCTGGATCCCGGAACAGTCGGCAGGATCCTGGTCAAGGACGGCCATCAACAGCGCCAGGGGTTCAAGGACGATCAAGGGAAATTCGATCTGGAATCCTATCGCAAATTCGTCCAGTTTTTTCTCCAGGTCACCGAAGAGGTGTTCATCGAACAACAACGCCTCGAGCTGATCGCCGAGCGCATGCGCCAGCTGATCGCCAGCACGGTCCGCGTGTCCAAGGAAGAGGTTCGCGACTTGTACGATCGCGAGAACAACACGGCGAAGATCGACTACATTCGATTGATGCCCAACTATTTTTCCCAGCAGCTCGATCCCTCACCGGCCGAGCTCACCGCCTGGGCCGGGACCCACGCGGACGAGGTCAAACAGTATTACGAGACCAACAAATTTCGCTACACCAACTTGGAAAAACAGGCGAGGGCCCGGCACATTCTGATCAAGGTCGACGAAAAGGCCAACGACGCCGAGAAGGGGCTGGCTCGGGTCAAAATCGAATCCCTGCTCAAGCGGGCCAGGGCCGGAGAGGATTTCGCCACACTCGCCCGCGAGAATAGTGAAGATCCGGGAAGCGGCAAGAAGGGCGGCGATCTCGGATTCAATCCCCGCGGCAAGATGGTCCCCGAATTCGATGAAGTGATGTTTGCCGCGACCCCCGGAGAGATCTCCGACGTCGTCGAGACGAAGTACGGTTTTCACATCATCAGGGTTGAGGAATTTCGCGAGGGCAACATCACCCTGGAGCAGGCCACACCGGAGATCGCGGATGTGTTGTACCGCCGCATCGAGGGAGAGCAGCGGGCCGAAGCCGCAGCCAAGGAGATGCTGGCCAAGCTCAAAGCGGGCACCAAAATGGCCGATCTGTTGGCCGATTACAAAGAGGACAAGTCGTCGAGCTACCTGACGCCCAAGGTGCGCTCGTCCCGGCCGTTCAGCCGATCGACGAACAGCATTCCAGGGCTCGGCGAAGCGCCCGATATCGTCGCCGCTGCGTTCGACCTGTCAATGGACAAACCCGTGCCGGACAAGACCTTTGCCGTGCGCAATGACCATCTGGTGATGCAGCTCGTCGAACGAAACGAGCCGAGCGACGAAGAGTTCGAAAAGCTCAAAGACAATTTGAGCGAATCCCTGCTGGCCTTCAAACAAGGGGCCTGGCTGCGGGAACGGATGGCAGACTTTTCGGACGAAATCCTTCGACCA
>JANQET010000019.1 GCA_028278265.1 Myxococcota bacterium
AACAAGAGCCCCTCAAGATTGTATCGCGCCACCACTCGTGCTGCTACGGGCTGCGTCATGCCTTGTTTGACCTATTACAACCCTTTTACAACACCCTCCCTGATGGAGAGGGGGCCAGGGGGTGAGGTCCCAAGGCCAGGGGGAAACATCTCTACAATGACAAGAACCCGCGGGTGAGGTCTTAACCCCTCACTGCCACAAATCCACCGCAGCGATGGTCTCTTCGAGATCGCTTTGGGGTGTGTATTCGAGCTGTTGTCGCGCTCGAGTATCGTCCACCATGCAGACGTAGCGGATGTAGTCGGTGTAGGAGGGGTGGGCCTGTATCTTGCCCAGTCGGTAGAGCTGGCTGATGATCGGCCGGGCCGCCACGTGGGGAATGGGAACCGAGCGCCGTTCGAGCCGTTCGATCACGCGGCTGAGCGGGATCGGCGGCGGTCCGGCAATGTTGAAGATGCCCCGATGGCCCGGCCCCAGAGCCAAGCGAACAGCCCGGATCACGTCCTCTTCATGAACGAGTTGAATCATCGGGTCGTACCCCATCAGTCGCGGCACCGGCGAGAGGCGGAGGTAACGCGCCATCAAACTGTTCACACCGCCGGTGATGTGCGCCGGGCGAATGATCACGGTCTCGATGTCCGGCCGTTTCCAAAAAAAGCTCTGGGCCATCATGTCGATGTCGCGAAGCCCGGAGAGCCCGGCGGCGAGGAGGGGCGCCTCCTCGGTCAGAAACTGGGGATTGCGCGCCAAGGCACCGTACACATCGGCAGATGACAGCAGCACGAGTTTCTTGATGTGGTACTGGTCACAGTATTCGAGCAGCCGGGAAAAATTCTCAACCGCGATGGTAAATGACTGCTCAATGGAAAGCGAGCTCTCCACGGTGTGATACGGCCCCAGGTGCACCACCGCTTGGACCTGTTTGCGACGAAAAATGTCGCGGCAGTCCTTCCGGCGGAGATCGGTCTGGTGGTACACCACGTCACTCGGGCGCTGATCAAAGGGGCGCAGATCGATCGCCACAACCTTGTCCGTGCGGTGCAACCGCCGCACCGTCAGATTGCCGAAGCGGCCCGCCGCACCGGAGATGGCAATGGTACCGGAAAACGCTCGGGTGCGATTGAGGTTGTCCGTCAGGCCTACCAAAAGATACTCTTTCGCTGAGTGCGTACGGTGATCAACATTTCATTCAGCCGGGAACGGACCTCCTCGACCTTGGCTTCAATGGCCGAATCCTCGTCATCCGGATCTCCTTCGAACACCATCGGCTCTCCGAATTTGATATGGTATCGCACCGGCAACGGTAACAAACCGAGCACCGGAACCGCCATCTGCAGCCAAATCGGGAGCGAGGGCAGGCCGACCAATTTGCCCACTCCTTTGAGGTTGTACAAGGTGGGATACTGCTCCTCTGATCCGACGACCGCTACCGGTACAATTGGGGTATTGGTGGTCAGGGCCAAGCGCATGAAGCCCAAGCCGAACTTCCCCAACTGGTATGCTTGATCCAATGTCTTGGAGATGGCGTCGGTCCCCTCGGGGAAGACGAGCAACACCTCGTTGCGCCTGAGCAACCGCTCCGCATTCTCGGTCGTGCCCACAGCCACACCGACACGGGCGTAGAGGGTGGAAACAAACGGCAGACTGGGTACCCAACGATCGACCAGACTGCGAGCCAATCGGGGGGGATCGCCTTCGAGCAACAGACCGGTGGTAATCATCACCCCGTCTATGGGCAGCTGTCCCCCATGGTTGGCCACCAGAATCGCCGGCCCGTCGGGCATCTGCTCGAGCCCGCTGGTGGCGCAGCGAAAATAGATGTAGTACAAAAACGCCGCACCCACCGCGACCCGCTGCAATGTCGCCGGATCCATGCCGAACGGGTCGATCGCCTCATCCCCCACTTCCTTGGCGATGGTCTGCAATCGACGGTCGAGATTGGACAGCACCTGGTCGCGAAACGTGCGCAGCACGCTGCCCCCTTTGAGCACCAATCGGCCGATCGCCTCGAGCAATTCCTGGCTCAGTTGATCCTTATCTGCGGCATCGGTTGACATGGGCTAAAAGCGTGCCGCGTGAACTGAGATTAGTCAATAAGGACCTTGAAAAGAACGCGGGAAATCGATCGGTTGGTGGGACCGGGGGTGTGACAGCCGCAGCTGCCCTCCGAGTCATCGCCTCCGTCGTCGTCATCATCGTCATCGGCATCGTCATCGGCATCTCCATCGCCGTCCCCGTCACCATCTGAATCGCTATCGCTATCACTGTCGCCGTCCGCATCACCGTCCCCATCGCCGTCCGCATCACCGTCGGCATCGCTGTCCGCGTCCGAGTCCGCGTCGGTATCACCGTCACTGTCGCTGTCGCTATCGCTGTCACTGTCGCTATCGCTGTCACTGTCGCTATCGCTGTCCGTGTCCGCGTCTCCGTCGCCACCGGTGCCCAGGTAGGGCAAGGTGTTGTGTCGGGTCGCGGTGATGTACACTTCACCCGAAACAGCGTCCAGATCCAGCGACACCTGTCCTGCGCTGTCGGTATAGCCGGCCCCCAAGCGGGTATAGTCGTCTTGTGTCACCACGGCGACCAACGCTCCCTCGATGGGATCGCTGTCAGCGGTCACCGTCGCTTCGAACGGGTTCTGGCTCAGGCCCCCGTGCGCCACGTCGAGTGCCGGGGGATCGACCACCGTGTAGGGTGCCACCTCCGGATCCCCCCAAATCATGCCGTGATCGATGTCACTCTGGTTGCTGCACAAGGTCTTGCCGTAGTTCATCCCCAGGGCCACGTGCCAGATGTTTTCGTCGAACATCGCCTCCCACAATCCCTGAATCACGTCCTCTGCCCCCATGTAGGCCACTTCGGTCCAGGAGAGCATGCCCAAAGTACCCTTGGGGTTGCTCTCACTGCCTTCGGCCATGAACGCCTCGGCCAGACAGTAGTTGTCCGAAAACTGGGAGTTGTTGCACCCGATGGAATTGATAAAGGTGAGCTTGCGCCCGTTGTTCAGGTTGTTCTGAATATGACTGATCGAGAAACTCGCACTGGACCAACCGGTGGGACTGCCGTGCCCCTTCATCCCGAACAAGCTGATCCCTTCGTTGAAGTCCTGGGCCAGGTCAGCCCCTTTGTTCGCGTTGATCCCCTCTTTTTGAACTTCGGTGGTGAGCCCTCCGTCGGAGAGCACCCCGCCCCACCGCTCGGCCGTGTTGTGACCGCCCAAATCCGTACACCCCCAGGAGATCGCCTTGTTGAAAAAATTCCCGCCGACGTAGGGCTCCATTTCGTGCATCCGAATCTTCCAAGCCTGGTAGGTCAACACCCCCATGTCGTTGTTCTGCTGGTTGATCCGGCCCACGCCGATGGAGGCTTCGTTGCCGCTGCCGATCACGGCGAACTGGTGGTCCGACTCCTTGCTCACCCGAATCGGCGGCAGGATGGTCTGGTCACCGCTGAGGAAAACATACAGCGGTGGGTTGTCCCAGGTGTTGTACGCCTCTTCGATCCAATCATCGATATTCTGGGCCGTTGTGCCGGTCTCGGCAGTGGTGGCCACGACCACTTCGAAGCCCTTGCGCTTCTTCCAATTAATCAAATCTTCGATTGCGGCGAGGGAGTCATCATTGCCCAAGAACACATAGCTGGGCACCTCGCCGCTGTCTTGGCGCAAGAGGGCGGTATCAAAGTTCAACACCTCTTTGTAGAACGGTCGATATTCCCGGGTGAGGCCCTTGAAGGCCCGCTTCCATTCATTCCTCCCCGGTTCGGCCAGAAACCGAATCCGCACCTTGGCCCGGGTGATCAGCTGGACATCCCCGGTCACCGGGTTGTAGCGGATGGGGTAGAAGCGCACCCGGGCGAGGCGAATGTCCCGCAACAGTTGGATGGAGTCGATACGCGCTCCGGCAGTGGGATACCACCGATCCGTGCTGTAGATCGCTTCGTTCTTTTCGAACGGCGCATATCCGCCGCACAGGGATATCGGGGGTTGGGCCGGACCGATCGGTTGACGTCCCAGGGATCGGGTGGTCAGCTCCAGGACCTCCAGAGCAACTCTACCTCGGTGGGGTACCTGCACCCCGCGACGGATCATCGGCACATCCGGAGCACCGACCTCCCCTTCAACGCCCCCCTGGGCCAGCCGAAACTCAACCGCCTCGCCGAACTGTTCCAGGTGGCGCCGACTGGACCAAACGTCGGGAGTGGTGAACACCACCGTCACACCGGTCTGGTCGCTGTCGGTAGTCCACGCGGCAACCTCACCGTGGGGTTGTTGATATTCGAGTATCGTCGAAGCGGATGTCCCCCCTCCCACACCAACGATACCAATCAACGCAAAAATTGAGAAAAATTTGTGCATTTTGTCCACCTTGTTGGTCAAATTGTTATTAAAATATTCAGTACTACTTTATAGACGTAGTCGAATTGTAAACAGAATAGAACAGGTCATTCAATTTATCAATATTTAAAATTTGGGCTATAACCGAGCGGATATGTCCGGGTCTATCTTGTTGGTATTGATGTACTCACTCGCGATGAGCGAAACGACCGTTGCGGCGGATGAGACATGCCCTGCCGAACCCGTTGAGTTGACGGTGCGACTGACGCAACGGGTCGCTTCGGCCCAACTATCGATTGACCATCGGCCGATGGGCAGACTTCCCTTTTCCGGCGCGGTGTGCCCCGGGCGCCGGATCCTGCGCATCGCGGCACCGGGATACGAACCGGTTGTGCTCGAGGGACTGATCTTCGAAGGCCAACCAGAGACCGTCGTCATGACATTGACCCAAATTTATCGTTCCGAGGCCCCTCGCGAAGATTCCACCGGGCCTGTTGCAGCTCCCCTCCCGACGGGACGTCGCTATCTCGGCCTGCTCGGGGGTTCGGCCGTTCGCCGGATCACGCCCAAAAAACGGGACCCCTATTGGGCGCTCACCCTCTCGGGCCATCTGGTGGCCGGATTCACCCTGTTGACCGATCCCCTCTGGCTCGAGCTGGGGGTGACCCTGGCCTACGCCCGGTTCAACGTCACCGGCAGTGGCCGAACCTACGGACGGCTGCACGTGGGCGGCCAGACCCGCGGGGCCTATCCTTTGTACAAAGAAATTCTCTACGTCACGTTGCAGCTCGATGTGGGCAGCGCGATTGGCGAAACGACCTATTTTTTTGCGGCGTTGCGCGGCGGCGCCTCCGTCGTGTTGGGCCGACTGTTCGAGCTGCGACTCAACTTGGCCGGCCTGGACACCCTGATCGGTCAAAGCGCTCTGTTCGGCTACACCGGCACCCTCGGTCTGGCATATCGCTTCTAACCCAGAGTGATGTATAGTTACATTGGGGGCAGCGCTCGGCCTGCCCTCCCGATTTACGTAGGCAGGTCTCAGTGCCTGCCCTCTTGACGAATATCACCCGATGGCCCAAGACCGTAGTCCAGATGACGAAAAAGAATGAAAACATCTTGCTTCTCGGACTCGGCGGGGTGGGCTACTACCTGGCCAAACGCCTGACCCACGAAGGACACGCGCTGACGGTCATCGAGTCGGACCCAACCCTGATTCGCCGGGCCGACGGTGAGGTGGACGCCCGGCTGATCCGGGGGGATGCGATGAGCTTCTCCTGTTGGAAAGACGCGGCTGCCCAACAGATGGACTACCTCATCGCGGTGACTGACAACGATGCGGTGAACATCATGTCTTCGCTCATCGCCGATCGCTCGGGCATTCGCAAGAAAATTGCCCGCGTTCGTTCGCTGGAGCTCTGGCGCCGCAACGCCCCGCTCACCCCGGACGACCTCAAAATCGACCTGGTCATTCGCCCCGAAGAGCTCTGTGCCCAGGAAATCGGCCGGTTGCTCAAAATCCAGGCCGGCAACATCGTGATCGATATCGCCGAAGGCCACATGCAGGTAATGGCCACCCGCATCGACGAACGGTCGTTTCTGGCCCATATGAAAATCAAGGATATCTCCCAAATCCATGACGGATTTGATTTCCGCATCGTCTCCATCGCCCGGGGGGCCAACACCATCATTCCCAGCGGCGATCACGAGCTCAAACCCCAGGACCAGGTATTTGCCCTGGCCCACAAGGAGGACCTGCCCCAGCTGATGCTGCTCGCCGGTGTGGCCCAAGAGCGGAGCCACCGGGTGATGATCATCGGCGGGGGGCTGATCGGGACGCGGGTGGCCCAGCTCCTCGAACGCACCTTTCCGGTGAAGTTGATCGAGCAGAACGAGCGGCGCGCCGAGGAGCTCTCCTACCGGCTCAAGAAAACTGAGCTGCTTCACGGGGATGCTTCCGAAGCGGACACGTTGATCCAGGCGGGCATTCTCGACATGGACACGATAATTACCGCTACCGGAGACAATGAAACCAACATCATGACCAGTGTGTTGGCCAAACACCTCATTCGCAATCAGCCCGGCGAGCTGCAGGGAAAAGAGAGCCGGACCATTGCCCTGGTTAAGCGGGAGGAGTACCTCACCATCGCCTCGGCGATGGGCTCGGACATCGTGCTCAATAAAAAAGTGTTGGCAGCCAACGAAATCCTCAAGTACATCCGCCGGGACAAAGTGCTGTCGATGGCCCATCTTCACGGGTTTGAAGCCGAGGTGGTGGAGCTGGTGGCCGATCGGGGCGCGCCGATCACCCAAAAACCCCTGTACCAGCTGGGAGGAATGAAGGGAAAAATCATCATCGGCGGGTTCTTTCGCAACGACAAATGGCAGATCGCGGTGGGCAGCAGCCAAATCGAGCCCGGCGACAAAGTGATCGGGGTGTGCACCTCCAATCACCTGCGGGATCTGCAGAAATTGCTGCTCAAGTAGGCAGCTGACGGCGTCGCGACCATGAACTACCGCTCCATCGCCCACGTCATGGGAACCCTGCTCCTGGTCACCGGGGGAGCGATGGTGTTACCGGCCATCTGCACCCTATTCTACGACAACGAGGGGGATCTGATTCCGATCCTGATTTCCGCCGCGGTCACCGGGGCCGCCGGTTTTGCCCCCTGGTGGCTATTTCGCAACGAGCAGGAACTGAACCTCAAGGACGCATTCGCCATCGCCGCCTTCGGCTGGATCATCATCTCCGCGGTCTCTGCCCTGCCCTTTGTGATCCACGGGGCCATCCCGTCGTTTACAGATGCCTTTTTTGAGATGATGTCCGGCTACACCACGACCGGCTCCACCATTCTCACCGACATCGAAACCGTGCCCCACGGCCTGTTGTTCTGGCGCAGCGAAACCCATCTGCTCGGCGGCATGGGCTTTCTCACGCTGACCATCATCTTCTTGCCCCACGGGATGGGCGGTCTGCGCATCTTTCGCGCCGAATCCAGCCCGGGACAGGTGATCACCCGAGACAAGTTCACCGCCCGCAACCGGGACGCCATCACCTATCTCTGGATCATCTATCTGATCCTCAACCTGATCCAGGTTCTGCTTCAATGTTTTGGGGGCATGTCCCTGTTCGACTCCCTCTGTCACGCCTTCGGCACGGTCTCCACCTCGGGCTACTCGCCATACAACGCGAGTATCGGCCACTACGACAGCGCCTACTTCGACTGGGTGATCATCGTCTTCATGTTCCTCGGTGGAATGACCTTCATGCTGTTCTACCACATGGCGATGGGGCAGTGGCGGGCGCTGCGGATCAACACCGAATTTCGCTGGTACGTCGGGTTCGTCGTATTCTTCTGCGGCATGGTCTCGTGGATCCTGTGGAAGGAGGAGACCTATGGGGTGCTCGATTCATTGCGCTACGGCACCTTTCAGGTGATGTCCATTCTGACCACCACCGGGTTCACCACGGCGGACTATGAACAGTGGCCCCAAGCCGCGCAAATGTTTCTCTACGCAGTCTGCTTCATCGGCGCCTGTGCCGGCTCCACCACCAGCGGCATCAAAGTGATCCACTATGTGATCATCTGTAAGTTCGGCGTCATCGCGATCAAAAAGATATTCTTCCAACCCCTGGCCGTGTTATCTGTGCGGATCAACAACCGTCCCATCGACCCCTCGGTGATCAACCTCGCGTGTTGCTACTTCATCGTCAACATCTTCCTCGTGCTCAGCGGCGGGTGTTTCATGGTGCTGACCGACGATATGGATTACGGCACTGCAATGAGCTCGGTCATCGCCACGCTGATGAACATCGGCCCCGGATTCGGCGATGTGGGCCCGTCGGAAAACTATGCCCATATTTCTGCAGTGGGGAAATGGTTCCTCTCTTGGAACATGCTGGTGGGTCGGTTGGAGATGTTCTCCGCGCTGGTCATCTTTTACCCGTCGTTCTGGAAAAAATAGACCGCTTCGGCGTGTTCGTTTGCCGCTATTTTTCGTTGATGAGAGCGAGGAGTTGATCTCTGGTCACGCCGAGCCGTTGAGCGATGTGTCCGGCCAGCGAGGTGGTGGCCACGCCGGGGACGAAGCGGTAGGTCGGACGCTGGTCGTCGTCCAGCTCGACCTGTAGAAACGCCAAATTCCTACGGGACGAATCATCGGCGAGCTTGCGAGCGAAGCGCAGAAAATGGGTCGTGATGAACACCTCGGCCCGCAGCTCCTTGAGCAGGGAGACCACCAGCAGGAAAATCTCCTCCCCTTCGGAGGGATTGGTTCCAGAGCACAGCTCGTCCAAGATGATCATCGATCCGGCCGGTGACCGCTCGAACAGCCGGCGGATTCGAAGGAGCTCGGTGCCGAGTCGCCCTTCCTCTTGTCGGGACGATTGATTGGCCACCAGGGAGGCGAACAGTCCGTTCTTGAAATGAAGGACGGCCTCTTGGGCCGGCACGGCGAAACCGCTCTGGCCCAGCAGCTGCAGCAACCCGATCGCCTGCAGCAGGCGGGTTTTACCCCCTGAATTGGGACCGGTGATAATGAGTATCATATCATCCAAACGTTTGTAGACATCGCACGTGATGATGGACTCGGTCTCCTCGAGCAACAGGGGATTGAACACCCCGGTCGCCGAGGTTCCCTCTCGCTCGTCGACAAATTCCGCAAAGCATGTTTCCAGCCCGTTCTCCCGGCACACCTCTGAAAAGGCAAGGGAGGCGAGGTGGCATTCCATCTGTCCGATGAGCACGAACATCAGCGACAGTCGCTCGTCGATCGCGTCGAACACTTTTTCCACGATACGGGCCACCAGCTCGTCCCGGCTCACCTGGTACCCCCGGATAAAGAGGCGAAACCAGCTCCAGAACCGGGACAGGGGATTGCGGTAGAAACGATTGTCACTGTTCTCGGAGACCTTCTCGATTTTGAAGCTCCGCACTGTACCGTCGAACCCCACTTGGAGTTGCAGCTGCACCGCCGACAACCGCCCTTCGTGCTCCACGAAATCCCGCAACACCGCATAGCCCCGGCTCTGTTGAAACTCCTCGGCCCATCGGCGAATCCGCGCAATACCGCTGCTCGCCGCACCAAACTGCTGCGCCACCAGGTCGATGGTCTCTTTTATTTGAAGCAAAATGTCGATCCGCCGCCGCGTGGAGTATTGACACCCCATCACTCCGGCCGAATCGATCACCTCTCGAAGCTCGGTCAACTTTCGATACACCGTCTCGAACTCACGTCGAAGAGACTCACCGGCGAGCAATTCCCGTTGAATCGCCTGTCTGAACTCGGTACACCCCACCGAACCGGGTGGATGAGTAAGCACCTTTTTCAAATAGGGTAGACATTGGGGAGGGGTGTAATCATCTGTAAAGCGTTCGTCTGAAATTGTGAAGCAGCCCTCGAGCAGATCGTCGAGAAACAAATCGTCGGCAAAACACTCCCCATCCCACACAGTCGAAGAAACCGGGTAGTCGGCGAGGGCTTCCCGCAGGGCACCGGCCGATTCACCGCTGGAAAAGGCGAACTGGGCCATGGAGGCGATTTCGGCCGTGTTGTCCGGA
This sequence comes from Myxococcota bacterium, assembly GCA_028278265.1. GTDB lineage: Bacteria > Myxococcota_A > Polyangia > JAAYKL01 > JAAYKL01 > JANQET01. Next base: position 9,895 of record JANQET010000019.1, read on the forward strand.
AACTGCGGCTCGCTATTGAGCAGGTCGGGAACAGTCTTGATTCGCGCGTAGTCAGGGGACATTCATCCTCCAAATAGTACCTGGACAGCGAGCGAACGAAAAGGTTCCCGGAAGGGTGCGGTTCGGCACCTGTTGGGCTCTGATGTGCCGAAACTCGGACTAGAAATCCATGTGAGTGGTGTATCCGCCGATGGCCAGGGCATCCTTGGCCGCATCGTTGATCTGGAACAATGACTTCAGGTACGCCCGGTCGTGCTTCTTGGCCATGAACGCCTCCAGATCCTCGACGGTTTTTATCGTATTCTTCCAAATATTGACCGCCCCGTCCTCGGTCATCACGAAGTCGTCCTCGATGCGCATTCCAGTGCCTTCGCTCTCGATGTAGAGCCCCGGCTCGATGGAGAACACGTACCCCAACGGCGGTGGCTTGCTCGTGTCGATGTTCAAATCCTGCCCATGCACGGTCTTACCGATGAAGTGAGAAATCCCGTGAATAAAAAACACATCCATGGTCCGCTCGTTCCCTTGCATGTCCTCGGCCCGCAGGGGGCTCGCCTTGAACAGGCTCTTTGCATAGGACGTCAGGTCTCCTAGGGTGTGCTCCCCGTACTCCATCCACTCTCCGGTGGCCAGCTGTACATCGAGCACCAATTGGTAGAGCTCCTTTTGCCGGTCCGAGAATTTGCCGTTGGCCGGGAATGTCCGGGTGATGTCACCGCACCAGCCCTCCCACTTGGCACCGATGTCCACCTTGACCAGATCCCCATCCAGGATAACCCTATTCCCGCCCGTGTAGTGCAAATCAATGGCGTTGGGCCCTGAGGCCACGATATGGGAGAAGGCCAACCCGCTCGAGCCATTGGCGTCGAACACGTCGCTGATCAGTGTTTTTATGTCCTGCTCCTTCTTGCCGATCCAATCCCTGCCGAACATTTCCATGTGGGCCAAGCCCGTAATTTCGGCGGCTTTCTGAATGGATCCGGACATCTCGTCGTCCAGGTCGATGTTCTCTTCGCACGTGGACTCATCGTATCCCGAGCAGTCGTCCAGACACGGCGCGTCCCCGTCCACCCAGTCTGTATTGAGGGTCTCGCAGGGCACCTCATCCCCGTCGCAAACCTCACCACTGTCCACCTGTCCATTGCCGCACAGATCGCTGTCACTATCGCTATCACTGTCACTATCGCTATCACTGTCACTGTCGCTGTCGCTATCACTGTCGCTGTCGCTATCACTGTCGCTGTCGCTATCACTGTCGCTGTCGCTGTCACCGTCGCTATCGCTGTCACTGTCCCCGTCGCTGTCGCCATCACTATCCCCATCCCCGTCGCCGTCGCTATCACCCCCCTGGTCCCCGTCGTGATCATCGTCATCGGCATCCGAGTCCTGTGAACCGTCGCACGCACTCATAGCGAATACGGCGAGCAGAGCCACGAGCCAGATGATGGATTTGACATTGTTGTGAGGCATGATTTTCTCCTTAATGCCCGAACAAGATGCTTGAATCTATATTTGGGCATTCTAATAATAATGCGAAACCAAGGGGGCAAGTCAACAGGCAGGCGGGGATTCGACCCAGATTTCGTGACGACACCCTTTACAGTACTGTAACCTGTCGATCCGATTGCATATCGAGAACACCGTGGCGCCCAGGCCGGTCATCCCATCCTATTTCTTGCCACACTTGACCCTCATTTTCCTGAGCCGTTTTTTGGCGAGATGGTAGGTGGCCATCGGGTTTTTGTGCTCCGGTTTTTCAACGCGACAGTAGGATTCCCGAGCGACGTCGACCAAGCGGTAGTGTTCGGCCAACCGTCCGATGACGTACCAATCTGCATTCTTGGGTTCGGGCTCGTCGTAGGTCAGATAGATTTTTTGCATCAGTTGATGGGATTCCGCCGAATTGCCCAACTCGGCGTGAATGGTGGCCAATGTGTGCAAGTAAGAGGGTCGGTTGGCCATCACTTGCAGCGATTTGAGCGAATAGTCCAACCCTTGCTTCAGGGATCCGTGGGAGAACAGGGTGAGCCAGGCCATGTTGTTGTTTTCCATCGGGCTCAGGGATTCGCTCCGCTCCTTTTTCTTGATCGCCTTCCAATAGGACGCGGGATTTTCGCTCTCCAACAATACCGCGTTGAGCGCGATCGACGCGATGGAATTATCTGGATCCAGTTTCAGCTCTCGCTCGGCCACTTTTTTCAAGCGACGGTAGTTGCGGGATTTTCCCGCAGCGCCGAGGAAGAAATTCCAGGCCAATCGAACCTCTTCTCTGGCGTCGATCATTTCCTCAGCCAGTTTCATCGCGTCGGCATACCGCTCGAGCACCATGTAGCTGCGCAGCCGAATTCGATTCAGCGCTGTCTTCTTGCCCGGATAGCGATTCTGCTCAACAGCTGTCTCCACCTCATTGATAACCGGTTGGATGGTCTCCTTGTGACTGGACAACAGAAACCAGTTGGCCAGCTGGGCTCGGTGTCGGTCCCCTTGGCATCCCTGGGTCCAATACTGGTTGAACGTCGACCCCCTCCCGTTGCCCTGGGCGACCCAATCGAGCCACTTTTGCGCCCGTTTGACTTCACCCCGGGCGAGGAATTTGGCGATCACGACCCCCTGGTACCCCGTCCCCTGAAGACCTGCCAGCCAGTAGCGACCGTTCTGTTTGACGACATAGCTCGTGTGGGACGATTTCCCCCCGCCATCTGAACTACCGACGATGCGATAGCCGATTCGGTCATCCCCCTTTTTCTTGTACTTCATCAGCGATAACACGAAATCCCGTAGCACCACGCGAGGCAGCTCAGATTGGTTGAGTTTCATTCCCTGACGCAGCCCCACCAAAAAATCTTCTTCGAAATCATCCGGCAGGATCGACCGCATTTCAGGCAACCACAAATCGTCGAGTTGGTGGTCCTCATTGAACGCCGCCCGGTAAACCCGCTGCATGATTTGCTCCGGACCTTTGGCCAAACGGAGTTCCTGACTCAACTGTTTGACCTCTCGCAGACGGGAGGCCCGAACCTGCTTGTCCACGCCCGATGCACCTCGGGCGCTGGCCTGGAGGATATCAGCAGCCAGGGGGTAGCGACGGTTGTGGATCAAATACTCCACCGCTTGTGCCAATGCGTCCAGTCGCTCCTCCTCATCGCTGAACAGCTGCAACGACGACGCGAGCCCCGCCTCCTTGCCCTCTTTGGCCAAGATGGCGGTGAGGCGCAGATTGGCCAGAAAAGAGTCGTCAGGTGCCTCGTCGGTCTTCTCCAGCACGTCGCCGAATCGGCCGGCCATCACCGCAGCGACGAGCATGTTCTTCTTTACCTGAACGTTGTCGTCGAATTCGAAAATCCGCTGATACTCGTCAATCGCGGCGTTGAGGTCGTCCAGGTCCAGGTAGCGCTGGCCGTGTTTGTTGTGCTCGAGCAAAATGGCCAGCGACATCCGCGACACCATGTTTTCCTTGTCCAGCTTGATGGCCTGTTGGTAGGCAGCTATTGCGGCCGGGCGGTCATACCCCTTGCCGAACCGCTGGGCGAGATAGTTGTGCTCTTGGGCCCAACCGAGCCCGATCCACGCCTCCGGAGATTGGGGTGAAATCTCGGTCGCGCGCTTTGCCGCTTGTATTGCCGCATCGCCAAAACCGGTGGTGAGCAGGGCCTTGGAGTACCACAGCTGGTAGACATGCCGGTCTTCTGCACTGCCGGTTGCCGCTTTCACGGTGTCCTGCAGCAAGACCAGGGCGTCCTTGTACTTCCCGTTGTTGAGCAACCGCATCGCGATGTTCTCGAATTCGACGACGTGGGGAAAATCGTCGGCCCACTTGAGCAGGGTGCGTCGCAATTCGCCGTATTGTTTAGCGGCCAGGCCCTTCGCGCTGTGCTCCAGGTAATAATTGGCGACCACGGTTCGCTCGTCTGAGGCTTGATAGCTCACGCCGAACGAAAACGGTCCGATGCGGTGCTGCGACGGTTTGGGCAGCGGCTTATTTCGGTATCCCACCGGGGCGATGACCCGATACTCGATTTCCGCCCTGCCCGGGGTGGGTAGCTCCAGCGGTGCGCTTCGCTCCTCGTCCAGATCCTTTTTGGTGAACTCCCGCGGGTCGATTTCATCGGGAATGTACTGAAACAGGTTCCAAGGCATCAACGCTACCACCGCTTCATTTTCATCGGTTTGGGCAACGCCGATTTCGTTGGCCACCACTTGGTAACCGAACGGTTTGCTCAGGTCTTGGGGGTCTTCCTGATGGGCTTGGACCATTTTCTCGGTGCGGTACACATTCTTGACATAAGAGGCCAGATTCTCGCGCAATTTTTCTTGATCGCCGCTCTTGACCGCCCTCGCCCTCTCGTATCGCTCATAGGCGCCGCGATAAGACGACACCTCACGAACCGACCCACCCCCCATGCTGCTCAACTTGACCTCGCGCACCTCCTGATAGACGTTTAGCTCAGCCCGGTTTGCCGGGGTCCGGAGCAGCTCGGTGGTTCGATCGGAGATCACCAGGATGTTGCGATCCAACACGGCGCTGGAGATTTCGCCGGGCCGGGAGTATTCCAGGGTGGGATCGATCCAGAGCGGCTCCTTGCCGGGAATATAGACCACCGCGTGATTGAACTCCATCAGGCTGGGCATCTGGGGGTCCACATCGACGTCGTAGTCCGCCTTGACCAGGGCGAGATGGGCTTCGATATTCAGATGCTTTAGCGCTGCGATGAGCAATGTCGCCTGGTCCTTGCAGTCGCCAAATCCCCGCGCCAGTGTTTCACACGGGCCGACCGGAACAATCGAGTTCTCACCGAGCTCCAGGCCGGTATAGCGCACTCGTTGCCGCAGGTTTTGCAACAAGGCCGCGATGCGCTCTTCGGTGGTTCCCCGATTTTCGGCCAAGAGGGACTTCAGCTCTGCGGCGCATTCTGCCCGCTCGAAATGGTGATCGACGTGCTCGAAATAGGCCTGCGCCAAACTGGCCCAGCTGGTTCCGGTGGTAATCTTGATCGAAGGGGCGATCGCCATCTCCACCGGCAGATTGCGCTCGGGCCGGCGGATGGGCTCGAGATCGTGCACCGCCCAACGAGCCGTCCTGACGCCGTTCTCGATCTGTTCTTCGGGCGTGAGTTCTATCCCATACTGCTTCGCTTTTATCTCCACGTTCTTCGAGTGTTGGATCACCAGAGCGGATGATTCGACCCGCCGACCGATGGAGCCGAAGTAGTGGCTGGCGCTCATCCCGGGGCCATAGGCCGAGGGCAGGTGGTTGATCGAGACAACGGTTTCGACCACCGAGCCCACCTGCAGTTGGGGCAACGGCGCGACCAGCTGCCGGGCGTTGGAGATAATTTTGGCCGAACTCTCATCCCGGCTTTTGTCGACAATGGTTTTGGGATCGAGGGGGACCACATCACCGCTGGGACTGGTCACCGATGCCCGAATTTCAGGGCGTTCCTGGCGCCAGGGGGCCCAGTGTGCTGTGATCAGGCTCCAATGCTCGAGCGCGTCATCGGTGAGAATGCGATATCGGTGGGTCCACTGGGTGCGGTACTGGTTAGCGGTCTCAAAGATGAACCGGGATTCAAAGAGCAGGGTCTCGATCATCGGATCGGCCTCGTCCGTGGCACCCTTGGCATCCCGTTGAACGTCACTCCACATCGGTGAGGGCTGTTTTACCGAGGGTACACCGGTCTTTTGGCAGGATAAGCCTATCTGACAGCAAACGATGAACACTAACCAACGCGCGTGTAACTGCATTATGACTCCTTTGTCGCTACCATATCCACATGATCCAAGAAGCCTGTAGCGTACAAAAATTCCTCTTGAATTGCTACTATTTCAATAGAGGGCAAAGGCGAAGTCCTCGAGGGTCGATGCATCAGAGACCGGCGACCAGTTGGCGCCGTCATAAAACAGCGCTTCCCCATCGAGGTATTGGTCCTCATTGATGCCGATGATCCCAACAATGGAATCGGCATTCAACGAGGGATTGGGCAGGAGCTGCACTCGGTACTGGTGCAGGGGCATCACACCCGGGTCGTCGAGGGCAAAACAATACAAATCATAGTTACCGTTTGCCGGCGGATCGACCGGCCATGCCTGCACGAGATCATCAAGGGTAATGTTTTCCAGAATCACGAGATGAACATCGAGCTCCACCCCGTTTTCTCCGATATAGAATTCAATCGCGTGTAAGGTCTCGCTTTGCGGCACAAAGGTCTGGGCGATCGCTTCTTGGCCATCATTGATATTGAATACCGCACTGACAGGGGTCAAGTTGTCGACAACTGGTTCACCGGAACAGGGATCGGTATCTGTATCGGTGTCCGAGTCTGCATCCGCATCGGTGTCCGAGTCTGCATCCGCATCGGTGTCCGTATCCGTATCAGTATCCGAGTCAGTGTCCGCGTCTGCGTCAGTGCCTGTATCAGAATCTGTGTCTGCATCGGTATCCGAGTCTGCATCTGCGTCAGTATCCGTGTCCGCATCAGTATCCGAGTCTGCATCTGCGTCGGTATCCGTATCCGCATCAGTGTCCGAGTCTGCATCTGCGTCAGTATCCGTGTCCGTATCCATGTCTGCATCTGCGTCAGTATCCGTGTCCGTATCCATGTCTGCATCTGCGTCGGTATCCGTGTCTGAATCCGCATCCGTGTCGCTATCGGTGTCCCCATCCACGTCAGTATCCGCATCTCCAGCAGTGGGATCGGTTCCGCTCTCACCGATAGTCGCACACCGCACAAAGGCGAAACACGCAACGATCACTAACACCCCATTCCGACCAACAGTTTTCATCTCGCCAATAGTCTAACACCTTCATCTCAGCGGTGCATGGAAGACGGGCTTTTATCCTGACCGGGGAAAAGCGCTCAGTGCGCGAGCAGGGATAGCAGACGACTCAACAGTGAGGGTGTTGGCGAGGCAACGTGGCAACCGCACCCCCCTTCGCCGCTGGCGTCCCCACCATTATCGCTATCGCTGTCTCCGTCCGCATCCGTGTCTGCATCTGCGTCGGAGTCCGCATCCGAGTCCGTATCCCCATCGCTGTCACCATCAGTGTCTGCATCTGAGTCCGAATCCGTATCGCCATCCGAATCGCTGTCTCCGTCCCCATCCCCATCCGCGTCGCTATCCCCGTCAGCATCGCCGTCGCCGTCCCCATCCCCGTCACTGTCCGCATCACTATCGCTATCCGAATCCGCGTCAGCATCTCCTCCACCGTCGTCAGTGCAATCTTCGTCGTCCTCGATGATCACATCCCGGATGGCCGAGTTGGCCGTCATCTCATCCTCGGTCAGGGGCTGTCCCGCATCCAGATCGTCCTTGAGATAGCGAAGAAAAAACGCGGTGGCATAAAACTTGAACTCGTTTTGCCGACCCGATTCGGCCCCCCCTCCGCAAAACGGACCGCAAAGACCGCGGGGGGGAAGCTCCCCGTCGCAATGGGTCGAATCGACGACATTGAACACCATGGTCGGGCCGATACAGGCGGTCTTAAACGGCACCCAATTTCCCTCTGAATTGCAGCTGCCC